>DKJY01000123.1 GCA_002454955.1 Bacteroidales bacterium UBA6680
GCTGTTCCGTTTGCCTCAAACTCCTTAACAAGAAGGGTAATATCCTCAGCCTTCTGTATTTTGTTATTAAAGTAGGCATTAAACATCTTAATAAATGCAGCCTGAGTCCATTTGTAGTAATCAGGATCACATGTTCTTATCTCTCTGTCCCAGTCAAAAGAAAAACCTATTTTATCCAGCTGCTCTCTGTATCTGTTAAGATTTGTCTCTGTGGTAATAGCAGGGTGCTGTCCTGTTTGAATAGCATACTGCTCAGCTGGCAAACCATATGCATCATAACCCATTGGGTGCAATACATTGTACCCGCATAAACGTTTATAACGAGAGTAAATATCAGAAGCTATATATCCCAGAGGATGACCAACATGTAGTCCTGCTCCCGAAGGGTATGGGAACATATCTAACACATAAAATTTGGGTTTCGATTTATCAACATCAACCTTATAGATATTGTTATCGGCCCAATATTTTTGCCATTTCTTCTCTGTCTCTTTAAAATTATAATCCATTATAGTAAGGGTTACTTTGTTACATTATTAAGAAACCGCAAAATTAAGAAAGATTGACAATTATCTGCTTTTTATATCTATAAAAATTCAAAACCAGATACACTTTTATCTATTACAATTAAAACAGACCTATCTGTTATAATCTGAGATATTTATTATTGGACTATATACACATATTGCAAACATGTATTTATACCTATACTGGTAAAATGGTAGTTTTCTACCTTAAATATGCTCATAATAGTTAGAATCTTTACCCCGTACTTGATAATGTTACACTTAACGTAATACCGGGAAATGAATTTATAAACCAAATAACCTTATACTCATGAATAATTTTTCTTTTTCTATTGTTGATAATGATGTGTTAATAGCTGAGCTATTAAACTATTACTGTGGCAATAGCAATAATCTTACACTATTAAATAGCTTTACAGATGGTAATCTATTCCTTGATTATCTAAAGTCCGGAACTGCTATACCAGATGTTGTAATTATTGAACTTAAACTGAGTACAATAAAAGCTCTGGATCTCATAGCTCATATACAAACAGCGTATCCTGATGTGAAAATAGTTGTAATGACGTCTGTTTATAAAACAGAATTTATTGGCTCTCTATTCAGAGCTGGTGTAAATGCATACATATCTAAAAGTATATCTGTAACAAACCTCATTAATATTATTAAAGAGGTGAATGATAAAGGATTCTACTTTTCAGAAGAGCAGTTAGATGTAATGAAAAACCAGATATCATCAAAGGTTCCTCAACCAATTGTTAACGATAATGAGAAGTTAACAGACAGAGAGATTGAAGTGCTTGACCTTATCTGTAAGCAGTATACAACAAACGATATAGCTGAGAAACTATTTATAACAAAAAGAACAGTTGAAGGACACCGTAGTAACCTGCTGCTAAAGAGTTGTACCAAGAATACTGTAGGACTTGTTATCTGGGCAATGCAGAATCAGGTACTTGATTTTAATGAATACGAGGTTTTTTATTGATTGTTAACACAAAATGTAGCTAAAATGACGGTAAATGAATTATACAAAGTCATGAAAAGCAAAGGCTATAAATGCTTTGATAATAAGGTGAATATAGTTGGTGTTAGAAACCGAAATCTTATCTCTAACTCTTTTGACGATAAGATAATAGTTGTTGATATAAATAAGAGGCTGTTTGAATATCCTGCAACTACCGATCCGGGTAAATATTGGCTGAATAACCCTATCAATGTAAGAGGTACCGCAATTCTTGTTCCGGGACAATATATAGATGCATTTAAACTGGGAATGCACAGAAACAGATACAAGGCGCTGGTACAACACAGAGCTGTAGAGGTATGGCGCGATAATAACAGAGATAATATTTTAGATACCGGAGGGCGGAAATATACAGGAATATTCGGAATAAATATACATCGCAGTAATCCGGTAAGCAGATCTATACTTGTTGATAAGTGGTCTGCAGGTTGCCAGGTGTTTAAGAGTGCAGCTGATTTTAAAGAGTTTATATCTATCTGTGAGAGATCAGAACAGCAGGAGTTCACATATACACTGCTTGATGAATCTGACTTTAATACTACCACCTGAATAGTATAAACAGGTGATTACCACCTTATATAAAAGCTAGTACTGGTGTAAATTTGCTATTGTAATATAATGAATAAAGGCGCCAAATATTATAGGGTGGAATCCGAAAAACCTTTATTAAACAGAGTAGGAATAAAATAATATAATAACATGATGAAATCGGATATCAAACTAAATTTCATTAATGAGTCAAATGACCAGAATAATTCACACATTGTTTTCTTTCAGAAGAATGTATCTACAGATTTTGACGAACTGGCAGTTGCATGGAAAGTGATTAAAAACTGTGCCACAGGATGGCACCATGAGTTTACTTTTCCTATGAGTATGCGCATAAGTGCTGAAGACTCTTGGGGGAATGAGATAATCACACCTATTCCAGCGCATAATGGTCAGTTATTCCATGTTTTTCAGGATCCTTCTGGCGATCAGCTTGAATATTTTGGCCCTGGCCCATCAAGAAAAGAGGTTCAACTGCGTAACGATCTTGTAAAAGGTGCTATTAGTGCCAACATATACAAAGGGGGTAAACTACTTGCCAGAAAAACAGGTGTATCTCCTGAGCAGAAAGCAGTATTCCAGTTTAAGCCAACACTATGGGTAGGTGTTGTTTCTCAGATTGAGGAGGGAGAGGTAATGAACTCTGCAATTATATCAGATATAAATACCGAGCTTGGTCTGCTTGGCGTAGCATCTGCCGATATTGTAATGACAGGTGGAGGAACAGGACCTAATGCAACAAAATTTCAGTTCTCTCTTGAGAATATCAAGTACGTGTAACGGCTTGCCACAGAGAGGAGTAATCCTCTCTGTATTTCTGAAAAATAATAATACCAAATAAAACAGAAAAATTATGCATAATACTGAGATAAGACTACTGAATATACCCGATAGTGACAATGAAGATATAATCTTTACGTTTAAATTTAATATTGATAATACCAAAAAGATTCCGGATGTTACATTCAACCTAATCCTTAATCAGGATCTTAGAGTAGGTACAGAAGAATCGCCCCCGCGTAGCGATAATAATTTTGTATATACTCTGGGTAAAGAGGGGCTGTGCAGACTTTATCATGTAACCGACGAGGGATATTTTGTTAAAGGTATCGTTAAGCTAATCCAGTTAGGAAATAGAGCCGGACAATTTTGTGATAATCAATATAATTTTCTTTTAGACCTTGATTATGGCATAAAAGGTAACACTCCTTATAGAATGGAGGGAGCATTTGCTCTTATAAATCCGTTAGAATAGCTGCTTTAGATAATCTATACCTGTTGTTTAGTTATTGATATACGTACCAACACTTTTTTACACTGATTCATAAATATTTCTGAAAATAATGGATGATAGCATACTATATAGTTATGTTGATAACTGGGATACTGACGATAAAAAATTTGCTTTTACATTTGATATATCAATTGCGAAATATCAGAAAGCAGAGGTTGAGGTTACACTTAACTATGTTAGGCTATCGTATATAAAAAAGCTACTGATTAATAAAGAGAAACTTATTGCAGGTGCAGAAAATATCCTTAAAATTAAAAATGGTGTTCAGGATCATACAATTGAAGGAGATATAAAGGCATATTTTGAAGATAAAGACGGGATAAATCATTTTGTTATTTGGGGAGAACTCTATTTTGGAGACCCAGATGACAGATCTCATTTTATTGGTCCAATGTCTGTAAAGCAGATTGGGAAAATCAACACCTCAGAGTTCCCTGTTTATGACAACGAATCAGAGATAATAGGAGAGGATGATAATATAATAAGCAGAAGGGGAGATTATGATATGCTCTTTCCGTATATAAATCTTTATCATTGGCCTGTAATAGAGAGTAGCATACTTAAACTATGTTTTGTATTATATGAACCAATATCACTTAGCCCTCCTGCTAATATGTTTTACAATAATCTTTTGCAGAGTAAGGCAAAGAACAATTATTATGGTATTATTAATCAGGCTATAACATTTATAGAAGGCAGAGAACCATATGAAAATATATATGTGAGGTCAAAAGAGAATCTGAAATGCCATATCCCGGAGTTCTTATCATTTATATCTAATATCGGGATGTCAGGAACATATAGTGATATACCGGGGCAGTTCAGTAATTCATATAATATTACGGCAGATGAGGTGTATGCCATACTAAAGAGCACAGAATATATACAACAAAAGGAATCTGTCTGGAGCTCGTACTTTGCCACAATTATAATACCCGGATATAACAATAGTGTAACGGAATTTCTTACAGAGGTATTGGTTGCATGTAATGTCTTTGAACAGATATTTCTGAATCTGGGTGTTGATAAGTCGCAACCCCCGTTTACATCTGAGCAAATTGATATGATGATCAGAGCAACAGTGATGCTCCCGTCAGATCTGTTTCCTCTGCCAGAACCAATCTGTTCGCCACCAAAAGAGTACCATGGTTATGCAGAGGTGTTTGCTATTGGCAATCTGCATCAGGTAAAACAGAAATTGGTTAGATATATGCCAGGCGATATATCAGATATAGTATCTGTAATGCCAGGAGAAAGACGAAAGAAGACAAAACGAGAACAGAGCAAACATAGTTCTGTCTCTGCCAATGCAACAGCAGATAATAATAGCGTGTCTGATAATACCGATAATATTAACGAGGCAATATCAGGCGAGATAATAAATGTATTGGCTCATAGTCAGGATGTATATACATACAATAATCTGAATACAACATATGGTCCGCCTACCAATCTTAAGATTAATGGAGATTATAATGTTGAAAGAAAGATTATTGATCCTGCTAAAAAAAGCAATGCTGCTTTTGCTCAGCGTGTAATACACAATGCAACAACCAATATTGCCAGATATGTTAATAAGGAGCGGATAATTAAATCAGAGAACGAGTACGAAGAGTCTTATGAGAGTGTTGTAGATAACAGTAACAACAGAGAACCAATTAATGGAGTGTACTATTGGCTTAATAAGTTATATAGAGCAAAATTACTAAGTTGTGGTTACAGATTAATGCTGAAGGTTACAGTTAAGAATCCTGCAAAAGAGTTTATACAACAGGAACATAAACTCAAAAATCAGGAACTTAAGGAGATCTTATCGCCTGATGAGTTGTTTAATATAAAACAGTTCACAGATATAACCCGAGATAACTATATAGCAGCGTGTACTTACTATAACGTGCCTGATATAGATCTGCCTCCTGATGAGAATAGAACAGTATCGGTTACTCTCTGCTCAGATGAGAGTAAAACAGTTACAGTGCCAGAAGGTTATTATGCATATAAGGCTCATATTGCATGCATAAACGGAGGCGATACTTCAACATCGTCGGTTGATGTTGCTGTAGGAGCTGCTAAGATATGTGTAGATATAGATAGTAGTAATAAGGTTCATTGCCAGTTGAATAGAGAGGATGATGCGGTTGTGATCTCAGCAGTTAGTCACTCTGGTTATCTGTCGCCACCTGTTAATAGTTCTGTAATAAGAATTAATGTTGTAGTAGAGTGTTTGTGTGGTAGTACTAAATTAAACAGTTGGCGTAAGACAATGTATAAAACTATTACAAATTATTATCAATATGCCAGAGAGCAATACTACACCAATATATACTCTAACAACTACAGAAATTCATACTATAAACAAGCCGTTAATAACCTGTTAAGAAATCTGGGGGTAGATTCGTTTGCACGATATGCGCGATGCAATAGTGTTACCGAAACAGAACAGGCATACTACAACAGGTCAAATGTAAACCAGTTTGGCATTGTAGATTTTCTTAATTGTGCATTAGAGTGGAGCGAACTTAACTACAGTATAAAGAGCAGTGATAATACACCGTTTATAAAAGCCGATACCGATATAACAAATGAGTACTATCCGGTAGTATTCACAGCATTTCTTCAGGCAAGTGAGATAGAGATAATTGTTCCTGTAAGACAACGATTTAACCACTCGCTGTTATACTATCTGCAAACAGGATTAATATGGTCTGCAAAAGAGAGATTTGCTCCGGCATTTCACAATCAGGCATCGTTAATATATGAGATTAAAAGATTGGCCGGTAAGAATATTAATGATGGCGATGACATTATTATTGATACCTGGGAGTTTGAGATTCCAACCTCATTGCAGATGCTTAAAAAAGAGAGTAATTTATTCTAAACATAAAAAACAGATGTTCTATCATAATACAATAAACGGATCAGCACCACCTGTTGGTTCCATAACAGCATATGCCGGAAGAATTGACGATAGTTGTCCGGATGAGAACTTTAATACAACGCCTATTGAGGCATGGGGATGGATTGTTTGCGACGGACGAAAACTAAATGTAATTGACTATCCTGAACTATTTGCAGTGCTCGGTTATCTGTACGGCGGAAGCGATGGTGAATTTAATATACCGGATCTTAGAGGAATGTTTCTACGGGGAATAGGAACAGATGAGGCAAGCACAGAGAGTAGAGAGAAGGCTCCCGGAGGAAAAGAGAACCAGATAGGTTCTGTTCAGAAGTGTGCTATGCAGAAGCATAAACACCAATATAAAAAACCTGTTGGTGTAATGCCCGGCAAAAGCGGGTCTGCATTTGCCTCAACTCAGGATGATCTTACCTCTGATCCTACCGATGACTTAAAGACTATTCCGGGTAAAATAAAGGTTAGCAATTACGAAACCAGACCTGTTAATATGTTTGTAAACTACATAATTAAATATCAATAGACCATTGTTCCGTATTTAACTAAAACGGATCTGTATAGAATTAACAATTAGCACAAATATGTCAACCATAAAACTGAAGAGTATCTTTAAAAAAAGAGACACCCATAGAGATGTAGATACCAATAATAAACATATCTACTCTGATAACCCAATGGTAAGTTGTATTATGCCAACATATAACAGACCAGATTTCTTAGCACAGGCTGTATTATATTTCAACAGACAAGATTATCCGAATAAGGAGCTGATTATTGTCTTTAATAGTATAGACGATCTACCTTCTGGTTTTCAGGCATATGATAATATAAAACTTGTACAGTCATCAAGTAGTTACTCAATTGGAGCAAAGCGCAATATAGCATGTAAATTGTCTGACGGAGATATAATTGTTCAGTGGGACGATGATGATTGGTATGCCTCAGATAGGATATCGAGACAGGTTAAACCAATAATAGACGGGGTGTGTGATATTACAGCTCTTAACAACACACTATTCTTTGTTCCGGGTAAAAAGACATTCTGGTACTCTACACCTGAGCTGTTTAAAAGTATGTGTACTCATGGCGTTTTAGGCGGAACATTGGCATACAGAAAAGATCTGTTGTCTGAGCAATGCAGATATCCTGATATATCGTTAAGAGAAGATGCCGAACTGCTTGAGAATATGATAAAAGGAGGAGCTCGTCTGCTTAAGATAGACGGACACGAACTGTTTATATATGTAAGACATAATATGAATAGCTGGCAATTCAGTTCGGGTAAGTTCTTAAAGCCTAATGAGTGGAGCCGGGCAGAAATGCCTAACTATATTATTCCTGATATGGAGTTCTATAACGCTATTTACAAAGATATTGTTGATAAAGAGATTGAGACCAGTTCTGAGCAACAAATAAAGGTGAGCTGTATAATGCCCACAGCAAACCGAAGGCAATTTGTATCAAAGGCAATAGATAGCTTTATTAATCAGAGTTATGCTAACAGAGAACTTATTGTTGTTGACGATGGAGAGGATTCGGTGGCTGATATAATACCTGTTAACGATAACAGAATAAAATATCTGCGACTCACAGATAAATTAACCATTGGCAAAAAGCGTAACCTTGCTTGTGATAAATCAGTTGGAGATATCATTATTCACTGGGACGATGATGATTGGTATTCATCAGACTGGATTGAGTATCAGGTTAAAAGTCTGTTGACAACAAATGCTGATGTAACAGGGCTTAGTAATCCATATTTTCATCAGCCCGATACAGACAAATCGTGGCAATATATATATCCTGATCAGGATATGCCATGGGTGCACGGAGCAACATTGTGTTATACCAGACAGTTATGGAAACGCAACCCTTTTCCGGAGATGAATATTGGCGAAGATGTACGTTTCCTGTGGAGCACATGTCCAAAAAAGATTGTGCCTCATACACGAACAGACCATTACATAGGCATTATTCATAAAGGCAATACATCGCCAAAACATGTAACAGACAGACGATGGAACAGTATTGATACTGCTGTAATAATTAACAATACAGGAGTTGATATAAGTAAGTTATAGATATTAAAATGGCATAAGTAATCATAAACCAATTTTACTAAAATGAGAAACAAGCTACTATCACTTATAAACAGCAAACGTACTGTGGTTATATCAGATGTGGGATTGCCATACCGGATATCAATAAACGATCCTGTGAGCAACGACATTAAAAGTATGGCTAATGCCTATTTCTACAATAAACCACAACAGATACCGCGTACTATACATCAGGTATGGATAGGACCTAACAAACCACCATGGCAGTGGATTGATACATTTAGGAAAAAATTTATAGAGAGACACCCAAACTGGAGATATGTATTGTGGCGCGAAGAGGATATAGAGAAACTAAGCCTTATAAACAGAGCGTTGTATGACAGAGAGACAGTACTTAGCGGAAAAGTTAATATTCTGCGTTATGAACTTCTGTACCAGTTTGGTGGCATATATATTGATGCCGACAGCGAATGGATAAACAGTAAGCCACTTGATAACCTGCTTGAACAGACCAACCTGACAGGAATATTTGCCGGACGTGAGGATGATTATATGATTGCCAACGGCGTTATAGGCTGCTCTCAGTTTAACCCACTTATGTTATATACAATAAAATTATTAGGTAATACATTTAAAGAGAATCGGATAAACAATCAGCACCCAACCTGGATTAGTAGCGGGCCACGGTTCTTCTCAGAGGCTCTTATGGATAAGGGTATCACAATATTTCCATCGTACTACTTTTATCCGGTAAGCTGGTGCACCGATGTAAGAGATACAGACCTCTCGTTATTCCCGGATAGCTATATGATGCAGTATGGTTATAGTACAAATGGTTTAGGACATAGTCATGAATAGTTTAGTTTTTGTCGTGAGATATATCAGATTTAACCATTACTGAATTATCTCAGCCATTGTGCCTATACTGCCACCAGCACCTGTTTATTCAGGTGCTGGTCTTTTCTTTAATGTTCCCCACTCTAATTTTATAGCTCCTTAGCATCTGATTAATGTTTCTTAAATACCTCTTATATATAAAATCACTCTATACAGATAACAGATCAATAAACATTATACACAGATAATCTCTGAGAACATAATTATCAAATAACCTTATAGTAAGATCGCTAAATAAGTACAAAAGATCACTTTTTATTATAATATGATCAGATAATATATAATACCATAACTTATCAATAAGTTATATAGAGTTATTTTTAACTTTAATATTAAGAGTAGATTAATAATAATAAAGATGTAACTGTCTTATATCCAGATATAATATAGTGTTTATTCAATAAATCAGATGATATTATATAAGACTACAGAATAGCTATTAACAGGCTGTTGATAACTATGTAAAGGAGTTTGTTATCAGCTGTTTGTAAATTGTATAACTAAATCAGGAGATTATACTACTGTCTGTTCTCTTTGTTTTGTTCCTGTATCTTCTGTTTTTGGTTCTGAAATATTTGCTGTAGTACAAATTTTTATGTTCAGCATCGTGTCTGAAGGCAAATTGTCCAAATGTTCTTATATCATCAACCAATATTTTAAGCAGGGTTAATATTTTGTCTCTTATAACCTTGTTATGGTTGTCTTGACATGTGCGCCAACTTGTTTTTGCATTTAACTTATACATTCTGGCAGACTCTTCAGATGCTCTGTTTAGCATACTTAAATCCATACCAATATCAATAAGTTCTTCACTGTTTTCTCTGCCCAATACAGACAGATTCAACAAGCTTTGTGCTATTCCTGAGTATCTGGTTTGGGTTGTATTATATCTTATTTTCTTTAAAATATCAGGATTATCTCTATAGGCAAATTTCATAGTATTAATCAACTCTTTTCTGAATTCAAGAGCCTCATCCTTATAACTGTTCCAATTATCTTGTGCTTTGCGCCATTCAGATTTGTTTAACTCAAATATGCTCTGTGCGGCACGTAGCGCACAGGTATATCTTAACAGTTTATCAGGTTTGCCCTGCTGCATACCTATAGCTGTTAGTTTATCAAAATCTTCTTTACACAGGGTATACAAGTTTTTTGCCTCTTGCAGATATATTCCTATAGGCATATTACACCACTTTATATCATTATCATCAACACTGTTAATTTCGGGCAGAAGCTCCTCAAGATATTCGTTATCAGTCATAATAACCAGGGTTTTGTAAACAGATATATAAGTTACGGAATATTGTATAAAAATGCCAAATCAGTTCTTAAAAAGATAACATATGTATACATCGTTATTGAACAAACCGTTGTAAACTACCTGAAATATAGAGTTATGCTGCTATATCTTAGCAGTAAAGATTGTGGGTTAGAGCATTATGTGAAACATACAACATAAAGAGATATTAAAAACAAATTTAGACATATGAAACGAGCATGAGAAAGAGTTTTCACACACACGAGGATGACTAAATTATGCGAGCTCCATATGACCTATTAAAAACAAATTTGAACATATGAAACGGATACTACATATTGTAGGAATAACCCTTTTGTTATACGGGTGCAGTGGCGATAATAGTGATATAACACCATCGAGAAGAGATACTCTGATAACGAAAAAAACGGCTGACAAAAGTGTAAAGAACAGTAATATAATTGGTATTGATGTATCGCACTATCAGGGTAGGATAAACTGGACAGAGGTGAGCAGCAGAGGCATTGAGTTTGCATATATAAAAGCTACAGAAGGGATAACAGTTAAAGATAGTATGTGTAACAGCAACTACACAGAAGCAAAGAGAGCAGGTATTAATACCGGAATGTATCATTTCTATATATATAATGATAACCCGATTGATCAGGCAAATAATTTTTTGAAAGTAGTTAACTGTCTTAATCCCGGTGATATATATCCTGTTTTGGATCTTGAGCAGGAGTTTGTTAATAACCAAATAAGTAACCGGGATTATCAGCGTAATGTACTATTGTGGTTAACTACTGTAGAGAATAAGCTTGGCGTAAAGCCTATAATATACTCTAACTATAGCTTTGCCAAAGTAAACCTTTCTGATCATAGATTTGCTGATTACAGATTGTGGATATCAGAGTATGATGTTGATAAACCAGAGCTACCGCTTATTTGGGAAAATAGTAGTTGGACATTATGGCAGATAACAGATAAAGGCTCTGTGAGAGGAATAGATGGAAATGTTGATATCTCTATATTTAATATTATAGATTACAGTTTTAGCGAAATAGTATATTGATTTGAACAATCGGTTTTTTGTCATTATTGATTTGTTTTTGGTTATTGATGCTTGAGTAGTTATCCGGCATACAGGTAGCAATCAACAAACCTGTTGTCGGATACACTGCTTTTATCAGAACCGACTAAACTAAGAACAGTTATGAACAGATAAAACGAGCATGAGTAAAGGCTTTACTTGCACACGATGATGACTAAAAAATGTGAGTTCTATATGATCTTTGAAAAATAAATCTAGATATATGAATCAAAGAATATTGGTGTGGTTTGTAGTTTTGGTTGTATATATTATACTGCTTATATCAATAGCATATATTGCATTTTGGCAGCAGGAGTTTAATGATCCGGACAAAACAATAAACGGATATATTGATCAGATAAAAGAGATTGAGTTAATTACTGGTAGTGATGAGCTTAAAACAGATATGGAAGATGGAATAATATCGTTTATGTCAAAAGCAAACGACTCATCTGGCGATCTGCAAGAGCTGGCATCGCAATCGTTTAATATTATTCTTGGTGCTCTACTTGCATTCTTATCAGCATCAATAACAATGTTTATAAGATCAGATAGAAAAGAGGATATTAATTCACACAAAAAGAAGGAAACCGGGCATGAGTAAAGGCTTTGCTCACATACTAGAGATGTGCATAAGAATAGCTTTACTAGTCCGTAAAAAATGATTTAACGGGAGTTTTATCTGGCAATAAAGAAACAGTTGTCTCCATAAATAAACAAAAGGTGATGCAGAGTATGTTCTGTGTTGCCTTTTTTAATATTTGGCAGTATATCCTGATATTATCAACCATATTATAAATAGCGATGAAAACCCTTATAGATAAAGAGTAATAGTTGCTGATATTTGGTACTATAATTAGTTACAGATATGACAAGCAATAAGACAGAAGATTTCTGCACACTAGTACCAATTGGTATTGAACATCTGCGATTTGTACATGAGAATATGAATGATAACAGATTAGTTGATACATATCCTGTTACAATACCCTACTCTGCTGATGAGGCGGAACAGTATATTATTAATGAGATAAAACAGAGAGGTATAGGTAACAGATACGCATTTATAATAAAGTACAATGATGTTTTTGCGGGTCTGTGCGCCTTGTATGATGTTGATAGAAATATGAAGAGTGCAAAATTATACTATTGGATTGCTGTTAAATTCTGGAATCGTGGTGTTGCTACAGAAGCTGTGAAAAAAATTAAAGATTATGCATTTAACTCTTTTAACATACAACAGTTACAAACCGGTGTTTTAGTAAGAAATACAGCATCGGTAAAAGTTCTTAAGAAGTGTGGATTTGTTATTGACAAAGAGATTCTTAACACTGGGCAGTATCATGATAAGTTTATAGATCATAGATTTTATGAGATGAGTACTTGTAAAGATTCTATACTAACATATATATAATCATATTAAGGACTTTGGGTCTGTGTAAGTAGCGTTGTGATACCTGATATTGATACTTTGGTTTGCTATAACTGCAAGGAGGTTTTCCTGATATTATTTAATTTAGTTCAAACCGGGTATCAATTGATAGAGTATTACTATTAAATAACTTATATTATTAATTCTTAAACTTTTATTATGTCGAAAATAAAGAAAAGAGATTTGGAGGATTATTTGGCTGAACATGATGGTAGTCTGGTAAAGTTAACTAACGGAAACTACGATTTAAGAGGACCAAATGGGTCAAGAAACATTGGTAAACCAGATTCTTCAAATAAATGGGCAAGTGCACAGCTTGTACGTGCATGGGGTGATGCAACAGGAATACCGAAACCTGACTGGGTATAAATTTATTGCAGATAGTTTATAACTATCTGCAAATTTAAATTGATATATAGGGTATTATACAATAACTGTTAATATGATCATCTAATTTTGATTAAAAGTGTTTCTACAAAGGTTATGTTATATATATTTACATCATAATTTAACAACTATGAGAATATTTGCCCGAATATTGTTGATAACAGTTACAGTATTAACAATTATAGCTTGCGAAAAGAGAGATGATACTCACAGAAACAGTGTTGTTAATAACTGGTGTCTTAAATCTGTTGTTGGCAATAATTCAGATAATGAGTGGTATCTGATTGCAAATATAGATTCTATAAAATGTATCGATGGTATTCCTGTTGGATACGTTAACTCTGTAGCTATTAATATAAACAACTATCTGCGTAACATATATGTGTATAACTCCTCATTTGAAGATTATACAGCCGGATCTATCTGGAGTTTCACAGAAACAGATATAAGAATTAACCGTAAAGCTTCGGTATTTGGGAGAATTAGTTGTAGCGGAACTGTACCAATATATATAACACCAAATGATACTAAACATGAGTTTAGCTATAAGTGGGATGCATGCGATAGAGATATGATAATTACTGATGGTGACGATGTGTACAACTACTATATTGTTCAGGTGAGTAAGAACAAACTATATATTGAAGACAGGGATAATAAAGTACTTCTCTTTTTTGACAAACTATAATTAATATGGGAATAATCAGAAATGATAAATCGCCGTTTGAGGTTTATGAGAATCAAGCACTAGGAGTTCTTGTAGCTATTGATAGGGCTGATTGTAAACTAATAAAGCAGTATTACAAACAGTATAAAGGCAAAAATGAGAAGCCAGACGATAAGATAGATGGCTATGAGTTTATTATTGATGAGGAGGTTGATTCATTAAAGATTGACTTCTCTGCAAAAAAGCAATATCTGATAAAAGATCTTAGTAAATTTAAAGGGTAGGTACCTGTACTATCTGAACCTAATAAAGCAATAGGTGTTATCTATGTTTGTGATAAATAAATCAGAAACTATGGCGATAACAATATCTGTACTAATAGGAATAATAGCTCTAATTCACACATACATTTTATGGTTTGAGATGTTTGCCTGGACCACAAGAGGTAAGAGGGTATTTAAAAGTTTTCCGGAACAACTGTTTGAGCAGACAAAAGCTATGGCGGCTAATCAGGGATTGTATAATGGGTTTCTGGCAGCTGGGTTAATATGGTCGTTGTTTATAACAGATGTTGTTTGGCGCGATTATATATCGCTGTTTTTTCTTAGCTGTGTTGCTATTGCCGGAATATTTGGTGCATTTACAGCAGAGAGGAGAATTCTGTTTGTTCAGACAATACCATCTGCTATTACAATTCTGTTGATAATAGTGAAATAAAATAATCATAATAAAGACAATAATAGCCTACCTGATATCTTTAATAATTATCACGTTTATATTTCTAATATCATTTACCTAATTCGTATATTCTTGCGTAAGCTATAGTAGTAGTTTTTTATTTGACAATAAACGTTGTTTTTGTTGATGAATTACGTTCTGCAATAGAAGTACATTATGTTATATGTTTTTTCAAGTGTTTTGTGTCTAAAAAGTTGATTAATAATAGTTTTTTTCATAAATTATATTTAGTGAGATTTAGTTTGCTATACAGGGAATATTCTGTACAGTGTTATTTAATAACTACAATTTTTGTAATATGTCTGTACCCCGGAATAATACAAAAAACATATTAAGAAATATAAAAAGAGGTGATTACAATATGTATAAACCTCTGATTTATATAGCCATATTTACTAATTAATACTAAATATTATGAAGAAGTTTACACTATTTGCGATTCTTATCGCGCTGTTTTGTTGCCAAAATGTTTTTACACAAGACTTATTAACGAGTTTTACCAAAAACAACACCGTAGGTAATTCTAAATTTGGTGAGGTTGTTACAAATATTGGAGATATTAATAATGATGGTTACGATGACATTGCCATAAGTACTTCAACAATTAATGATTCCAGAGGAAGGGTATATATATACCTTGGAGGATCTGATATTACAGATACACCATATTTTATAATTGATGGAGAGATGAGAGGTAGTCAATTCGGAAGATCTGTTTCGGGAATAGGTGATTTTAACAATGATGGGTATGATGATTTTATTGTAGGAAGCCCTTATTATATGGGTTCATACGGGAGAGCATATATATATTTTGGAGGGGACGAACCCGATAATATTTCAGATATAGTTATCAGCGGAAGTAGTGCGAATAAATCATTAGGATCAACGGTATCAGGAATAGGTGATTTTAATAATGATGGTTATAGTGATGTATGTGTAGCTGAGTATACAACCAATGGAAATGTGTTTATATATTATGGAGGAGGAGAGCCTGATAATACATCTGATATTACAATTGCCGATGTGATACCGAATCAGTATAGTTGTGCAATATCAACGGCAGGCGATTTTAATAACGATGGATTTGATGATTTTGTTTTAGGTTTATCTAGTATATATGGGGTTGAAGGAAAAGTTCTGATATATTATGGAGGAGATACACCGGATGCGACTGCTGATTTAGAGATAACAGGAGAGAATGGTGAAATGTTAGGTTTGTCTGTAGCAGGAGGAGGAGACTTTAATGACGACAGTATTGCTGATGTAGCTATTGGAGTACCAGGATATAGTAGTAATAAAGGAGCTGTTTATGTATTGTATGGATCAAATTCACCGGATGACGAAAAAGATATTGTTTTACAGGGAGAAGTGTCGCATTTTAGATTTGGGTGGCAGGTAAGTATTGTTGGTGATGTAAATAACGATGGGACTGATGATATTCTGGCTAGTTCTCAGAGTAATTATAGTTTCTCCTATCTGTTTTATGGATCGGAAAATCCTCAAGTTAACCATAATGTTAAAGTAGGAAATGGAGAACAATATTCTAATTTTGGTTATTCTATTGCCAAAGCCGGAGATATTGATAATGATGGATTTGATGATTTTATTATATCAGAACCTGATGTAGGGTCTGATTTAAGAGGAAAAGTTTATCTATATAAAGGAAGTGCAGTACCTGATAATACTGAGGATGCTACATATATTGGAGAGGTTACTAATAATAAATTTGGTAATGATGTGTCTATTGTTGGAGATATTAATGGAGATGGTACTGATGACTTTATTGTATCATCTTGGGGAGGTAATTCAACACCTTATGTATATTGTTATCTTGGCTCTAAAAATCCTACCGAAGCAGTTAGATTAGCCGACGTCGAAGGACTTAATGGGTTTGGGAGCTATGTTTCAGGCGTAGGAGATGTTAATAATGATGGTTATAATGATTTTATAGTTGGGGGTTCGTTTGAAATAGTTGATGGTTCAAATGACTGGATAGAAAAAGCTTATCTATATCTGGGTGGTAATGATTTAGATAATATGACTATTGTAAAGTTTGAAGGAGAAATGTCTCATGATAGTTTTGGTAAATCTGTTTCAGATGCAGGAGATGTTAATAATGATGGTTATGACGACTTTATAATTGGAGCTCCACACGCTAAAGGAGGCTCAGGTAATATCAATTTTGTAGGAAAAGCATATCTCTATTTAGGAGGAGATGATGTTGATAACCTTACCACTGTAATATTAGGAGGCGAAAACCAAAACGATCGTTTTGGCAACTCTGTTTCAGCAGCAGGTGATGTAAATGGCGATGGTTATGATGATATACTTGTTGGAGCAATCTTGGCAAATAATAATGGGAAAACATACGTTTTTTATGGAGGAGAAACAGTAGATGATGTACCTGATGTTACCTATTCAGGAACTGATTCTTCTTCTTCAATTAAAGTATCATCTGCAGGCGATGTAAATGGCGATGGTTATGATGATGTAATGGTTAGTGAAATAGGTCGTAAAAGCAGTTATAAAGGTAGTGTTTATATCTATTATGGAGGAAAAACATCCGATAATGTTGCAGATGTTACAATAGATGGAGTATATGATAGTGGTAATACCGGATATGCAAAATCAGCACTTGGTGATATTAATAGCGATGGTTATGACGATATTGTTATTGGTACACCAAGAACCCCAGATACTAGAGGGTTAGCTTCTATATATTACGGAGCAGAGAATATGGATGCTATAGCAGATGTTGATATTGTTGTAGATGAGAATGATTTGGAACTAGGTTATAGTATGGACGCTGGAGGTGATATAAATGGAGACGGTTTTCTTAATTTGTTGGTAGGAGCACCTGCCTTTAATTGTGCAAATGGTAAAGTATTTGTTTATGGTTTTAAGTATAAATTAAATCAGACAATAACCTTTAATAAGATAAACTTAAAGGCTATAACAGAAAAAACATTTACACTTGATGCTGTATCAAGTTCAGGTCTGGCAATAGAGTATACAAGTTCTAATACAGATGTTGCAACAATATCGGGTAATACAGTAACAATAGTTGGTATAGGAAAAACAATTATTACGGCAAAGCAGCTTGGTAACGATAGTTATAATGCAGCAACAGAGGTTACGCAGGAGCTGGTTATAACCAAAGATACACAAAAAATAACCTTTATTCTGTCGGCAGAGGTTACATATGGTGCTGTAGCATTTGATCTTAACGCAACATCAAGCTCTGGTTTACCTGTTGAATTTACCAGTTCAGATAATGATGTTGTTACTATTTCAGGAAACAGGGTAACTGTTGTAGGAGTTGGTAAAACGGTTATTACAGCTAAACAAAATGGTAATGCAGAGTATGAAGCTGCATCAACAGAACAGGTACTAACTGTAAATAAGGCTAACCAGATAATTACATTTGATATTTTGGGAGCAAAGTCAATAGATGATAAGCCTTTTGATCTGCTGGCAACAACAGATTCTGGCTTGGATATATCATATACCAGTTCAGATGAAAAGGTGGCAACAGTATCAGGAAAAACAGTAACTATAGTTGGAGCAGGTATTACAAATATTACAGCATCACAACCTGGTAATAATAATTATAATTCTGCCGAAGATGTTAATCAGGCACTTACAGTATTCTCAATATCTGATATTAGCAGTGCCGAAGATGTTGGGATAAAAATATATCCAAATCCAGTGGCTGATATTCTGAATATAGATAGCGAGAAATATATCTCTAGGATAGAGATACTTAATTTAGAGTCTCGTGTATTGCGAAGTATAAATGTAAATGGATATAATAAATCTGTAGATATAAGTAATCTGAACAGAGGGGTCTATTTTATAAAGATAAGATCAGAGAATAACTACTATATAATAAGAGTGGTGAAGAGATAGTTTTTATAAATGTTCCGGGAAACTAGTATTTAATCAGAGATGGTGTTTGCAATTTAGTAAATGCCATCTCTTTTCTGAAATGATAAAAGCAGAAAAGACCGGCTATCAGCCGGTCTTTATTCATTATATTATAGTGTAACAGATATTAATCTTCAATCTCACCAATAAGTGTTGCTGAGGTGTGTTTATTTATTTTTACATAAACATAGTCTCCAATCTTATAGTGTTTGCGAGGGAATACAACAACCTTATTTTGCGATGTACGACCAAACAGATCTTTATCAGATCTTTTAGATACACCTTCGATAAGAACCTCATAGATATTTCCAATATCCTTTGCTTTGCTCTCAAGAGACAGTTCTCCCTGAAGTTCAATAATCTCATTTAAACGTTTAGTCTTCTCTTTATCGTCAACATCATCTTCGAACTTACGAGCAGCTTTTGTATTAGGTCTTTCAGAGTATTTAAACATAAAAGCATAATCAAAACCAACCTCTTGCATTAACAACAGTGTCTCTTTATGATCCTCCTCTGTCTCGCTACAGAATCCTGCTATAATATCAGTAGATATTGCACAGTCCGGAAGGATTCTCTTTATTGCCTCAATACGTCCCATATACCAATCTCTGTCGTAACCACGGTTCATAAGTTTAAGCATACGTGAACTACCTGATTGTGCCGGCAGATGGATACTATTACATATGTTGCTGTACATGGCCATTATATGCAGAACCTCATCGCTCATATCCTTTGGGTGCGATGTAGCAAAACGTACCCTCATCTTTCTGTCGAGCTGAGCAACACGTTCAAGCAGGCTGGCAAATGATATTTTATTTTTTTCGTTATTAGGATCAATCCAGTCGTATGAATCTACATTCTGTCCTAAAAGAGTTACCTCTTTATATCCATTGTTAATAAGTTCCTGTACCTCGTTAAGAATACTCTCAGGATCGCGGCTACGCTCGCCACCTCTTGTATAAGGAACCACACAATATGAACACATATTGTTACATCCGCGCATTATAGATACAAATGCTGATACACCGTTCTTGTCAAGACGTACCGGGCTTATCTCTGCATATGTCTCCTCTCTGGATAGCATTACATTAATACCCTGCTGTCCGCCCTTAGCCTCCATAACAAGTTTAGGAAGATCGCGGTATGCATCCGGACCAATTACAATATCAACAAGTTTACTCTCTTCAAGAAGTTTCTCTTTAAGGCGTTCTGCCATACATCCTATAATACCAACAAGCAGATCGTTCCTCTTCTTTTTAAGCTGTTTAAATTGCTCAAGACGTCCCCATACTCTCTGTTCGGCATTATCGCGAATAGAACATGTGTTTACAAGAATAACATCAGCACTGCTTATATCCTCAGTGTATGAGTATCCGTTCTCTTGCATTAACCTGATAACAACCTCAGAGTCGTTAACATTCATCTGGCAACCGTAAGTCTCGATATATAACTGAGGTTTCTCGCCATCTAAAACAGGATGCAAATTATTAGTATGTATAGGAGGAGTATTATTGTTGTTTAATATATTGCTCATGTCGTTTTCAAATTTTGATACAAAAATATAAGTTTCATTTATATATTTCAGCATTTTAGGAAACAGTTTACATATAACTCATGTTGATTACCTTTTGCTAATAGCAAATAGTAATTGCAACAGCGTGACAGTTGTATATTTGCATCGCTATAACATTAAATTGCATTGATTGGAAAACGATTTTAGTATAGATCACTTTTATATGTGGTAAATTGTTTTGTTAAAACAATCAACTAAATATATATTGCAACATTAATAAATATTGATTCAACCATTTATTAAACAAGGTATGAGCAGGCAATATATTCTTGCATTAGATCAGGGAACAAGTAGTTCACGAGCTGTTTTATTTGATAAATCGGCAAGGGTTGCGGGACTTGAGCAGAAGGAGTTCTCGCAGTACTATCCTGAGTCGGGATGGGTAGAGCATGATCCGGATGAGATTTGGAATACCCAGATAGGTGTTGTGCGTAAACTATTGCTTAAGCATAATGTACATCCAAAACAGATTGCCGGCATTGGAATAACAAATCAGCGGGAGACGGTTGTTGTATGGGATAAACATACAGGTAAACCTGTTTATAATGCAATTGTATGGCAAGACAGACGTACAGCAAAATTCTGTAATAATCTAAAAAAGCAGGGGTACTCAGATTATATAAAGAGTACCACGGGATTGGTTATTGATGCATATTTTTCGGCATCAAAGATTAATTGGATATTAAATAATGTTGAGGGGGTAAGGGCAAGAGCAGAGCAGGGCGATCTGATACTTGGTACTATTGATACATGGCTACTGTGGAATCTTACTGATGGTAAACAACATGCAACAGACTATTCAAATGCATCAAGAACAATGTTATTTGATATTGAGAACTGCTGTTGGTCAGAAAAACTTCTTTCGCTTTTTGATATACCAGAGTGTATGTTGCCTGAGGTAAAAAATTCATCAGACAATTTTGGTGTTGTAAGCAATAAAATATTTGATAATACAGAGGTGCCAGTATTTGGTATAGCTGGAGATCAGCAGGCTGCTCTATTCGGGCAAACTTGTTTTAAACCCGGTATGGTAAAGAATACATACGGAACAGGTTGTTTTATGTTAATGAATACCGGAGATCATATTGTAAAATCAGACAGAGGACTTATTACAACCATTGCATGGGGTATTAACGGAGAGATAACATATGCTGTTGAGGGAAGTGTATTTATAGCAGGTGCTGCAATAAAATGGTTACGAGACGGATTGGGAATTATTGATTCGGCATCGGAAACTGAGGCTATAGCAAGAGAGATTGTTCCATCAGATGAGCTGTATGTGGTTCCTGCATTCTCAGGACTTGGTGCACCATATTGGGATATGTATGCACGTGGCACAATTATTGGACTTACGCAGGATGTTACAGGTAAACATATTGTGAGAGCAACACTTGATTCATTAGCGTATCAAACAAGAGATCTGCTTGATATGATGGTTGAGGAGTCTGGTATAGATATTGATGAGTTCAGCGTTGACGGAGGAGCTTCTGTTAATAATTATCTTATGCAGTTTCAGGCAGATATATTAGATCTGAATGTTGTGAGATCGTTAAATATAGAGGCTACAGCTATGGGCGCGGCAATGCTTGCAGCATTAAAAGCAGAGTTCTGGAGTATAAAACAGATTGAGCAGGGGCAGAATACCGACAGGGTATTTGTGTCTAAAATAGATAATAAAGATAGAGAGAGATTATATAAGGGATGGAAAAGAGCTGTGGGCAGATCGCTGGGCTGGAGCTCTGAGAGTGATAATATTTAAAACTATTATGTATGAAGGCAATTAAACTTTTGGCGTTATTAACAGTGGTTATCGGACTATTTTCATGTGTTAAGTATAAAGAGGTAAAACTTAATAGTATTGATAAAACCGAGTTCAGTTATATGGGAGAGGGAAAGGTAAAGATGGATTTTGAGTTTAATGTAGATAATCCGAACCCTAAATTTATGGTTAAGAGTGCATCGGCACAGATATTTATAGATTCTACACTATTAGGGAACTTTGTTATTGAGGAACCATTCTTTGTTGAGAACGGAAGCTCAGAGATTATATCAACATCGGGTGTTCTGGATACTGAGGGCAACGTATGGCGTGTAATAAAAAGTCTGATAGCTCTTAAAAAGGGTACTGATAGATTTTCGTTGAGTGGTTATGTGGTATTTAAACGTGGAATATTCAGAAAGAAGTATGTGTTTAAGAACTATTCATTAAGTCAGTTTGCTGATATAATAAGTTTAAACATGGATTTTCCGTTCCGAATGACCGATGCTAAATCAGGAAATTGTGTTGAGTGTTATAATTAACATAAATTATTAGAATATAATCTGAACAACAAGTTTTGTACAATTAAGATCCTTTTGTGATAAACTATTAGTTTATGCAAAAGGATTTTTTATTTATCGTTGTAGTTTATAGGATAATAGCAAATTAAGGATTACAACAGATTATTAATCTGGATCAGTTACTTTTAACTAATAAAAAACAATTAGAAACCGATTAAATAAGCAGTTAATTTAGTAAGTTTGTACCGATTTTAATGAGTCTTACCAAGTTGGGTATGCTTTTTGTAAATTAAGATCAGTTGAGTATATTGTGATTTCAATAAAACTGAACAGCACTATATGGAGTAGACAACAGGTTTGTGAGTACCATATGGTAAAATGAAAAAGAAGATCTAAACTATGAAAACTATTAAGATATTAATAATTACAATTACTGTTTATCTCTGCAGTATGTCTGTGGCAAAAGCTCAGCAAGATACTGCTATAAACAGAATTGAAGATATTATAGAGTACATTAATAATGAACCTGGAAGTGGAAATGTAAAGGTAATTCAGGATAATAGGATAGGTAAGTTATTGCAGAAGAGTATAAAGTATGATTCCAGATATCTGAAGATTAAAGGTTACAGGGTCCGGATTTTCTCTAATAACTCGCAGGGTGCAAAAGAGATGGCTTATAATAATAAGCTTGTTTTTGAAGGGCTGTTTCCTGATATCCCGGTATATGTGGTGCCAAATATGCCAAACTGGAATGTTTATGTTGGCGACTACAGAACCAAGGATGATGCTATAAGGGATCTTAAACTTATTCAGGAGTACTATCCAAATGCATTTCTAAAACCGGATAATATCAGATTTCCAAAGCTATGAGTCAACAAGATAGATGTAGATTAACCGACTCCCGACATCTGAAAGACAGAGCAAAGAATATACGTATAGATATAATAAAGAGTTTAGCGTCGGCTGGTTCAGGGCACCTAGGAGGTTCCCTTGGATTAGCCGACGTTTTTTCTGTTCTATATTTTAGGGTTATGAATCATAAACCTGATGATCCTAAATGGGTTGATAGAGACAGATTAATACTATCAATAGGGCATGTGGCACCGGTTCTTTACACAACGCTTGCACATGCCGGATATTTTCCTGTTGAGGAGTTATTAACATTAAGGAAACTTGGGTCGCGTTTGCAGGGTCATCCCGGAGTAGATCATGGATTACCTGGTTTAGAGCTCTCAGCAGGATCGTTAGGACAGGGATTATCTGTTGCTGTAGGTATGGCTATATCGGCAAAATTCAGCAAACGAAAAAACAGAGTGTTTACTATTCTTGGCGATGGAGAGCTTCAGGAGGGCTCTGTTTGGGAAGCTGCAATGAGTGCATCGCACTATAAATTGGATAACCTGATAGCTGTTGTTGATAGAAACTTTGTGCAGATAGATGGTACAACAGAGGATGTTATGGCTCTTGAACCATTAGCCGATAAATGGCGCAGTTTTGGTTGGAACACATTGTTGTGCAATGGGAATGATATAGATGAGTTGTGTTCTGTATTTGATGAGGCATTAATGTCAGAAGGTAAACCAACAGTTATATTGGCAAATACAAAGATGGGGTGTGGAGTACCAGAGATAGAGAATGATAATGGCTGGCATGGTAAAGCGCCGGATCAGAATCAGGCAGAACATTTTATCAGAGAGATTACAGGAGGCTATAATGAGCTTTAATATAAAACAACATATGCCTACCAGATTGGGTTTTGGCGATGCTCTTGTTGAGTTAGGAAGAAGATATAATAATGTATATGCATTGGGGGCTGATATTACATCGTCGGTCTCGTTAGATGAATTTGCAAAACAGTTTCCGGAGAGATTTTTATCTATGGGGATTGCAGAGCAGAATATTGTTG
This sequence comes from Bacteroidales bacterium UBA6680, assembly GCA_002454955.1. GTDB lineage: Bacteria > Bacteroidota > Bacteroidia > Bacteroidales > UBA6680 > UBA6680. Next base: position 24,527 of record DKJY01000123.1, read on the forward strand.
GTGTTGCAGCCGGAATGGCTCTGGATGGTAACATACCATTCTTCTCTACCTATGGTGTGTTTGCCGCATTGCGTACAACAGATCAGATAAGAATATCTGTGTGCTATAATAATGTTCCTGTTAAAATAGGAGGGGCACATGCGGGTATATCTGTTGGTCCGGATGGTGCTACACATCAGGCACTAGAAGATATTGCAATAATGAGAGTATTACCAAACATGACTGTGCTCTCACCATGTGATTATACACAAACTTATCAGGCAACAATAGCGTCGGTTGAGCAAGTATCCGGTCCTTGTTATATAAGGTTTGGACGAGAGTCGGTACCTGATTTTATACCAGATAATATGCCTTTTGAGGTGGGCAAGGGTCAACTGCTTGTTAATGGTACTGATGTAACAATTATTGCAACCGGACATATGGTATGGGAAGCAATTATTGCATCAAAAATGTTGACAAATGCAGGAATAAGTTGTAGATTGATAAATATTCATACAATAAAACCCATTGACAGGGATATTATTGTTGAGGCAGCAAAGGATACGGGAGCCATTGTAACAGCTGAAGAGCATCAGATTATTGGAGGTTTAGGAGGTGCGGTTACAGAGGTATTGTGTGGTACAGTTCCGGTTCCGGTGGAGATGATTGGTATGAATGATAGTTTTGGCGAGTCTGGAAAACCGGAGGAGTTGATGCATAAATACAGAATGAAAGCTGATCATATTTATCAGGCAGCAAATAGAGTTATTGAACGAAAGAACAATTTAATATAGTATAAGCAATGAGCGACGCAATTAAACATGAGTGTGGAATAGCAATGATACGATTGCTAAAACCATTAGAGTACTATCATGAGAAATATGGTACCTGGATGTATGGTTTGCAGAAACTATATCTTTTAATGGAGAAACAACACAACCGAGGACAGGATGGTGCAGGTATTGCAACTGTTAAGTTTGATGTTGATCCGGGAGATAAATATCTTCACAGATTCAGAGCTAACGGAGGCTCTCCTATTAAAGAGGTGTTTGATGAGGTTTATAAGCCAATATTATCTGAGTCAAATGCTGAGCTCATAAAAGATGTTGATTGGGCAAAAGAGAATATTCCTGCTGCAGGAGAGTTATATCTTGGGCACCTTAGATATGGAACGTTCGGAAATAACAACATAGAGTTTGTACATCCTGTAATGCGTGAGAGTAATTGGAAATCAAGAAGTCTTATGCTTGCTGGTAATTTTAACATGACAAATGTTGATGAGCTTTTCAGATCGCTTATTGAGTATGGGCAGCATCCAAAAGGCTATTCAGATACAATTACCGTTCTTGAAAAGGTTGGTTTTCATCTTGACGAGGAGAATCAGATGTTGTTCCGTAAGTTTAAGAATGAGGGATATTCTAATAAAGAGATATCGGCACTTATTGCAGAGAAGATAGATATTAACAAGATACTTCAGGAGGCCTCAAAAGATTGGGACGGTGGATATGCAATGGGTGGTTTAATAGGCCATGGAGATGCATTTGTTACACGCGATCCTTGGGGAATACGTCCGGCGTTCTACTATGCCGATGATGAGATTGTTGTTGTTGCATCTGAGCGTCCTGTAATACAGACAGTTCTTAATATTGAATCCGATAAGATAAAAGAGGTTAAGCCAGGCTCAGCACTTGTTGTCAGACGAAATGGTGATATCTCAGAGGAGTTTGTAAGGGTTCCGCAGCAGCGAAAGTCATGTTCGTTTGAGAGAATATATTTCTCGCGTGGTAGTGATAAGGATATATATAAAGAGCGAAAAAAGCTAGGTGATCTGCTTACTCCAAAGATACTTAAGTCTATTAACTACGATCTTGAGAATACAGTATTCTCATTTATCCCGAATACAGCTGAAACGGCATTCTACGGAATGGTTCAGGGGGTAGAGAACTATATTGATGAGTGGAAGAAGAAGACAATTCTAGAGGCAGATAATGTTGATACTGAGTTTATAGAGAAGGTGTTTAAGGTACGTCCTAGGGTTGAGAAGATAGCGATAAAAGATATAAAGCTGAGAACATTTATATCTGAGGATAAAGGACGTGATGATCTTGTTGGACATGTTTATGATATTACTTATGACTCTATTAATGCCGGTGTTGATAACCTTGTAATTATTGATGACTCAATTGTTAGGGGAACAACACTTAAGCAGAGTATACTTCGTATTCTGGACAGATTAAATCCAAAGAAGATTGTTATAGTTTCATCATCGCCTCAGATAAGATACCCTGATTGTTATGGTATTGATATGGCAAAACTTGGCGATTTTGTGGCGTTCAGAGCTGCGATAGAATTGCTTAAAGAGACAGGAAAAGATCATGTTATAGATGAGGTTTATAAGATGGCTAAATCGCAGGAGAATATACCAAAAGAGGAGGTTGTTAACTATGTTAAGGAGATATATCGTCCGTTTACAGCAGAGCAGGTGTCAAATAAGATTGCTCAGTTGCTTAAACCAATAGGGCTTGGTGCTGAAGTTGAGATTATATTTCAATCAATTGAGGGGCTACATGAGGCGTGTCCAAATGATCTTGGCGACTGGTACTTCACCGGAGATTATCCAACACCGGGAGGTAATAAGGTTGTTAATACATCGTTTATAAACTATATTGAGGGTAAGAATAAGCGAGCTTATTAGTATAAAATAAAACAGGGATTGTTTTAACAATCCCTGTAAAAATATCATAAATTGAAAACAGGATTATTTATCCTGTTTTTTGTTTTGTTCATGGTATGTATTAATGTGTCTCTCTTTTTTCTTAGGATACACATCACCAATCTTAACCATTATTGCAGTCTCTTCAACATCTCCAAAATATGGATTCAGAACAGTTCCAAATACTCTCATTGATGGAGAAAGGTTCATATACGCATTAATAAGCGGAGGAATATTTACTCCAAGTTCACGTACTTTTTTATTCAGAATTTTATAATCCTCTTCATACGATCCGCCATCAAAAACATTATCAAAAAACTCATTGTTTATCTCTTGAATAATAGGATCAATAGGAGTAACAAGCTTATCTTTATCGCTAAAATATTTCCTCATAAAGTATAGAAGCATATCTCTTGCTGAGTCTTCATATTCTTGATACATAGTGACTTTACCAAAGAAATATTTCATATTAGGATACAGTACTATAAGTGCACCCAGACCATCCCAAAGATTATCAAGAGCAAACATTGCTTTACGCCCCTCTTTTGTAGATTGAAACTCTGGCTGAACAAATGATCTGCCTAGTTCAATCATATGCGGAAGGTAATCTGTTTTAAATTCATTTGAGAATTCAAAAAGTCTTGATGTTGCAAGGTTAAAATCTATCCCTCTATCGGTTTTGCAAATATGATATCTGTATCCACCCAAGATAAGGCATCTTTCCGGATCCCATACAATGAGTTGTTTATATGGGTTTTCCATTGTATCATATTTGTCAATATCGATCTCTTTACCCGTACCACCACCGGCTGCACGAAAAGTAATCTCACGCAAACGACCAATCTCCTTCATAATATTTGGAGAATCATGGTGTGTTATTATGTATAGCTCATTATTACCAAAGTTGGTGTATCTAACAAACTTGTCCTCTGTTAATTCTGCTTGAATCAGGGCAGTATCAACTTCAGGTATTATTTCTTTCATATATTTTCAGATCAAAATAGAACTGCAAAGTTATAATAATTTTAATTTAAAACGATTAATGATGCATATTATACGTGCATTCACACTATCGGTTTGTATAATTATGAATATTGTTTCATTTTTTATTTTCAGGAATGTTGTATACTGTATCCTTTACCTCTTTAGCCCACTCCAAAGCGCTCTTCTCTTTTGTGAAACTCTGATAAGATATTGGTTTTCCAATATGTACCCTTATGTTTTTACCCTTCTGTTTAAACATTTCATCAGGCAAAAACATCATCTCAATATTCGCTTTTATCCTAAGTGCTTTTCTAAACCGTGCTAGGTTATAGAAGAATTTAGAATTCTTTCCCTCAAAATATACAGGAACAATATCTCGCTTATGTTTTATAGCCTTTAATATAAATGTCTTTTTCCACTCCAGATCAATAATCTCTCCCTTCACTTTTCTTGAGCATAAACCTGCCGGAAAAAACAAAACCTGATCGTCAGATGCAAACAACCTCTCAATATTCTTTACATACTCAAGCGATTGCTTACCATGTTTGTTAACCGGAACAAATACATCTTCAAAGTTAGTGATGTTAAGAAGAATATCATTAACAATGAACTTTACATTCTTGTGGTGTTTAGCAATAGCATCAGTAAAAACAATTCCATCAAGCCCACCTAAAGGATGATTGGCAACAAAAATGTATCGTCCCTCTTTAGGAATATTCTCCTCGCCAATTACTTCGTACTTAGCTTTAAACTCTTTTAGTACAGCTTTAACAAAACTAAGTCCCTGCAAATGCTTTGTTCTGGAAATTACATCGTTTATTCCGTCTTCATGAATAACTCTTTTAAGATATTTAATTATGAAGTTAGGAATTAGCGCAGCTAAGGTTTTATTCTTCTTCTTGATTACGCTTTTTATGTCAATAAATTTTTCCTGACTCGCTTTTGTCATAATTGTTGATAACTTAATTTCTTCCAAAAGTATAAAAAAATAAATCATACAATGCGTTTGCTGTGTTAAAAGTATCAAGCGGGTTTTAGACCTATTTCAGTATGCTGCTATATAGCAAGTTATCAACATAGTGGTAAAAAGTGGTTTATTGTGGTTGATAGTGGGTTAAAAATTTGTAATTTTACCTGTTAGAATAGTGATAGTATAAATATGTCGTTTATAGGAGATTATATTTGTAAGCTTGATCAGAAAGGGAGGTTTATACTTCCTGCAGGGTTTCGTAAACATCTTTCAACAGAGGATACAAGACTTGTTGTTAAGAGAGATATTTACGAGAATTGTCTTGTAATTTATTCTGAAAAAGAGTGGAACAGACAGGTTGAGACTATCAGAGAAAAGATTAATCCTTACAATAAGGATCATGCACGCTTTTTAAGAACATTTTACCGAAGTGCATCAGAAATTACAATTGATGGTAATGGCAGAATTCTTTTACCAAAAAGGTTGTTAGAGCAGGTTGGTATAGAGAAGAGTATTGTACTTATTGGCGTTGATGATAAAATAGAGGTTTGGTCTGAAGATACATATGAGAATGGAAGTTGCGGTGAACAAGAGTTTGAAGATCTTGCTTCGTCGATATTAGGTGGGACAGAATAATAATTGTTATGGATTATCATATACCAGTTTTACTGAATGAGTGTATAGAGGGTTTAAATATTAACCCCGATGGTATTTATGTAGACCTTACTTTTGGTGGAGGCGGACATAGTAAAGAGATATTGAAACATCTTACTACAGGAAAACTAATATCGTTTGATCAGGATGCAGATGCTGCTGCAAATATGCCTGATGACGAAAGGTTTATATTTGTGCCGCATAATTTCAGATTCTTAAGGAATTTCCTTAAGTATAATGGTTACGAAAAGGTTGACGGGATACTTGCTGATCTGGGAGTATCGTCGCACCATTTTGATACAGCAGAGAGAGGATTCTCTTTTAGGTTTGATGCTCCGCTTGATATGAGAATGAATCAGCGTGCATCTACAACAGCGGCGGATATACTTAACACCTATAACGAGGAGGATATTGCTCGTTTGCTTTTTATATATGGGGAGATAAAGGCTTCCAGAAAGATAGCAAAGGATATAGTTAATCTGAGAGAAGAGAAACTGTTTGAAACAACCGGTGATTTGCAGGATGTGCTTAAAAGATATGCACCCCGTAACAGGGAGAGTAAATTCTTGGCACAAGCATTTCAGGCATTACGCATTGAGGTAAACGGAGAGATGGATGCACTTAATGAGATGCTTAATCAGGTACCAAAAGTGCTTAAGAAAAACGGAAGAGTAGCGGTAATTACTTATCACTCGCTTGAAGATAGAATGGTGAAAAATTTCTTTAAGACGGGCAATATAAGTGGCAAACAAAGTGTTGATTTGTATGGAAACAGACAAACTCCTTTTGTGCTGATTAACAGAAAGGTTATATTGCCATCTGAAAAAGAGCAGGAAGAGAATAGTCGTTCAAGGAGTGCAAAGCTTAGAATTGCTGGTTTAAGAGAAGATTATGAGTAAGAAGAGTGCTAAAATAAAGGAGTTTGTAGAAGAGCCGAAATCTAAGAGTAAGAAATCTGGCTCAAAATACCTTTTACCCATAATAGACGGATCATTTTTAACACATCAAAAGGTTGTTAAGCAGATACCATTTGTATTGTTTTTGGGTTTTCTGGGTATGCTGTACATTAGTAACAGAAATGCTTCTGAACGAACAATACGTGAAACAATAAAATTACAGAAAGAGATAAAAGAGCTAAGATCAGAGGCTATTTCAACCACTGCGGAGCTTATGAGAATAAGTAAGCAGAGCGAGGTAAAGAAGCTGTTAGAGAAATATGATCTTAATTTAGAGGCTCCGGTGGAACCTCCTGTTGTTATTAGTGTAAAGAGAGAGGATGCAGATTAAGAGAGATATAATGTGGCGTGTTGCTGTTGTCTATGTTTTTATGGTAATCATAGGCTTCTTAATAATTGGACGTATTGTTCAGTTGCAGTTTTTTCAAGGACACATGTGGCGTGAAAAAGCTAAAGCAAATGCTACGCGTAACATAACTATAGAACCAAACAGAGGTGATATATGTGCAGATGATGGGCGTATACTGGCATCATCGGTACCTTATTATACACTAAGGGTAGATTTTAAAACCGATGGTCTTACCGAGGATATCTTTTATGATGGAGTTGACTCTCTTGCATTATGTTTGTCGGATTTGTTTAAGGATAAAACAAAAGAGGAGTACCAAGAGGATCTTGTAAGTGGATATAAACGTGGACTAAGATATTATCTGCTTAAGAGAAGAGTTTCATATCAAGAACTGAAAGAGGTTAAAACATTTCCTGTTTTTAGGAAGGGAATGTATATAGGAGGATTGATTGTTGAACAGAGTAACAGAAGAATAAAACCATATGACCTTCTTGCAGCACGTACAATTGGTGACCTGAATGAGTCAGGAAATGTTGTAGGATTAGAGGGAGCGTATGAGAAAGAGTTAAAAGGAGTTGAGGGAATAGTTATAAAACAACGTATGGCAAATGGTGCCTGGAGGCCAATTAAAAATGGTGAACAGGTTGAGCCAAGAGATGGTCTTGATGTTTTAACAACAATTGATGTTGAGTTGCAGGATGTAGCTCAGGCAGCACTCTATGAACAGTTACAAAAGCATGGAGCACAACATGGATCAGTTATATTAATGGAGGTTAAAACCGGAAATATAAAGGCTATAGCAAATTTGAAGCGTACATCAGATAATAACTATCGCGAATCGTATAACTATGCGGTTGGGGAGAGTACTGAGCCTGGTAGTACATTTAAACTTGCATCAATGATTGTTGCACTTGAGGATAACGTTGTTGATCTTGACGACTCAATTAAAACCGGAAATGGAGTAGTGAAGTTTTATGATTCAAAACTTAAAGACTCTAAAGAGGGAGGGTACGGAACAATATCGGTAAAGCAGGTATTTGAGTACTCATCTAATGTAGGTATTGCAAAGATAATATTTGAGAACTATAAGAACAGACCCCGTGATTTTGTTGATAAGCTTTATGATATGGGGCTTGATAAACCATTGGGGATTGAGATTAAAGGTGAAGGAAAGCCATCAATACATTATCCGGGATCATCAACATGGTCAGGACTTTCGCTACCATGGATGTCAATAGGATATGAAGTACAGCTTACTCCTTTGCAGATACTTACCCTGTATAATGCTATTGCAAATAATGGTGTTATGGTTAAACCAAGATTTGTAAAAGGGCTTATGTATCATGGGACTTTACAAAAAAGCTTTTCTCCTCATATAATAAATCCGGCAATATGTTCAAAAGAGACTCTGGACAAAGTGCGTTTAATGCTTGAGGGTGTTGTTGAGAATGGTACTGCGCGTAACCTAAAGAATAGTAACTATAAGATTGCAGGAAAAACGGGAACCTCGCAGATTGCAAAGGGCTCTTCTGGTTATGGTAAGAGAGGGAAGATGAGTTATCAGGCATCATTTGCAGGGTATTTCCCGGCAGAGAATCCGAAGTACTCTTGTATTGTTGTAGTAAACTCCCCGTCTAACAGTGTTTATTATGGAAACCTGGTAGCCGGACCTATATTTAAAGATATTGCAGATAAGGTATACTCATCAAATATTGATTTTCATGGACCTGTAAACAGATTGGCTGCAGTAAGAAAAATTAAAGATGTTCCGTATTCAAAAAACGGATTGAGATCAGAACTTGAAGAGTTGTTTAGTACATTAAACTATAGTGTTAAATCTGGGGAGCAGACGTCAGATTGGGTTACAACGGCAAGTAGAGATACATGTGTATCGTTTACAAAACGGAGGGTTAAAAGAGGAGTAGTGCCTAATGTTGTTCAGATGGGACTTAAAGATGCTCTTTTTCTGCTTGAGAATGCCGGATTAAAGGTTAGATTTAAAGGACGAGGTAGTGTGAAGTGGCAATCTGTTTCGCCCGGAACACTTATAAAACCCGGAAGTATTATTGAATTAAGAATGAGTTTTACAGAATAATGATACAGACAGATTTAAAGAAACTACTTGATGTAGTAGAAATATCAGAGGTTATAGGAGCTGTTGATGTTAATATATCAGCAATACAGCAGGACTCAAGAAAGGTGAAAACCGGAGATCTGTTTATTGCTGTAAAAGGCACTCTGTCTGATGGACATAAATTTATCGGCTCTGCCGTTGAAAGAGGAGCCGTTGCTGTATTGTGTTCAGATATGCCCAGCGAGATAAAAGAGGGTGTTACATATATATTAACTAAGAATACATCAGAGGTTCTGCCTTTAATAGCATCGGAATATTACGGAAGACCTTCTGAGAGATTAGAGCTTGTTGGTATTACCGGCACAAATGGTAAAACAACAATTGCAACATTATTGTATAGACTAATGAAACTGATGGGCGAAAAAGCCGGATTGTTATCAACAGTTGTTAATTATGTTGATGACAAGGAGTTTAAAGCAACGCATACTACACCAGAACCAATAGTATTAAATGAACTATTGAATAAAATGGTTGAGGCAGGTTGTAGATATTGTTTTATGGAGGTTAGTTCACATGCTGTGCATCAGAACAGAGTTGGAGGACTAAAGTTCAGAGGAGGGGTATTTACAAATCTTTCGCATGATCATCTGGATTATCATAAAACATTTGCTGAATATCTTAAGGCAAAAAAGATGTTTTTTGATGGGCTTGACAAGGATGCCTTTGCACTATATAATGCTGATGATAAAAACGGTAGTGTAATGATGCAGAACTGTGATGCCAATAAAAAGAGTTTTGCAATTAAAACAATTGCCGATTTTAAAGCAAAGGTTCTTGAGACACACCTTGACGGAATGGAACTTATTGTTAATGGCAACGATATGTGGGTTCAGTTCATTGGTCATTTTAATGCGAGCAATCTTCTTGCAATATATGGTGTGGCAACACTGCTTGGTTTAGACGACAGAGATATCCTGACAAAGATGAGTATGCTTAAATCTGTTGACGGACGATTTGAAACAATTAAATCTGAAGAGGGGATATTAGCTATTATAGATTATGCACATACGCCTGATGCACTTGACAATGTGCTTAATACTATTGAACAGTTTAAGAATAATGGTCAGGTTATTACCGTTGTTGGAGCAGGAGGAAACAGAGATAAAGCTAAACGACCTGTAATGGCATCGGTTGCAACTAAAGGGAGCGATATGGTTGTGCTTACAAGTGATAATCCGCGATTTGAGAATCCAAACGATATATTAGACGATATGGTTATGGGAGTTCCGGTTGAGAAGAAGCGTAAAGCACTTGTTATTGCAGACAGAAAGCAGGCAATACGTACAGCGCTTATTATGGCAAAACCTGGTGATATTGTTCTTGTTGCCGGAAAAGGGCATGAGACATATCAGGAGATAAATGGAGAGCGAGTACACTTTGATGATAAAGAGGTGGTAAATGAATATTTTAAAGGAATGTAATTATGTTATATTATCTATTTGATTATCTTAATTCTATTGATTTTCCCGGAGCAGGAGTGTTCCAGTATCTTTCTTTCAGATCGGCAATGGCCGTTATCTTTTCTCTTCTTATAACAACAATTTGGGGAAAGAGAGTAATTAGGTTTATGCAGGTTAAACAGATTGGAGAGGAGATTCGTGACTTAGGACTGGAGGGGCAATATCAGAAAAAAGGAACACCAACAATGGGAGGAGTAATTATTCTCTTTTCAATATTAATACCTGTTCTTCTTTTTGCTGATATTTCGAATGTGTATGTTATACTTATGCTTGTAACAACAGTATGGCTAGGTTCAGTGGGTTTTATAGACGATTATATTAAGGTTTTTAAGAAAGACAAAAAAGGACTTGCTGGTAAGTTTAAGGTAATGGGACAGGTTGGTCTTGGACTTATTGTTGGTCTTACACTATATTTTAACGATAATGTGGTTCTGTTAGAGAAGCATAATCTTGATGAGCCTGTTAAAATTGAGAATGCACAGGGAGAGACGGTAGTAAAGACATTTGAGTATAAGGAAGCAAAATCAACATTAACAACAATACCATTTGTTAAGAACAATGAGTTTGATTATTCGCAGCTTGTATCATTTATGGGTAAGTATTCACGTCATGCAGCGTGGATTGTATTTGTAATAGCTGTTATTTTTATAATTACAGCTGTATCAAACGGAGCAAATCTTACCGATGGTCTCGATGGTTTGGCAACAGGTACATCAGCCATTATGGGAGTAACACTGGGGATACTTGCGTACCTCTCTGGTAATGCTATTTATTCTGATTACCTGAATATAATGTATATACCAAATTCCGGTGAACTGGTTGTGTTTATGGGAGCATTTATAGGAGCAACAGTTGGATTTTTATGGTATAATTCATTTCCGGCACAGATATTTATGGGCGATACGGGTTCGCTTGCAATAGGAGGTATTATAGCAACATTTGCAATTGTTATCAGAAAAGAGCTGTTAATACCAATACTTGCAGGAATATTCTTAGTAGAGAGTATGTCGGTAATGATACAGGTTAGCTATTTTAAACATACAAAACGTAAATATGGTGAGGGCAAGAGGATATTTCTCATGACACCTATACATCACCATTTTCAGAAGAAGGGTTTTGCTGAACCAAAGATTGTAACAAGGTTTTGGATTGTTGGAATTATTCTGGCAGTGCTTACAATTGTTACATTGAAAACACGATAAAGAAGTGATTAGCCGGGATACCGGATATTTATAAAAACAGAGATAGATGAACAGGTCTTTAGTAATATTAGGCGCAGGAGAAAGTGGAGTAGGAAGTGCTATACTTGCACAAAAACAAGGTTTTGATGTGTTTGTATCAGATATGGGAAGCATAACTGATAAATATAAGAGCATGCTTGAACAGTATGGTATTAGTTACGAAGAGGGAGCGCATACGCATGGTAAGATATTTGTTGCCGATGAGATAGTTAAAAGTCCTGGTATACCAGATACGGCACCACTTATTGTAGAACTAAAGGGTAAAAACATTCCGGTTATTTCTGAGATTGAGTTTGCAGGCAGATATACAAATGCAAAAAAGATTTGTATTACTGGAAGTAACGGTAAAACAACAACAACATCTCTGTTATATTTTATGTTACAGAATGCCGGACTTAATGTTGGTTTGGCTGGTAATATTGGTAAAAGCTTTGCTTTTCAGGTAGCTACGGAGGATTATGACTTTTATGTATTGGAACTTAGTAGTTTTCAGTTAGATGGGATGTATGATTTTAAGGCTGATATAGCAATACTACTTAATATTACTCCAGATCATCTTGATCGTTATGATTATGATATAAATAAGTATGCAGAATCTAAATTCAGGATTGTAAGAAACCTGACAGAGGAGGAGTGCTTTATCTTTTGTGCTGATGATGAGATTACACTATCAACACTTGAACGAATTGTATGTAAGGCAAAAGAGCTGCCTTTTTCAATAAAAAAGAGTGTTGATAAAGGTGGTTGCATTGAGAATGAAGATATAAAAATAAATGCGGGTTCAGACATGTTTGTAATGCCTGCAAAAGATCTTTCGCTTAAAGGAAAGCACAACAGATACAACTCTCTTGCAGCAGGTATTGCTGCAAATGTTCTTAAGATAAGAAACGAGGTTATAAGAGAGAGTCTTATGGGATTTACTGCTGTTGAGCACAGGCTTGAACCTGTTATTAGTGTTGGAGGAGTTAAGTACATTAACGACTCAAAAGCAACAAATATAAACTCTACCTGGTATGCACTTGAGAGTATGGCAGATAATGTGATTTGGATTGTTGGAGGTATAGATAAAGGAAACGATTATACTGAACTGTATGAGTTAGTAAAGCAGAAGGTAAAAGCTATTGTTTGTATGGGGACTGACAATACAAAGATTATTGAAGCGTTTAAAGATATGGTTCCTGTAATAAAGGAGAGCAGATCGGCAGAGGAGGCTGTTAATATATCATATGATATTGCAGTAAAAGGAGATACTGTGTTGTTATCGCCTGCATGTGCAAGCTTCGATCTTTTTGATAATTACGAAGACAGAGGTGTTAAATTTAAAAATGCAGTAAGAGCTTTATAGAATATGTTATCTGTTCTTAAAAATAGTATAAAAGGAGATAAGGCAATATGGGTTATTGTTCTTATATTATCTCTTGTCTCTGTATTAACGGTATACAGTGCAACAGGTGCACTTGCCTATAAAACAAAAGGAGGTGATACCCTGTTTCATATGATTAAACATACCGGGTTTATTCTTATAGGGCTATTTTTTATATGGATTATACATAGGGTGCCTTACTCTTGGTATTCCAGATTCTCTGTTGTATTATTGGTTATATCTATACCTCTGCTTATACTTACTCTTGCAATGGGAGTTAATCTTAATCAGGCATCTAGGTGGTTGAGTATACCTGGTGTTGGGCTTACGTTTCAGACGTCTGATTTGGCAAAACTGGCTCTGATAATGTATCTTGCCCGTACCCTGTCTAATAAACAGGATGTAATAAAGGATTTTAAGAAGGGATTTCTACCGCTTATAATACCTGTACTTATTGTTGCCGGACTTATATTACCGGCAAACTTCTCAACAGCAGCATTAATAATGTTGATATCTGTGGTGATAATATTTATTGGCAGAGCAAAATTCAGACATATTCTTTTTTTGGTTGTTACCGGTGCTGTTGCTTTATCAATATTTATTGCGATAGTATTGTATTCTGGAATTCCCGGAAGAGTTCAGGTTTGGAAGAACCGTATAGAGAGTTTTTGGGAAGGTGACGAAGAGAGTAATTATCAGGCAGAGCAGGCAAAGATTGCAGTAGCAACCGGAGGTATTGTTGGTAAAGGTCTTGGTAATAGTGTGCAGCGTAACTATCTGCCACATCCATATTCCGATTTCATATATGCAACAATTGTTGAAGAGTATGGGCTTTTAGGAAGTGGATTTCTGTTACTGCTCTATCTTGCACTACTATATCGTATTGGTAAGATTGTGCGAAAAAGTAAATATGCTTTTCAGGCCTTTCTTGCTATTGGTCTGGGACTTAATTTTGTTCTTCAGGCATTTGTAAATATGGCAGTATCGGTTAATCTTATTCCCGTTACTGGTCAAACACTGCCAATGGTTAGTATGGGGGGAACCTCGATACTATTTACCAGTGTTGCTATGGGTATAATACTTAATATTAGCAGGCTGGCTAATGAAGAACAGCAGATAGAGAAAGAGATTGTTACATCAGATGGTGATTAAATAAAATACTAAATATGAGCAAACGAATAATCATTAGTGGAGGAGGAACTGGTGGTCATATATTTCCTGCCATATCAATAGCAAATGCTTGCAGACGCAGATGGCCAAAATGTGAAATACTATTTGTGGGAGCCGAAACAAAGATGGAAATGGTTCGTGTTCCTCAGGCTGGGTATGAGATAATAGGATTACCGGTATCAGGGCTTAAACGTAGTATTACAATAAAAAATTTTAAGGTTCTTATAGACTTAATTCGTAGCCTGTTTAAGGCACGACGTATTATCAAGAAATTTAATCCTGATGTAGCAATAGGTGTTGGTGGTTATGCAAGTTTTCCGGTACTAATGGCTGCTGGATGGTCTAGTGTACCAATTGTTTTGCAGGAACAGAATTCATATGCAGGTGTTGCAAATAAGTTTCTTGCAAAAAAGGCTCAGGTGGTATGTGTTGCATATAAGAATATGGATCGCTTCTTTACCAAAGCAAAGGTTGTTTTAACAGGCAATCCGGTTCGCGAAACAATTGTTAACCCTGTTAATACATCAGATGCGGCTGTTCATTTTGAGTTAATGCCTGGTAAAGAGACAATACTTGTATTGGGTGGTAGCCTTGGAGCACGATCTATAAATGAGGGTGTTATTAAAGGTATAAAAAAGATAGCGGAGAGTGCTGAACGTCAGATTATCTGGCAAACAGGAAGCTACTATTATGAAGAGATGTCGCAATTGGTAGAGTTTCCTAATGTAAAGGTTGTTGATTTTATCTCAAGAATGGATTTTGCTTATCAGCTTGCAGATGTAATAATATCACGCGCTGGTGCGGGTACTATTTCAGAGCTTTGTCTTGTGGGAAAGCCAACAATTCTGGTGCCATCAAAAAATGTTGCAGAGGATCATCAAACAAAGAATGCCCAAGCTCTTGTAGATGAAGAAGCTGTTGTTATGGTTGAGGATAGTATTGCTAGAATTGAACTTATAAATGAGGCAATAACTCTGCTAGATGATAGAGATAAGTGCCAAAGATTAAAAGAGAATATCGTAAAACTTGCTATAAAGAATTCAGACGATCTTATTGTTGATGAGATTGACAGAGTAATAATATAATATGAAGCTTGAAGTAATAGATAGTGTATATTTTGTAGGTATTGGTGGTATTGGGATGAGTGCCATAGCAAGATATTTTAAGACTTTAGGAAAGAGTGTTTCCGGTTATGATAAAACAGAATCGCCGGTTACACAAGCTCTTATTAACGAGGGGATAGATGTTGTATACATAGATTCTGTTGGTGCAATTAGTGATATATATACTACTAAAGATAGAACATTAGTAGTATACACTCCTGCTATACCAACTGATAATATTATACTTAACTACTTTCTAAAATCGGAATTTGAGATACTAAAAAGGTCAGAGGTGCTAGGATTAATATCAAATAGTCTTAATACTATTGGTGTTGCCGGAACACATGGTAAAACATCTGTTACAACATTATTGGCATATCTGCTTCATAAATCGTCTGTTGGATGCAATGCATTTCTAGGAGGTATATCAAAGAATTTTAATACAAATCTGGTTGTTGACAGACCAGGATCTCCTGTTGTTGTAGAGGCTGACGAGTTTGACAGATCATTCTTAAGATTATCTCCAAATTCTGCCATTATTACCTCAATGGATGCAGATCACCTTGATATATATAATAATCACGATGCTCTTTTAGAGTCGTTTAATGAGTATACACAGAAATTACCGGCTGGCGGGAACCTGATAATAAAGCGAGGACTTGAAACAAAAATATCTGTTAATAGCGATGTAAACATGTTTACTTATTCTATTGATGAGAAGGCAGATTTTTATGCAGAGAATATAAGACTTGAATCAGGGCGTTACCTTTATGATTTTATATATTCAGGAGGAAGGATAGATGGAATAGAGTTGTTTGTTCCCGGACTTGTAAATGTTGAGAATAGTGTTGCGGCAATTGCAATGTCGGTTCTTTACGGAGTTACTGCTAGTGAGATTGTAAATTCAATACCTGATTATAGCGGTGTTCAGCGTAGATTCGACTATAGAGTAAAGACAGATAAGTTGATATATATAGATGACTATGCACATCATCCGACAGAGATAGCCTTTACTCTCAGATCAATTAAGAGTTTGTATCCGGGTAAGAAGATTGCAGCTATTTTTCAGCCACATCTGTATACCCGCACGCAAGATTTTGCAGAAGATTTTGCTTCTGAGCTAGATAAGTTTGATGATGTAGCACTACTTGATATCTATCCAGCAAGAGAGTTACCAATTGAGGGGGTAACATCAGGAATGCTTATTGATAAAATGAACAATAAAACAGCAAAAGTTATCAACAAAGAGGATGTAGAAAACTATGTTGATAATACAGAGTTTGATGTTCTGTTGACAATTGGAGCAGGAGATATTGACAGGCTTGTAAAGATTATTGAAAAAAAGGTACAAAGTAAAATATGAATTAAACATTATAATCTATGAGTTGATATGCAAAGTAAGTATAAGAGCATAATTTTATGGATTGTTCTGATAGTGTTCTTTACAATAGCAACGGCTTTTGTTCACAGCAAACGTAACCAGATGAAGTGTGCAAAGGTTGAGATTGTTATTAACGATAGCCTTAATAACATATTTATAAGTAAAGAAGATGTACTAACACATATAAAAAAGCAGAATATAAAGCTTTTAGGACAATCTTTATGGAACATAAACACAGATGAACTGGAGAAGATAATTAACAGTAGATCGGCTGTTAGAAATGCTGAGGTGTATGCAGATGATAACGGAGCCCTAAATATATCAGTGGATCAACGTGAGCCTATAATGCGTGTGATATCAAATAGAGGATTAAGCTACTATGTTGATATTGAAGGTAACATAATGCCATTGTCTAAAAAATATACGTCACATGTTCTTGTCTTTAATGGTTATATTAATGATAAAAAATTAACTTTACGACAAGAAAATGTTTCTGTAGGAAACAACCCTATGCTGGCAGATATGTATAAAATGGCTAAATTTGTATACTCTGATGTTTTTTGGAGATCACAAATTCAGCAGGTGTATGTTGATAAACGAGGAGATATAGAACTGATACCACGTGTTGGAGCACACATAATTCAGCTGGGTGCTATTTCTGGTTATAAATATAAACTTAAGAAGCTTAGGGCTTTATACGATTACGGATTTAGAGTAAAGGGGTGGAACAACTACAGAACTATAAATTTAAAGTATAGCAATCAGGTTGTTTGTACAAAAAGATAGTAGTAATGACAGTTAAAAATAGCAATATTGCGGCCATAGATATTGGAACAACAAAGATAGTTACAGTTGTTGGTGAGGTGAATGAACGCGGAAGGCTGAATGTTAAAGGCATGTCAAGAGCATTGTCTAAAGGAGTTGATAAGGGTGTTGTAGTTAATGTACAAGAAGTTATTGACTCAATTAAAACTACTGTATCTGAACTTGAGGATCAAGTTGGTGATAAAATTACTGATGTGTATGTTGGTATAGCAGGTCAGCATATTAAAAGCATACAGACCAGAGGGTATGTAACCATAGACCGCGAAGATGATGAGATAACACAAGATGATATTGACAGACTTGTATCTGATATGTATAAGATACATCTTGATCCGGGTGAGAAGATTATACATGTTCTTCCACAGGTATATTCTGTTGATAATGAAACAAGTGTTAAAAACCCTGTTGGAATGTCAGGGAAACGACTTGGAGCAAATTTCCATATTGTTGTAGGGAAACAGTCATCTGTGCGTAATATTAACAGGTGCGTTGAGCGTGTAGGACTTGATGTAAACGAGCTTATTTTGGAACCTTTGGCATCATCAAGAGCAATATTAACCGATGACGAGATGGAGGCAGGCGTTGCACTGGTTGATATTGGTGGAGGTACAACAGATATAGCGGTATTTTATGATGGTATTATAAGACATACAGCAGTGGTTCCTTTTGGTGGCGATATTATTACAAAAGATATAAAAGAGGGATGCCAGATATTACTACGTCAGGCACAACAGCTTAAGCATGAGTACGGATCAGCTCTTCCACAAAAGAGTAAGGAGAATACTGTAGTAGAGATTGAAGGGATACGAGGTAGAGATAAGAAAGGAATATATGTTAATACATTAGCTTCTATTATTCAAGCTCGTATGGAGGAAATTCTGGATGCAGTATATTTTGAATTACAGAATAGCGGATATCTTAATAAGTTAGGAGCAGGTGTTGTTATTACCGGAGGAGGCGCAATGCTTAAGAATCTTACTCAGATGGTCAGACACTATATTGGATTAGATGTACGTATAGGAATGCCAAATGAATTCCTTGCAGCAGACTCACTTGAGGAGGTTAATCAGCCTATGTTTGCAACATCTGTTGGCTTATTGCTTAAAGGATACGATATTAAGCAGCGTAATGCTGTTGATGAAGATATTAATGACCAGAATGAAGAGATATTAACCGAAGACGAACTTGAAACTGAAACAGTATCTGTTGATGAAGAGAATCAACCCAAAAAGAAGGTAAAGAAATTTTTTGGAAGTATACGCGATGTGTTTGGAGGACTGTTTGACGAGCAAGACACAAAGTTTGAATAAAAATTTGGAGGAGCTGTAATGAATGACTTACTACACGACAAAAGTGATGACATAATGAACTTTGATATACCCATTGAATCATCTTCAAGCATAAAAGTTATTGGCGTTGGTGGTGGTGGTGGTAATGCTGTAAACCATATGGCTCACCTAGGTATAGAAGGTGTTGATTTTATAGTATGTAATACCGATTCGCAGGCATTGTTAAATAGCCCAATACAGACAAGAATACAGCTTGGAGCTTCGCTTACAGAGGGACGTGGAGCTGGTAACCGACCAGAGGTTGGTCGTGAGGCTGCAATAGAGAATATTGAGGATGTTCGTAAACTGCTGGCAAATAATACTAAAATGGTATTTGTTACTGCCGGAATGGGTGGCGGAACAGGAACAGGTGCAGCTCCAATTGTTGCTAAGGCAGCAAAAGATATGGATATTCTGACTGTGGGAATTGTAACAATACCATTTCGTTTTGAGGGACCAAGACGAATAAAACAAGCACTTGAAGGGATTGCACAGATTGAAGAGCATGTAGATTCATTACTGGTTATTAATAATGAGAAGCTACGTGAGGTATATGGAAATCTTCGTGTTCGTGAGGCTTTTTCTCATGCTGATAGTATACTGGCAATTGCGGCTAAGAGTATTGCCGAGATAATTACGGTTCATGGATATGTGAATGTTGATTTTGCTGATGTAGAGACAGTGATGCGAGATTCTGGTGTTGCCATAATGGGTTCTGCTGTAGCTAAAGGTGAAAACAGAGCTATAGAGTCTATACAGAGTGCCCTTAACTCTCCATTGCTTAATAATAACGATATCTCTGGAGCAAGAAATATACTTATTAACATTACCGTGGGCGATGAGGATCTTACAATGGATGAGATGGCAGACCTTAATAACTATGTTCAGACACGTGCTGGTAATACTGCAGACCTGATATGGGGTAATGGTTATGATGACTCTCTTAAGGATGAACTCCGTGTAACTGTAATTGCCACAGGATTTGGAACAAATAATATTCCGGAATTCTATGATAATACTCAACGTCAAAGTGCTCCGGAACAGCGTATAAAGATGATTGAGGAGGAGCGAGATCTTGATATTATTACTGAAAGAAAATCGCCAAATTGGGCACGTAAACCAAGAATACGTAAGACTGAATCTGATGAAAATCAGACAACAATAGATTTTAATAGTCCGGCTGATGATGTTGTTACCTCAGGAATTCAGCATATTGAACAAAGAGATGGACAAGACCCTATAAATAAGAGTGTACAGGATATAATTGAAGGTAAAGGAACAAATACAGGATACAATACATCTATGTTTGAGAGCTCAGAGATAGAATATCTTGAAGAGAAACCAGCCTTTTTACGTAAAAAAATTGATATCTCTGCACATCAGAAAAATGCCAATGTTGAGATTGAGCGTTTATCATTATCAGATACTGATGATGATTTTTATGATGACGAAGATTAATTGTTAAAGACATATTATTGTTTGTATATAATTATAGAAATATGAATTTAGAGAAACAGATAATTGAAGATATAAAGGCAGCAATGCGTGCCAAAGAAAAAGAGAGATTAGAAGCTTTAAGAGCAGTTAAGAGCGCTATAATGTTAGCTAAAACAGAAAAAGGTGGTAGCGATGAAATTACAGAAGAGACGGAGTTAAAGATATTACAGAGATTAGTTAAACAACGTGCCGATTCTGCCAATATATACAAAGAGCAGGGGCGTGAAGATCTTGCAGAGAAAGAGAGTAAAGAGGCTGAGTTTATAAAAGTTTACCTTCCTGCTCAGATGAGAGAGGAAGAGGTTGTTGAGGTTATAAAGAAGTTAGCTGAAGATAATGGTATAACACAACAATCGGAGTTTGGTAAGTTAATGGGACTTGCAATGAAACAACTTTCAGGAAAAGCTGATGGTAAACTAATATCATCTGCAGCAAAAAAGATATTATCATAGATTATTCATTTTGTTTTTAGTTATAACCCTTAGCTGTTTTTCCCTAAAAAATGGTTAAGGGTTTTTATTAAATTCATGTTGCAATGAAAACGTTATTAAAAGAGATATCGCAATGCAGAGTATGTGATAAACATCTTGCATTAGGAGCACGGCCAATTGTTACAGCATCTATGAATAGCAGAATTGTTATTGTTGGTCAGGCACCGGGGATAGCAGTTCATAATAGTGGAATACCATGGAACGATAAGAGTGGCGATAACCTAAGAAATTGGATGGATATTAGCAGAGATGAGTTTTATGATGTAGATAAGTTTGCTATAATACCTATGGGATTCTGTTATCCAGGTAAAGGAAAGTCAGGCGATTTACCTCCAAGAAAGGAGTGTGCACCACTATGGCATAAAAAACTTTTTGATAATATGCCGAATATAAGGTTAATTATGCTTATTGGTAAATATGCACATAACTACTATCTGAAGAGTAGTAGCAAGTTATCATTAACAGATACTGTGAAAAATTATCATGAGTATCTTCCTGAATACTTTGTATTACCACACCCTTCGCCATTGAATAATATATGGCAGAAACGGAATGAGTGGTTTAAACAAGATGTAGTTCCAGATATGAGGAGTGTTGTAAAAAGTATTATTAAATGAAACAAAGCATTAGAATGGTCATTCATGCACACAAGAATGATTATTATACGAGTTTAATCTGACAGATAAAAATGGAGTGTAAAATAGAATTATGAAATGGTATTCAACTGTTATTGTAAGTGTATTAATTATTATATTATCGTGTTCAAGAATAAAGAGTAAAACAAAGGAGACACTGAATAAAGGAGGAGAGATAGTTGGTAAAACAGCAACCGAGTTTGTTGAAGGTGTAACAGAAGGCGTTGAGAGGACTTTAGATTGTTGTATTGTTATATCTGATGATTTAATATATAGAGGAGTGTCTACAGGTAAATATTATATAGAGAATAGCCATAGCAATGGGAATTGTAATAAATTAACCCTGTATATAATCTCAGAAAAAGATTTTAAAGGCAGATTATTAGCAAAGGTATATGATAAAAAAAAACTGGAATGTGGTAGAAAATATGTTAATGTATCATTTAATGCCGGAGAAGCTAAATATGTTGATTTTGTATTCGATAAAAGAACATCTATTGAGATGAGGAGCAGAATAACTATTGAGTAGTAAAAATAATCCATATTGATTTGGTACCAACATGGATCATTTTTTAATATATTAAGGTTTTTATATCCTATACATTTGCTGTTATAGCCTCAACAGGATTTAGTCTTGATGCCTGATATGCAGGAAAGAAACCGAATATAACACCTATAACAGTTGATATTGATAGTCCTACAACTATATTTTTTAGTGTTAGTGATATCTCAAAATCAGATACAGCTCCAACAAGCATTGTTAACAAAAATATTAGTATTAAACCTAATGTTCCTCCAAATATCGACAATAGTGTAGATTCATATAAAAACTGTGACAATATAAAGGTGTTTTTAGCACCCAAAGCTTTCTGAACACCAATAATGTTGGTACGTTCGCGTACAGAAACAAACATAATATTAGCAATACCAAATCCTCCAACAAGCAGAGAGAATCCTCCAATAATCCATCCTGCAATATTTATTGTACTAAATATACTGTTTAATCCTTGTGAAAGTATGCTTATCTGATTAAGAGCAAAGTTGTCTTCCTCTTTTGGTTTTAATCTTCTGATAGAACGCATTGCACCTTTAATTTCGTCAATAAGATCCTGTGAACTAACTCCCTCTTTTGCTTTTACCATTATCCACGGATCAATACGTCTGAAGTCAAACAGATTTTTTGCAAAATTAACAGGTATAATTATCAGTTCATCCATACTATTATCGCCTATGCTAGACTCTCCTTCCTTCTCAAAAACACCAATTATTTTAACCTTTCTACCGCCAATTTTAATATGTTTTCCAACGGGTTGTTTACTACCAAAAAGATCTTTTGCGATTTGCCATCCTATAACAGCCACGTTTTTAGCAGTATGGTGTTCAAAAAATGATATATATCTGCCCTCTTTAATATCAAAAGATCGTATTTTATCATACTCACCAGATACCCCCCAAACCGATGTACTTGACAGTGATTTATCTTTATGTTTTACTAACCTGTTTGTTGCGGCATTAAATGATATAGCATCTGATAATGATAGCTTTTTACGTAGCAAATCCTCCTCTTCCTGCTTAGGAACAGGTCTCTTCATATATTTCCACCAAGGATAATCGCCACCCATACTCCATGGCCACTTCTGTACATAAACAACATTTTCTCCAAGCGAGGCAATACTTGTTCTGATATTATTTTCAAGAGAATCTATAACAGTAAAAACTGCAATAATAGAGAATATACCAATGGTTATTCCAGACAAAGATAATATGGTACGTAGTTTATTTACTACAACTGAGTTAATAGCAAAAACGAAACTCTCTTTTAGCTGCTTAATTGTTTTTAACATACATTGATTGTATAAAATTTCGTTCTTTTTGACATCAAAAAACCTGATAGGTTTAAGAACAATTGTAAAAGCTGATTCAATATTTTAATAAACAGTGCTTTTTAATGGTAAAATCATTTGGTTTTGTATAAAGATGAGATAAATTATGATTGTTATTACAAATTTCTTAAATTAACTACTGTATAATTTAAATAACATTAGATAAGAAAGAAAACAGTGATTACATCAACTCAGAACAGTTATAATAAATATGAAAAAAAGTAGATTTAAACATATCTAAATCCCTTTGAATGCATGATATTTTTAATAAATTTGTCAAAACTTTAACTTTACTGCTAAATGTGTGATTTGAAAAAGATTAAGTCTGCGCTTATCTCTGTATACTATAAGGACAATCTTGGGGATATTGTTCGTGAATTGGATAAAGCAGGCGTACAGATTATTAGTACCGGGGGTACACGTTCGTTTATTGAGGGTTTAGGTATAAATGTTGTTGCTGTTGAGGATTTAACATCGTACCCGAGTATTTTGGGAGGTAGAGTTAAAACTTTGCATCCAAAGGTGTTTGGTGGTATACTGGCACGAAGAGATAATAGTGATGATCTGAATCAACTGGAACAGTATGAGATACCTGAGATAGATCTTGTAGTTGTAGATCTTTATCCTTTTGAAGAGACTGTAGCCAGTGGAGCTGTAGAGCAAGATATAATTGAGAAGATAGATATTGGAGGTATATCACTTATAAGAGCTGCGGCAAAGAACTTTAAAGATACACTTATAGTATCGTCGCGTAATCAATATGCTGATCTTTTAAATCTGCTTAAAGAGAACGAGTGTAATACATTGCTTTCTGATAGACGCAAATATGCAGGAGAGGCTTTTGCAATGTCATCGCATTATGATTCTGCTATCTTCAACTATTTTAATAACGATGATAATGCAGACTCATTAAGAGTAAGCTATAATGAGAAAAAGAGGTTGCGTTATGGAGAGAATCCTCATCAAAAAGGAAATTTCTACGGTAATCTGAACGATATACTTGAACAACTACATGGTAAAGAGATATCATATAATAATTTACTAGATATAGATGCTGCAATTTCGTTAATAAACGATTTTAGTGATCCTACATTTGCAGTATTAAAGCATAATAATGCATGCGGTGTTGCTACACGTAGTAATTTAACAGATGCTTGGGAAGATGCTCTTGCGGGTGATCCGGTAAGTGCATTTGGTGGAGTATTGGTTTGTAACAGACCTTTAGATAAAAATACTGCAGAAGAGATAAATAAACTGTTCTTTGAGGTGATAATTGCTCCAAAATACCTTGAGGGTTCACTTGATTTTCTTAAGACAAAGAAGAACAGAATAATACTTGTTAATAAAGTAGAAGCAAACAGTACAACTCAGCTCAGATCACTTCTAAATGGAGTACTTGTTCAGGATAAAGACACTGTTATAGAGAAACCTGAAGATTTGAAAGTTGTTACTGAGATAAAACCAGAGCAAAATAAGATAGAGGATCTTCTTTTTGCAAACAAGCTTGTTAAGCATTCAAAATCAAATGCAATTGTACTGGTAAAAGGTAATCAGTTAATAGCAAGTGGTGTTGGACAAACATCAAGAGTTGATGCGCTTAAGCAGGCTATTGATAAAGCAAAGAGCTTTAATTTTGATCTTAATGGTGCTGTAATGGCATCAGATGCATTTTTTCCATTTGCAGATTGTGTTGAGATAGCACATGCTGAAGGGATAGATACAGTAATACAACCAGGCGGTTCTGTTCGCGATTCAGACTCAATAGAGTTTTGTGATAAGAATGGAATGGCAATGGTTACAACAGGAAATAGACACTTTAAACATTAGGGAGAATATATATGGGATTGTTTTCGCTTACACAAGAAATTGCTATCGATCTCGGAACCGCAAATACCATCATTATACATAATGATAAAATAGTAGTTGATGAGCCGTCAATAGTTGCAATAGATAAAGCAAAGGGCAATTTGATTGCCATTGGAGAGCGTGCACGCCAGATGCATGGAAAAACACATGAGAGTATAAGAACTATTCGTCCGCTGCGAGACGGTGTAATAGCCGATTTTGATGCTGCAGAGAAGATGATACGCGGAATGATTAAGATGATAAAGCCAAAAGCGAGTCTTTTTAATCCTTCACTTAAAATGGTTGTGTGTATTCCATCAGGTAGTACAGAGGTAGAGATACGTGCTGTACGTGACTCATCAGAGCATGCCGGAGGAAGAGATGTATACCTTATATATGAACCAATGGCTGCGGCAATAGGTATAGGCCTTGATGTTGAAGCACCAGAAGGGTGTATGGTTGTTGATATAGGAGGTGGTACTGCTGAGATTGCTGTAATTGCGCTTGGTGGTATTGTAACAAATAAAAGTATTCGTGTTGCCGGAGATGGATTTACAGCAGATATTCAGGCATACATGAGACATCAGCATAATATTAAAATTGGTGAGCGTACAGCAGAGGATGTAAAGATTGCTGTAGGATCGGCTCTTTCTGATCTTGAAGATCCACCACAGGATTACATAGTTAGAGGACCAAACCTTATGACCGCTTTGCCTATTGAGGTACCAATATCATATCAGGAGATAGCACATTGTCTTGATAAATCAATATCTAAGATTGAGACTGCTGTTCTTCAGGTTTTAGAGCAAACACCACCGGAACTTTATGCAGATATTGTTGAAAAAGGAATATATCTTGCGGGGGGAGGAGCCTTGTTAAGAGGTCTTGATAAGAGACTTACCGATAAGATAAATATCTCTTTCAGAGTTGCAGAAGATCCGTTACACGCAGTAGCAAGAGGTACAGGTATTGCTCTTAAGAATGTTGATAAGTTACCTCCATTCTTAATGCGTTAAGTAAAGGATATTAATGAAGAGATTACTTGAGATTCTTGGAAGATATTTTCACTTCTTTCTTTTTATAATCTTAGAAGTGTTGGCTTTAGTTATGTTGGTACGATATAATTTTTATCATCGTACCAGTTATAACTATTTAGCCAATGAAATTGGGGGGTATGTACACTCTCTAACGAGTGAATGGCAAGAGTATGTTTACCTTAAAGAGGTGAATCTTGATCTGTCAGTACAGAATGCCACGCTTAAGAATAAGTTGTTTGAATATAAATCTAAGCTAGATGAGGTTTGGGAGAAAGTTGACCAGACAGATAGTACCGACTTTGTTTTTATGAAGGGTAAAGTTGTGTATAATAGTGTTAATACCAGACACAACTATATTATTCTTGATGTAGGTATAAAAGATAGTATTAAACCTGATATGGGAGTTGTTGCCGGAAACAATGTTGTAGGTGTTGTACAGAGTGTAACAGAGAATTACTGCAGGGTATTATCTTTATTAAATACAGATTTGCGAATTAGTGCAAAAATTAAAAAAAACAACTATTATGGATCAATGTACTGGGATGGTAATAACCCCAGACAAGCTTCATTATATGATATTCCATTTCACGTTGAGCTGAACAAAGGTGATACCATAATAACAAGTGGTTATTCATCTATTTTTCCTGAAGGGTTAGATATAGGAACAGTATCTGATTTTGAGTTAAAAGATGGAATGTTTAATAAGGTTAATATTGATCTGTTCACAGATTTCAAACAACTATTTCATGTAGAGATAGTTAAGAATATAAATAAGGCAGAAGTTAAATTTTTACTTGATAACTAATAGTGATAGTTTATAAAGTGTGTTTTTTTGTAAATTATCCGTTAGGGAGTATAATAAAAATAATGATTAATGAATAAGCTGATAAGATATCTGATAGTTTTTGTTTTACTCTGTTTTATTCAGGTTTTTCTTTTAAATAGCATACAGATAAATGGTTATATAAATCCGTTTTTATATGTTATGTTCATTCTTGTTCTGCCATTTGAAATTGGCAGATTATGGCTTCTTGTTGTAGGTTTCTTATTAGGGTTTACCATTGATTTATTTAGCGGGACACCAGGTATGCATACTTCGGCTTCGGTATTTATGGCCTTTTTAAGACCATATATATTAAGATATTTTTCGCCTCGCGAAGGATATACAGCAAACACATTACCAACAATAAGCTATTATGGGTTCAGATGGTTCTTCTATTATTCTCTGATACTTGTATCAGCTCATCATATATTTCTTTTTACTGTTGAGATGTTCAGGTTATCTGATATACTATCAGTTATTACAAGAGCTTCGATGAGTATATCTTTTTCGATGTTGCTTATTGTGTTATCACAATATCTGTTTTATAAATCAAAGATAAAGTCGTAAGTGCAAAAATATTCTGACAGAAAATATATTATTGGAGCTATAATAATTGTTATAGCACTTATATATATATCACGTCTTTTTTGGATTCAGGTTGTTGATGATAAGTATAAACTTATTGCAGATAGAAATGCTACCCGTGTAGAGACTCTTTTTCCTGCGCGAGGTCTTATATATGATAGGAATAATAATCTTATTGTATATAATATGGCAGCATATGATTTAATGGTGGTGCCGAGGCAACTTCAGGAGTTTGATACGGTAGATTTATGTAATACTCTTGGTATTAATGTAAGTTATCTTAAGAAGAAGTTAACAAAAGCTGCAGGATCACCACGTATTGGTTCAGAAGTACTTAAGCAGATATCTGATACCTTGTATGCAAGTTTGCAAGAGAAATTACATAAATACCCCGGATTCTATGTACAATCCAGGACGTTGAGAAAATATCCGCATGATGCAGGTGCAAATGTATTGGGTTATGTAAGTGAGGTATCAAAATCAATAGCAAGCAATAATTCTTATTATAGGTCTGGCGATTATATTGGGTATAGTGGCATTGAGAAAACATATGAGAAAGTTTTGCGCGGTCAGAAGGGGGTTAAGTATAACATGTTTGATGTGCATAACAGAAAAATGGGTGCATATAAAGAGGGAAAGTTTGATACACTGCCTCTAATTGGAGGAAATCTTAAAAGTACACTTGATATAGAGTTGCAGAAATATGGAGAACTTCTTATGAAGAACAAGATTGGTGGTATTGTTGCAATAGAACCATCAACAGGTGAAATTCTTGCATCTGTAACAGCACCATCATATTCGCCATCTACAATGGTTGGGCGTTCAAGATCTGTAACATATCCGATATTAGACAGAGATCCGCTTAAGCCACTTTATAATAGAGCAACAATGGCTCCATATCCTCCTGGTTCAACATTTAAAATGATAACCGGGCTTATAGGTTTACAAGAGGGTGTACTAAAACCATATCATAAATACAGTTGTGCCGGAGCATATTATTCCAGAGGTGTTACAGTTGGTTGTCATCATCACGTATCGCCAATAGCTTTAGATAAAGCAGTACAGATGTCGTGTAATACATATTTCTGTCATGTATTCCGAAAGATAATTGATAAACCAGAGTTTGGATCAGTAGAGAAAGGTCTTAACAAATGGGCAGATTATGTAAGGTCATTTGGGTTAGGAGTTGACCTAGAGACTGATTTAGAGAGTGAAAGAAAGGGAATCTTACCCTCAGTAAAAAGATACAATAGGGTTTATAGAAAAGGAGGTTGGAGTTCGCTCACAATTATATCTATCTCTATAGGACAGGGAGAGATATCTGTTACACCGATGCAATTGGCAAATATGACTTCAGCTATAGCAAACAGAGGATATTACTATACACCACATATTATAAAGGATATTGCCGGGAACGGCATTGATAAGAGATTTAAAGAGAAACGCTATACAAAGATTGATTCATCTTATTTTAATGATGTAATTGTTGGGATGGATTTAGCAGTTAATGGTATTCCTGGTAGTGGAAGTACAGCAACAATTGCAAGAATAAAGGATGTTGATATGTGCGGAAAAACTGGAACAGCTCAGAACCCACATGGTGATAATCATTCCGTTTTTGTATCGTTTGCCCCAAAAGATAACCCTAAAATAGCAATTGCCGTTTTAGTAGAGAATGCAGGATATGGTGCAAGTTGGGCTGCACCAATAGCTAGTTTGATGGTTGAGAAATATCTTAATAGAGATATTGATGAAAACAGGAAATGGCTCGAAAAGAGAATTTTAGATAAAGACTTTATAAGCGAACTGAATAGTGAAGAGAACGAGTAACATATTTTACAGATTGGATTGGGTTGTTATACTCATATATTTGTTATTAATATTTGCCGGATGGATTAATATCTATGCTGCAGTATATGATGAGCAACATAACAGTATCTTAGATATGAGTATGAAATATGGAAAGCAACTGTTATGGATTTTTGCGGCACTTATAGTAGGAACTATTGTTTTATTAATTGATCAGCGTTTTTTCCCACTGTTCTCAAGTGTAATATATGCTTTTACTATCGCCCTCCTATTAGCAGTGTTGGTATTCGGAAAAGAGATTAATGGGGCACGTTCGTGGATTGCAATAGGTTCATTTAGATTACAACCCGCAGAGTTTGCAAAGATGGCTACATTACTCATTCTGGCAAAATTTATGAGTAAACCCAATTTTAGCGTATATAAAATAAGAGATTTGTTTAAAATTGGTATGTATTTGGTTGTTCCTTTTGCATTAATACTTTTGCAGAACGATACTGGGTCAGCGCTTGTTTATGTTGCATTTGTATTTGTATTGTTTAGAGAGGGATTGCCTGGCTGGGTTTTACTTACTGGAGTGGGGCTTATTATACTCTTTATTATATCGTTGCTATTTTCTCCTATTGTTATTCTTATATCACTGGTTTTGTTACTTCTGCTTATCTATATAAGAATATCTTTGGATAAACGTAGATCTTTATATGTTGCAGGATCGATGGCTTTTTTATCAGCAACATTTTTTATAGCAAATGTATATATGGAGTTGCAGATGAATAACTATCTTATGGTAATGTTTCCTGTAGCTTTGTATACGCCATTTCTACTATTCAGTTTTGCGCGAAAAAAACTTAGAAGCGGACTATTTTTATTGCTATTCTTTTGGGGATCAGTAGGAGTTAACTATTCTGTTGATTATGTATTCTATAATATTCTGGAAGAACATCATCGTAAAAGAATTAATGACCTTCTTGGTATAGAGTCAGATCCATTGGGTTGGGGATATAATGTTAATCAGAGTAAGATAGCTATAGGATCTGGTGGATTTTCTGGTAAAGGATTTCTTAAAGGAACACAAACGAAATTTGATTTTGTACCAGAGCAGAGTACCGACTTTATATTCTGTACGGTAGGCGAAGAGTGGGGATTTCTTGGATCGCTGTTTGTTATAGGATTGTTTGTTATGCTTATGATAAAAATTATACAGATAGCTGAAAGGCAACGGTTGGCATTTGCTCGCATTTACGCATATGGTGTTTTATCTATAATATTCTTTCACTTTGCTGTGAATATAGGCATGACTATAGGAATTGTTCCTGTTATAGGAATTCCTTTGCCTTTTTTTAGCTATGGCGGATCATCGTTATGGGGATTTACAATACTGCTGTTTATCCTTCTGAATTTAGATGCGTCAAGATTCGAACTGGTTAGATAGATCGATCAGTTAAGAGCTGTTTAACATATTCTGATACTTCATCAATGAATCTGAGAGATATCTCCTGTATTTGGTTGTAATTACTGTCAAGTAATTCGGGAAGATACTGGCTTTTTTCAGGTAATGACGTGTGTCGCTCCATTATGCTTATTGCTTCAATTATACCTTTTTTTGTTGAGTATGAGTATAGCCTGTTACTCTGAATCATAAATGGGGTAATATACTGTACCTTTCGTGGAAGCATTCTATAATTAATAATAAGTAACATATAAAATCTGGCAGCAAACCTGTTTAGTGTTGTTTCATTGTACAGATTCCAATTTTTTGCGAGAATATGATCAATTATCATATCAGATATTATACCTGCGTATCTTTTATAAAGTGGTCTGAAAAAATTAGTGATCTCAGATACATTATTGTTATTATCTGTAAATCTGTCTATCTCTCTATGCAATAAAATACCTCTCTGCACATCTATAGGATATGACTTAAACTTGTTGCCTTTTACAAAATCACCTATAAAATTCCCGATTCTGACCTGACTATTCTCTCCCGATAAAAAAATATGACCTAAATAGTTCATGTTACCTGCAATTGAATGTTTTTGTTACTGAGGCTATTGATAATGTTGCTTAATATTATTAACTTGAAGACGTAAGCTACTTATTTTAAATTAAAATTCAATTATTATGTCAAAGAAAAACGTAATTATTATTGGTGCCGCCGGGCGCGATTTTCACAATTTTAACACTTATTTCCGGGGTAACGATCATTACAACGTTGTGGCATTTACAGCCGCACAGATACCAGATATTGATGGTCGTAAATATCCTAAAGAGCTAGCTGGAGATTTATATCCTAAAGGAATTCCTATTTATCCTGAATCAGAGCTTACAGATCTTATTAGGAAGCATAATGTAACGGAATGTGTTTTTTCATACAGCGATGTTCCTTATCAGAAGGTTATGAATATGAGTGCTGTTGTTAATGCAGCGGGAGCAAACTTTACTCTTTTGGGTTCTAAAGATACTCAGATTAAAAGTACTAAGCCTGTTATTGCAATTGGAGCAGTTCGTACAGGCTGCGGGAAATCACAAACATCAAGAAGAGTTATTGAGTTATTAATGGAGAGGGGATTAAAAGTTGTTGCAATACGTCATCCCATGCCTTATGGCGATTTAGTTGCTCAGAAGGTTCAACGCTTTGCTACGATTGATGATTTGGAGAGACACAGTTGTACTATTGAGGAAATGGAGGAGTATGAACCACATGTAACCCGCGGGAATGTTATATATGCTGGTGTAGATTACGAAGCTATTGTAAGAGCGGCTGAAAATGATCCTGACGGATGCGATGTTATAGTATGGGATGGTGGAAATAATGATTTTCCGTTTTATAAGCCTGATTTAACAATAACGGTTGTAGATCCACATAGACCAGGACATGAGCTAATGTTCTATCCTGGAGAGGCAATGCTTCGTATGGCTGATGTTGTTGTTATTAACAAGATAGATAGTGCCAGTCCGGATAATATTCAGGTACTACGTGATAATATAGCAAAGGTTAATGCAAAGGCAACAGTTATTGATGCAGCATCACCATTAACAGTTGATGCTCCAGAGTTATTAAGAGGCAAGAGTTGTCTGGTTGTTGAAGACGGACCAACCTTAACTCATGGAAATATGAAGATTGGAGCTGGTGTTGTTGCTGCTATGAAGCACGGAGCATCTGAGTTGGTCGATCCTCGTGAATTTGCTGTAGGAAAACTTGTTGAAACATTTAATACATATCCTGAGATTGGAACACTGCTTCCGGCAATGGGATATGGAATAGAGCAGAAACGTGATTTAGAGAAGACAATTGATAATACTCCATGTGATGTTGCTGTTATTGGTACACCTATTGATCTTAGCCGTGTAATAAAGATTAATAAACCAGTTGTAAAGGTTGGTTATGACCTGCAAGAGATTGGTGTTCCTAACCTGAATAGTGTTCTTAATGAGTTTCTAAATAAGAAATAAATTTAATTAAATTAATATTGTAAAGTCGCTATATTGTTTATATATAGCGACTTTTGACTATTTGGAAGTGTTAAATTAACAATTTGCAGTGCTTTACTTTTGTTGTTCATATTTATTAGTGCTATTTTTGAGCGATTGGATCTTAAACTTAGGTATATGAGAGTTAAAGTACTACTAATAGTTTTATGCGTCCATCTGGGTGTTATGGCGCAGGACGCAAAAAAGGAAAGTAAAAAGCAGAACGATCAAATAGTGATGCTTTCAGGTGAGAAAATTCCGTGTGACGTAATCAAAATTTATTCGTCAAAAATACGATACAGGTTAGATGGAGTAAGGCGTGACCAGTATGTAAAGAAGGATAATGTTGAGAAGGTTATTTATCGTACAGGAAAAATCAGAACAGTTAATAAGCCTGCTTTTAAAGAGTTAAAAGAGGATGATTACAGAATGATCTTTCTTACTGATAACAAAGATGATGTAGCAGGAATGTATCCTCGTAAAGAGATTGTTGTCAGATCAGCAAAGAGTAGTAGATCATCGTCTGCTGCAAGGAAAAGTGCAGAGATAAAGATCAGGAAAAAAGCGGTTAGATATAAAGCTGTAATGGTTTTGATAACAAGTAGAGAACGCCAAGGAGGCTTTGGAGAACCACCATCGTACATTATTAAAGGTATTCCTTACTGTGCTGAACCGGAAGAGAAGAAAGAAGAAGATAAATAGAGATAATAAATGGCTGTCAGAAAATGGCAGTCATTTATGTATCTGATATGATACATAAATAAAAGAGAGTATCTATAAAATACTCTCTTTTTGCTAAACGGAAAAAATCAATATTTAGTTTAAAGTTATTATATCCTTGTGCGTAATTTTCCCTGATCGTATATAATATCTGTAGGTATATTCTCTTGTTGCAGATAATAAAGATTTATTAGAAGCTCGTCATGAATGAACCCCTTTTCTCTTATTAATTTGGTAGATTCTTTATAGTCTCCATCAGCATGTATCTTAAGTATATACTCTGTCATTTTATAGGTGTGTAGTTTCATATTCTCAAAAACTACAGAGTATGTTCTATTGTCTTTATTATATACTATTGCTCCGTTATCAAGCAGGTAGTTGAAAACAATCATACTGGCAATACTATATGCGTTTTTTATCCCATATCTTACTATTCGTAAAAGGCTTGTAACAAACGTAACATAATGTGACATTATTCTATCTGCATCGGCGCCATCTATCTCCAATTTTTTAGCCATAAAGTATTGCGATACAATTAACGAATAGGTAATCTCTGATACAGTATATGTATCCTGAAGTGCAAGTTTTACTGATTTACCATCTTTGGTCTTTTTTATACCTAATCCGTTTCCTATCTCAGACATCATTAGATTCTCAACAAAACTCTCATACCTTATAAGATCTCTCTGTTTTTCATTTATTAGTTTATTTCCAATAGGCTTAAGAATAAGATTATATTTTGCCGATACAGCATTCTCAAATAACATCTTTTTGCTACCATGGTTGAGATGAAAGTTAGGATCCTGAGGCATAAATATAGATATCTCTTTAGCTCCAGTATTCCATTTACCACTGCAAATTATCATTTCGCTAATATCAATATGTGTTCCTTCAGAGGGAATCTCACTCTTTAAATTGTCGTTAATTGGTAGTGAATTTTGCAGAAATGGCATAAGCTGCAATAACTGTTTAGATTTTTCACGCCATTCTAATTTTGGAAGAAGAATAACAGATGCATATGTGTTTTTTAGGTTAAATAGTTGATCTTCATTTGATAGTGATTCAACAGGGCCAAAAATGAAGTTTATAGGATAGTTATCAACATTCATCCACTTGATAAAGCTATTTGTATATTCATCCTTTTTTATATCCTCAGTAAGAGCAATAAGATACTCCTTAAACTCTTTGTGATCGCAGATATCAATAGCTTTGTTTATGTAGTGTATTGCCTGATCAAGATTCGATTTGTAAGCCTTGTAATATTTTTTAGTTTTAAGAGAACCTCTTCTGTCTCTTACAAGTATTGTGAATGGACTGTATTTTTCATCATCATTTAATTGATTAAACTCCTCAGTATCCATATCTTTAGGATAAAGGTTACTACCTTTTGGTTTTTCACCAATACCCTCTATAAATGGTTTATTGTCGTTAAATCTGTCCCAAGGACCATAGTTAATTGTTATATACTCTTTAATATCATCAGGCTTATTTCTGTACAGGTATAGTAATTCATTTTTTTCTCCATATGTTTGTTTCCAAAATATGGCATCTGCCTGTTTTGCAGCTTTTGTAAGATAATGGATAATTTTTCTGTGATTCTCATTTAACTCTGAGAGGTCAGCATAGAGTTGTATTTTTGCGTACTGATCTATATTACTTCTCTTTGATTTGTCAGACTCCATGTTTTTTGCTCTGTCGCAAGAGATAATAAGACTGCAAATAGATAATATAATTAGTATTCTGAAACGCATATTTTATATGTTTAAATACACGCTATAAATTACAAAAAAAAGATCAGAAATATTAGGATCAACTAAAAAATATTTTAATAAATTATCACCGAATTAAACATTAGAAAATAGTAATATAGTTTTTGAATATCAGAATAATGAATAACAAATGTTTAGGAGATCATAGTTGCTGTAATTATTTTTTAGTTTACTATTAATGCTTTTATGGATATTATGAAAATTATGTTCTTTATCAATAACTGTATTTTTAATTGTTGCTATTAAATATTCTGATGCATTATTGTTATTAATATCTACAGATTTTATAACTCCATTCTCTACAGATACGGTTGTACTGAACTCAATATTACTGTTTTTAAAACTTCCATGCACTATGTATTTAGGCGAATAACCAAAATTCCAGCTCCACAACTCATACTTTTCTTTTGCAATTTGGTTTATGTTAGCAGTATCTTCGCTATTTAGATTGTAGTTGATAGTATTACCTATATAGGTTTTAAAAAATTCTGAGATATTGTTTCTGAAGTTATCAAAACTAATGTCACTGTTTATTAGCTCTGATATATTTGCAACATTAGTTCTGTTTGACTGTACAGCCTTACTTTTATATCGATCTTCTTCTCTCTTTATAGCATTATTAAGGACATTCAGTTCAGAGTTAAAAAGAAGTGTTCCGTGATGCATTACTCTATTTTTGAATATGTGTTCAGCATTTCCTGAGACCTTATCTTTTCCTATTCTAATTTCATTTTTACTACCAAGGTATGCTTTAGCTCCAATACTACTAAGGTAGTTAATTACAGGTTGTGTATATTTGTTAAAATCAATAAGTTTTCCGAGCTTTCCGTTTCTTATAAAGGTGAAGTTAAGATTGCCATTATCATGATATACGGTGCCACCACCAGATAATCTTCTAACAACATCAATGTTATTTTCAATGACAAATTTAAGGTTTATCTCTTCTAATGTATTCTGATGTTTACCTATAATTATTGATGGACTATTACTGTATATGAATATAATATCCTGAGTAAAGTTTCGCAATAGATACTCTTCTGTTGCGATATTTATATATGGATTAGTAGTTGTTGAGTTTATAAACAACATGTTCTCGTCTTTTTTCTTGTTTTATTGGAAACAGAAAAAGAAGCTTAATGTTTATCCAGCCTATTATAATTCCTGCAATTGCACCTACAATAATATCGCCAGGAAAGTGTGATCCAAGATATACCCTAGTGTATGCTACGAATGATGCCCAAACAAATATTGATATTGTAAACCACCTACGTTTAAATAATCTAGATGTAAAATATGCTAAACCAAACGAACTGGCAGCATGGGCAGAGAAGAAACCAAATCTACCACCACATTTTCCCTGATAAAGATTAATAAACGGACCAAGTTCCGGATCGCGACATGGTCGCCATCTCTCAAATAGCTCTTTACTAAACATAGATAATTGATCAGTCATAGTTATTAACAGTGCAATAAAAATTACAATTAATATAGTCTGTAATTTGTATTTGCGTCCAATACCAAACAGAATAAATAGATACAGTGGAATCCATGTATATTTAAGCGTTCCGTAGTACATTATTATATCCCAGAATGGAGAGGTGTTTCTGTTAAAAAACAAAAACAGTTGTGTATCCAGATTAGACAGAGTTTCAAGCATCACTAATGTTCTAAATATCCATATTTAATTCGTTCCAAACCAAATCTTTTAACTTGTCGAGATTCTGATTTGCGATTGAAGATATAAAAATTGATGGGATTTCAGGTAGATCTTCTTTTATTTCTTCAATAAGTTCTTCATCAAGCATATCAGATTTTGTTATTGCCAAAACTCGTCGTTTATCTAACAGCTCTGGATTATACTGTTTAAGCTCATTCAGTAATATTTTATACTCGTTATGAATATCGTCACTATCAGCCGGAACCATAAAAAGTAACATAGAGTTGCGTTCAATATGTCTTAAAAATCTTAAACCAAGCCCTTTGCCAAGATGTGCATTTTCAATAATACCAGGAATGTCGGCCATAACAAACGATTTATTATCGCGATATGATACAATTCCTAGGTTTGGTGTTAACGTTGTAAACGGATAATCTCCAATTTTTGGTTTTGCCGCTGATACAACAGATAGTAGTGTAGATTTTCCGGCGCTAGGGAAACCAACAAGACCAATATCAGCAAGAACTTTTAATTCAAGAATAAACCATCCTTCGTTACCTTCTTCGCCAGGTTGAGCGAATCTAGGAGTCTGAAATGTAGCAGATTTAAAGTGAGTATTACCTAAACCTCCACGTCCACCTTTTACTAATATTTTCTCTTGATTCTCTTCTGTTATTTCAAACAGAATTTCGCCTGTTTCAGCATCTTTAGCTACTGTTCCTAAAGGTACATCCAGAATCATATCTTCACCTTCGGCTCCTGTGCTTCGGCTTCTTCCGCCACTCTCACCATGTTTACCAAAAATATGTTTACGGTACTTAAGATGAATAAGTGTCCAATACTGTTTATTACCTCTTAGTATAATATGTCCTCCACGACCACCATCTCCACCGTCAGGACCTCCTTTGGCTGTTAACTTATCTCTGAAGAGGTGTGCCGACCCGCTTCCTCCGTTTCCTGATCGACAAAATATTCTTACGTAATCAACAAAATTTGTATCTGCCATTTTATCTTTTTGTGATGTTTAATATGTTGTCTATATGACTACATAATCTGCTGAATGTCTCTTCTTTTGATCCGTCAGCTTTAACAAATCTGTAGAGATTTAATCTTTTGTAGTAGTTAACAACTTTTGTTCTGTGCTTATTATAAAGTTTAATTCTGTTATCAATAGTCTTCTTTATTGTGTCATCAATTCGTGCAGAAGTCTCTGCACGATGTTTTATACGTTTTATATATTCGCTAAAAGGAGCAATTAGTTCTATTACAGAATTTATTTTTTCTCCTCTTTTTTCCAATACTGATAAAAGAAGTCTTGCCTGACTGAGAGTTCTTGGAATACCATCAAAAATATATCCGTTGGCTTTTGAGTTGTCAATAATTGAGTTTATAAGGTTAATAATGTACTTGTCAGGAACAAGATCACCATTTTTTACAAACTCAATAACATTTAACCCTATACTAGTATTCTGGTTAATCTCATTACGTAAAATATCTCCCGAAGATACATGCTTCAGCTTATATTTTTGTGCAATAAGTTGCGAGTGTGTTCCTTTACCTACACCCGGAGGGCCGAAAATGACCAGATTGACCATGTTTTTTTATTCTACTACGGTATATATATCTGCAAGGTTTCGTCCTAAGTCATCATAATCAAGTCCATATCCAACAATAAAATCATTAGGAATCTCTTTTCCTACATAATGAATTTCATGATCTCCTTTATATGATTCTGGTTTGTAAAGAAGAGTTGCTACCTTAATCTCTTTTGGTTTTTTT
Organism: Bacteroidales bacterium UBA6680; assembly: GCA_002454955.1. Classification (GTDB taxonomy): domain Bacteria; phylum Bacteroidota; class Bacteroidia; order Bacteroidales; family UBA6680; genus UBA6680. Next base: position 63,135 of record DKJY01000123.1, read on the forward strand.
TCTTCAAGCAGAGAGATAATCTCTGCCAGAGTGATACCTGTATCAACAATATCTTCAATAATAATTACACTCTTGCCTTCAATATTTTCATTCAGGCCAATTAATTTTTTAACATTTCCGGTAGTCGATGTACCTTCATATGATGATAATTTAAGAAATGAGATTTTGCAGTCTATCTCTAGTTCACGTACAAGATCTGCAGTAAAAATAAAAGATCCATTAAGTATACTTAGTAATAAAGGAGCTTCTTTATCAGTGTATTCACTATTAATCTTATCCGCTACCCTTTTTACAGACTCATGTATATCTTCTTTTGGCATCGACAGCTCAAATTCTTTGTCATGTAATACTACTCTTCTCATATCTCCTATTGTGTAAATCGCGTTAATGTTTATTTTTGTGTAGCAAATTAGTCGCAGACTAGGGTGCTACACAAAAAAATATTTTGCAAAAGTACAAATAATTAAACTATTCGTATAAATTTTTTTTAAAACGTGAATATTATGAATGCAATGGTGAGTATTATTATGGGTAGCACTTCTGATTTACCGGTTATGGAGAAGGCTGCAAAGGTTTTAAATGAATTGTGTATACCGTTTGAAATCAATGCTCTATCGGCTCATAGAACACCTGAGGCTGTAGAGAAATTTGCAAAAGGCGCAAAGGAGAATGGGATTAAAGTTATTATTGCCGGAGCAGGTATGGCAGCTCATTTGCCAGGAGTAATTGCTTCAATGACATCGATACCTGTTATTGGGGTACCTATTAATGCATCGCTTGACGGACTAGATGCTTTATTAGCTATTGTACAGATGCCTCCGGGAATACCTGTAGCAACAGTTGGTATTGATGGTGCACAGAATGCAGGTATACTTGCAGCACAGATGATTGCTACTGGCAATAATGAATTGGCAGACAGACTTATTGGTTTTAAAGAGAGTCTTAAAAATAAGATTGTTAAGGCTAATCAGGAATTAAGTACAATAAAGTACGAGTATAAGGTAAACTAAAGTTACCTGAAAATATGGTGTGAAAGCGAGCTTCAGGCTCGCTTTTTTTGATTTATATCTATCTATTTGTTGATATATATCATATTGTAAAAGCAATTATTTAAGATTAACTTCAAATAATATTCTAGATCTGTATATCAGTTCTTTATAGAGTGTGGACTGATACAGAGCTTTTAAAAAAAATGGAATATTGTTAATTAATAAACACCTTGGATAATGCTTCGGAACATTTTTACACTTTATATTTTATTACTTATAGTACCGCTATACTCCCAGAGTAACTATAGTGCGGTTTATAACGGAAGGGCGGGGATTAATGCAGTGTCGGATGATGTATGGTCTGTGACTGGAAACCAGGCAGGTTTAGCATATGTTAACAAATCAGTAGGTGGATTGTCTTACTCAAACAGATTTATAAAGTATAATATCTCTACTTTGGGTTTTTCTGTAGCAGTACCAGTTTATTCAGGTACATTAGGTCTTGGTGTTAACCAGTTACGATTTAACTCTTTTATTAACAGAGATTATACTATATCGTACGGAATGTTACTTACAAAGCGAATGTGTGCTGGTATAGGCATTGTATATAAGCATATCTCACAGGGTGAATATTACGGTAGTATTAATGCTATGTATATTTCTGTAGGTTCTATGTTGAATATTACTGATAGAACATCGTTAGGAGTACTGTTTTATAATCCAACGCAGATTAAACTTAGATATCTATCAAAGGAGCAGTTACCATTTATATCAGCATTTGCAGTTAAACATATTATTAGTAATAAGATTAATATTTATGGGCAGTTTGATATTGCTTATAAGAGTAGATATATTCTGCATATGGCATTGGAATATAAACCTACTAAAAGTCTTATTATAAGAGGAGGGGTTAAAACCAATCCGGGAACCTATTCAATAGGTATAGGTTATAAAATAAAAGGAGTTGTGTTAGATATAGCCTTTGTAATACACCCCGTAATTGGTGTATATCCGGAAATATCAATGTCAGTTGCAAGGTTATGAGATTTATATGGATGCTTGTTTTTATATCTGTATCACTTGTGATAAAGGCACAGGAAGATCATATTATAAGAACTATTACTGAGGATATTATTTCTGGTGATGATTCTAATAGATATCAGGAGATATATAACGATTTAGCAGAAGTTTATGAGGATAAGATTGAGATAAATAGATGCACCAAAGAACAGTTGCAAAAGCTTATGTTCCTGAATGATTTTCAGATAGAGATTATTTTAGAGTATTTAGATAATATTGATAGGGTATATAGTGTGTTTGAGTTTATGTATCTTATAGGTTTTGATATATCAGATTGTAAACGTTTGTCTCATTTTATAGAATTTGGCAATGACAAGAAGCATAAAGCAAATATTTCCAGAGGAAATATAATATTTTCAACCTCTGTAAATAGTGCAAGTAAAGCCGAGCAGGGATTGCCATTTGCACTTAAACTAAAAGGAACAACGAAGATAGAAAGATACAAAACAGGATTTGTTGCAGAGAATGATTTAGGAGAACCATTTTTTAATTCATTTAATAGAGATGGTTTTGATTTCTACTCAGCCTATATATACAGGGATATTGATAGTAAGATATTGAAAAAAATCTATATTGGTGATTATCATATTACATTTGGTAATGGATTAAACATGTGGACATCATATACATTAGGGAAAACATCAGAGATCTTGAATGTGATTCCTCGTAGTTATGGTATAAAAAGTTATAGTTCGGCAAATGAGAATAGGTTTCTTAGAGGATTTGCATTGTCTGGTGATTTCTCAAAATGTCGATTAGATATCTTCTTCTCATATAAAGATATTGATGCATTGCTTGATAGTACAGACCTGATAAAGACAATATATAAGGATGGCGTGCATATAAGCAATTCACAGATAGATGCAAAGGATGCTGTTGAGGAGATGATATGTGGAGCAAATATAAGAATATCTGACAGGTGGTACTCTTTTGGTGTTATATCATCTTTTTTGTGGTATATGAATGCAAACTATATAGATGTTAGTGGAGAGATATCTGATAGAAAGGTGGTAAATAGTGTTTATGGAACAGCGTATCTAAAATCAATATCGTTTAGTGGTGAATTTGCTATTGATAGATATAATGAGTATGCATATAATCTAAGTAGTAGAGCAAATATATCTGATGGTTTAATTTTGGCTGCTCTTTTTAGGGACTATTCACATAATTATAATCCTATATATGCATCATCATTTTCTGAAGGTTCTGATATTGTTAATGAGAGAGGTTTTTATCTGGGAGCTGAAATATCATTAATTAGTGAGTTAAAAATAGGAATGTATTATGATATGTTTGTATTTACCAATCCGGGGTATAATTTTAATACATCGTTAACCGGAAATGAATTTTTACTATTTACGAAATATGAGAATGCAAATAGTCAATACAGATTCAGGTACAGATGTGAGATCAAAGACAAAAGGTTCCAGTTGAATAACAGGTATACTCATAAGCCATATGATAAACATTCGTTATCATTCAGATATAGAAATATCTTAAACAAATATTTTACAAACACTATATCGTGCGGTATATCACATTATTCTGATATATTATCAGGTAATAATAAAGGTGTGTATCTGTATAATGATATATCTTACAAAAGGAGTCGGTTCAGAATCTCATTAAGATTAGCGATGTTTGATATAGATGATTGGAATGCAAGGCAATATGTGTATGAGTCAGCACCGTTATATAATTTCTCAACAAATATGTATTATGGAAAAGGAACAAGAATATATATTAATGGTTACCTGTTTTTAGTGGAAAATCTTGATTTTTGGTTTAAATTTGCAGCAACATCATACTCTTTTAAAGATATTCTACCTACAAACTATTCTGATGATAAAGAGTTTGATGATAAGTTTGATATTAGATTACAATTGCGGTATCGCTTCTGAATTTATTTGTATGAATACAAAAGAGTTTGTTAAAGATATTATAATAGATAGAATAGGGGAGATGATTGATACAGAAATGTATCATATGGCATTTATATTAATGGGGCAGTCAATAGAAACTCTGGGTGCTGTAATTGATAGTAAACCATTAAAGGCTAAAGCACAATCTAAAAAGAGGTTTGATGCTGCTATATATAAGCTTTTCCCTAAAGATTACCAACGTATAAATAGAAACGGATTCTTATATGATCAGTTACGAACAACACTTACACACCTTTTTGTTCCTGGAGGTTTTGTATTATTAACATCTGCCAATAATAAAACGTATGGCAATAAACATTTGCAAAAGGATAACGATAGAATAATACTTGTTGCTGAGGAATTTTATAAAGATCTTGTAAATGCAGCAAACAGATTGTTTGATGGTATAGATAAAGGAATTGTTAAACGTAAAGAGATTAAGTTGGATAATTTTGAACAGTTCTTCTACTAGTAGTAAGCATCTTCATCTACCTCAAGAATATGTATATCTTTAATGCGTAACTGAATATTTACAATTCCTCTGAAATCGTTTTCATGTATTGTATAACATACATCAAAAGCTTTTCCGCCTTTTATATCTTCAAAGTATCTACCTAGACCAAATGCTATTGCCGGAACACCAGACAGAGGACCCGTCTCTTGCACCAGATCAAGCTTAAGGTGTTCTTTGGCTGCACCAACAGCTCTAACCTCGCCATAGTCAACAACATTCTTCGTGACAAATACTGGGTTCATGTTACCGGGACCAAAAGGTTCAAACTGCTTAAGGATACGCCAAAATTTAGCATCTATCTCATCCAGATTAAGAGGTGTATCAATCTCTATCTCAGGAATCTTTTGCTCTTTCGTTATATTGTTCTGTACATACTCCTCAAATCTTCGGGTAAATTCTTTGATGTTCTCCTCCTTAAGTGTAAGACCTGCGGCATACATATGTCCACCAAAGTTTTCTAGCAGATCACTGCAGCTTTCGATAGCTTGATAAAGATCAAAACCAATTACAGATCTTGCAGATCCGGTTGCAAACCCGTTTGAGTTTGTAAGTATTATAGTTGGTTTATAATGTGTTTCAACAAGTCTGGATGCCACAATACCAACAACCCCTTTGTGCCAGTTAGGATTGTAAAGAACAGTTGAGGCCTTGTTCTTAAGAGTGTCATTGTTATCAATCATATCAACAGCCTCTTTTGTAATCTGTCTGTCAACATCCTTTCTCTCATCATTAACAGTATTAATTCGAGAGCTCATAAAGTTGGCCTGACGCTCCTCTTTAGCAATCAGTAGAGCTACAGCATCACTTGCTGTATCCATACGCCCCGCGGCATTTATACGCGGACCTATCTTAAAAACAATGTCGTCAATAGCTATACGCTTGTTCTCTAGCCCGGCAGTTTTTATAATTGATTTAAGTCCTGTTCTTGGATTTTTATTTAACTGCTCAAGACCATATTTAGCAAGTATTCTGTTTTCGTCAATAATAGGGACAATATCAGATGCAATACTAACCGATACAAGATCAAGAAATGGGACAATATTGTAAAATGGAATCTTTTTATAGTAGCAGTATGCCTGCATTAATTTAAAACCTACACCACATCCAGATAGCTGATCAAAAGGGTAATCACAATCCTCTCTTTTGGGATCAAGTACAGCTACAGCTTTAGGAATTTCTTCACCCGGAAGGTGATGATCACATATAATAAAATCAATGCCCTTTTCTAGGGCAAAGTCAATCTTTTCTACAGCCTTAATACCACAATCCAGAGCAATAATAAGCGATATATTATTATCTGCGGCATGCTCTATCCCTTTATAGGATATGCCATATCCTTCTTCGTATCTGTCAGGAATATAGTATGATGTGTTTTCGGTGTAGTTGCTTAAAAATGTGTACATCATAGCAACTGAAGTGGTTCCGTCTACATCATAATCACCGTAAATCATGATGTTTTCATTTGTTGTAATGGCCTTCTCAATACGCTCTACGGCAACCTCCATATCACGCATCAAAAAAGGATCATGAAGATCCTGTAGTGTTGGGCGAAAAAATGCTTTAGCTTGATCAAAAATCTTTACCCCTCTTTGTACCAATAGTTTAGCCAGAGTAGTAGAGATACCTAATGATTCTGCTAACTTGTCCGATTCATTTGACGAACACTCTTCTTTTATAGCCCAACGTTTATCCATTAACAACCTTTATCCTACTATTTTTATCGAACTTCAAATTTAATCAAATATATTAAACCCTATAGTCTTTATCATACTTTATATTAAGGGTGTTATTTAAAAGGTTGTTTAGTAGAAAGTTGTGTTGAAAGCTTTTTCAAAATTTTCTTTGAGTTTGGCTTTCACCTCTTCAATATCTACTTCTCTTCCCAGTTCTTTTTGAATTGATGTAACTCCTTTATCTACAAAACCACAAGGGTTAATGTGATTAAAATATTGCAGATTGGTATTTACATTAAGAGCAAATCCGTGCATTGTAATATATCTGCTTGCTTTTACTCCTATAGCACATATTTTACGAGCTTTTGTAATATTTTCCTTGTCTAACCATACGCCAGTAGCACCTTCCAACCTATCGGCTTTTATGCCGTATGAACTAAGAGTAGAGATTATAATATCCTCAATTTTGTTAATGTATTGCTTTAGACTTAGATTCATACTCTCCAGATCAAGAATTGGATAACCAACAATCTGTCCGGGACCATGATAGGTAATATCTCCACCTCTATTTGTTTTGTAATATGTTGCATTAACCTGCTTAAGAAAAGTATCATTAATTAGCATATTATTTACATCACCACTTTTACCAAGTGTATATACGTGTGGATGTTCACAAAAAATAATATCACCAACTGGTGTTTCAGATACGGGTTGTTTATCTTTTTTTGTGTTTAAGTACTTCTCAAAAAGAATCTCCTGTTTATCCCAAGCTTCTTTGTAGTCAATTGTTCCCCAGTCTATAAACTCTATCATATTGTAAATAAATTAAGCTTTAACATGTTTTTCTGCATGATATGAAGATCTAACAAGCGGACTGCTTTCAACAAAACTGAAACCTCTCTTTAAACCCTCTTCTTTATATCTGTCAAACTCTTTAGGAGTAACATATTTTTTTACTTCTAGATGCCTATGAGTTGGTTGTAAATACTGACCAATTGTAAGTATCATACATCCAGCTTCTCTCAAATCATCCATTGTTTCGTAAATCTCTTCTTCGGTTTCGCCAAGACCAAGCATTATACCTGATTTTGTTCTTACCCCATTCTCAGAAAGATATTTAATGACTTTTAAACTGGTATCATATTTTGCACGTGATCTTACCCCAGGAGTTAATCGTCTTACAGTTTCCATATTATGAGATATAACCTCAGGTTTCGTATCAATAACTAACTGTAGCAGTTCATGAATACCATCAAAATCCGGAATTAATACCTCAAGCGTAGTATCAGAATTATATTTTTTAACAGTATTAATAGCTTCAGCCCATGCCTTTGCCCCTTTGTCATCCAGGTCGTCTCTGTCAACCGATGTGATAACAGCATGGTTGAGTTTCATTAATTTAATTGACTCAGCAAGATTTTGGGCTTCGTCTGGATCAAGAGGAAGAGGTTTTCCTGTAGTAACATTACAGAATTTGCACGACCTTGTGCAGATACCACCCATTATCATAAATGTAGCAGTTTTATTTCCCCAGCACTCTCCCATGTTAGGGCACCTTCCGCTTGAACAGATTGTATGCAATTTATGATCTTTTACAATATCATTTACATATTTAAAATCTTTGCCTTCTGGCAATTTGATCTTTAACCATTCAGGTTTCCTTAATCTTTTTGGCTTTATATTCATGACTTTAACTTCCTCAAAATTTCGAACCTCAAAGTTACGGTAAATATTTATTTTAATTCTTAATTGTAAAAAAGAGTTGTGTAATTGTTGTAATATCCCGTATAATAGTAAGTTCAATAGATAAAGCGATCATTTTGCTGTTAGTTTTGTTTATAAGATTATATATTTATGTGTAAATATTGAGGAGTGTATCTCCGAATAAGTTTAGAGTTATGAAGAAGTGGATAAAGATTGTTTCTTTGTTGATTATAATAGTTGTTTTTTTTGCTTTTATTAAAGGAGAGATGCATACAGATAGTGATATAAGAAGATTTATGAAGTCAGACAGGTATATAGAGAATAAGTTTGTTAATAGTATAGAAACAAATTCAGGTAGTATAAAAGATATATTTAAAATTGTAAAAGATTATAGATTATCTTCAGGTGTTGAGAAGGTTCCGTTAAGGGATATTCCTGTAAGGAGACCAGTTATTGATGAATCTGTCTCTAAATCGGATTCATATAAAATAATATGGTTTGGACATTCAGGCTTTATTTTAGAGATGTATGGAGTGCGTTTGCTTGTTGATGCCGTATTTTCGGAGCGTGCATCAATGTTATCATTTGTTGGACCAAAACGTTTTCATAAACCTCCACTATCACTAAAAGAATTGCCTCATATTGATGCTGTGATTTTTTCGCATGATCATTATGATCATCTGGATAGAAAAGTTGTGACTCACTATGCTGATAAGGATGTGAAATTTATTATGCCTTTAGGTGTTGGAAGTCATTTAAAGAAGTGGGGTGTCTCTGATGAAAAAATTACAGAACTGGATTATCATGATAGAGTAAATATTGGAGATCTTGAGATTGTAGCAGGTCCTGCACGACATTTTAGTGGTAGAGGTTTATTAGATAGGAATAAAACTCTGTGGTGTTCATTTATGTTTTTTGGAAAGGGAGAACAGGTGTTCTACTCTGGTGATACAGGTTATACAGAATCATACAAAATTCTTAGAGAGAGGTATGGAGCTTTTGATGTGTGCTTAATACAGATAGGGGCGTATAATAAGCATTGGGAAGATATACATCTTTATCCGTCAGATGCTATTGCAATGAGTAAAATGCTTGATAGTAAATATACAATACCATTGCATTGGGCTACCTTTAATCTGGCAATGCATTCGTGGACGGAGCCAATAGATGAGTTTGTTAAATACAGTGACAAGGAAGGCTTAACTATATGTACACCTTTAATAGGAGAGGTTATTGATAGTACAAATATAGATGATACAATTTCTTGGTGGAGTTTGTGATCTGAGTGTTAAAAGTTTATGCCAATCTTTAGGTATGAATCGATAAAGTTGTAATTAGGATCGTCAAAATTATTGTTGTCAACATTTATCTTATAGTAGTTTTCATAGGTTTCATCATTCTCATTAATGTTATTGTCGGTTGTTATAATATCATTCCATAGATTTGTTACCTTAAACCCGCCACTTATATTAATAGCTAGTTTTTTGGTAATATTACATTTAACACCAATACCCAAACTACAAGATAAACCACCATCAATAAAATCAGACATCCCAATAATACTACCAAATCTCATATCAAAGAATGGTGATATACGCCTGTTTAAAAGTTCTGTTCTTAGATATAGTAATAGTGGTAGAAGCTTTTCTTTATCAATAATATATAACCCAGAAGAGAAACCTATAGTAAAATAAGGTTTAAACTTGTAACCAATTATACCTAATATTTCGTAGTTTAAGTCTGGGTTAAAAGTGTTTGCTTTTGCCGGATATATAGAAGGATTGTAGTATGTCTCTGAATCAAAATCGGTAACTGTTTGTGATCCACCTCCCTCTACCATGAAGAATAATCCACGGGTTTTAAATTTGTTGGTTGTAATATCTGTTGATTCAATGTTACCCTCAGCTCTGATTACCTCTTTAATGTACTTTGCTTTTATATTATATAAAGTAGTACTAGTTTTTATTTTTACATATTTGTTTATCACGTATTCAATAATTTCACCCTCAATTACTTTTCCGTTTTTCAGGATAACTTTCTCTTGAATATTCTGGCCAAATACATTTACACAAATGTATAAAGCAATAAATGCCAGTAAAAATTTTCTGAAAATGTTAGTATTGTGCATGGTATATTTTAGTATATCGCCGTAAATGTAGTAAAAAATAACATTGTAAACCTAATTTAAGAAATTTCACACCTTTTATTCATGAATTTATTTTCTTTTTAAACTGATCTATTTGTTAAAGAATAAACTAGCATTAAAGAAAAAATGTATAAAGTTTCTATCTTTGCAAAAAAATTTCATTAATACAGCTTATTATCTAGTTATGTAAATTATAATTAGAATAGAGTAACTGTTATGTTATTAGTTAGTTGTAAAAGAAACAAAGGTTAGTTATTGCAATTTTATGATTGAGTATAACTCATTCTTTAAGCTTGTAATAATTAATCTATATGACCAATAAAACAAATTATAAACAGATGAATATATTAGATTTAAGCGAACAAGAGATATTAAGAAGGGAGTCTCTTCAGGAGTTAAGAAAACTTGGTATTGAACCATATCCGGCAAATCTGTTTCCGGTAAACTGCACAACAGAAGAGATAAAAGATAAATTTAACCCAGATGAGAATAATTATCAGGAGGTTTGTCTTGCAGGTCGTATTATGTCTAGAAGAATTATGGGAAAGGCTTCATTTGCTGAGCTGCAGGATTCTGAAGGTAGAGTACAGATTTATATAAACAGAGATGAACTTTGTCCTGAAGAGGATAAAGCATTATATAATACTGTTTTTAAACGTCTTCTTGATATTGGTGATATAATTGGCATTAAAGGGTTTGCCTTTGTAACACAAGTTGGCGAAAAATCTATTATGGTTAAGGAGCTTACAGTTCTTAGTAAAGGAATTAAGCCATTACCAATTGTTAAGGAAAAAGACGGGAAGGTATATGATGCTTTCTCAGATCCGGAGCAAAGATACCGTCAACGTTATCTTGATCTTATTGTTAATCCGCAGGTTAAAGATGTGTTTGTTAAGCGTTCAAAGATAATTAACACAATGCGTGATATGTTTAATGAGCGAGGTTATCTTGAGGTAGAGACACCAATATTACAATCAATTCCTGGTGGAGCTTCAGCGCGTCCGTTTATTACACATCATAACGCTCTTAATATTCCTCTTTATCTGCGTATTGCAAATGAGTTATACTTAAAGAGGTTAATTGTTGGCGGATTTGATGGTGTTTATGAGTTTGCTAAAGATTTTAGAAACGAAGGGATGGATAGAACTCATAACCCTGAGTTTACTGTAATGGAGATATATGTAGCTTATAAGGACTACAACTGGATGATGGATTTTACAGAGGAGATGATAGAGAAAGTTGCAATTGCTCTTCATGGAAATACAGAGGTTAAGGTTGGCGATAAGAAGATTGACTTTAAGCGCCCTTATAAGAGAGTTACAATGTATGACTCAATAAAAGAGTTTACAGGTATTGATATATCAGGAATGGATGAGAGCCAATTACGCGATACATGTAAGCAATTAGGTATTGAGGTTGATGACTCAATGGGTAAAGGAAAACTTATTGATGAGATTTTTGGTGAGAAGTGCGAAGGAAACTACATCCAGCCAACATTTATTACCGATTATCCAATAGAGATGTCTCCACTATGTAAGAAACATAGAGATAATGATCAGCTTACGGAGCGTTTTGAGTTGATGGTTAACGGAAAAGAGATCTGTAATGCTTATTCTGAGCTTAATGATCCTATTGATCAGATGGATAGATTCCAGGAACAGATGCGTTTATCTGAAAAAGGAGATGATGAGGCTATGTTTATTGATCAGGATTTTGTAAAATCGCTTGAATATGCAATGCCTCCAACATCAGGAATGGGTATTGGAATTGACCGTTTAGCTATGTTGATGACAAATCAGCCATCTATTCAGGATGTGTTATTTTTCCCTCAGATGAGACCCGAGAAAAAAGAAGAGAAAGATTCTGATGAGAAATTTATTGAACTTGGAATACCTCAAGAGTGGGTTGTTTTGATTCAGAAGGCAGGATTTTCAACTGTAGAATCGCTTAAAGAGGCAAATCCAAATAAACTTCATCAGACAATATGTGGATTAAACAAAAAACATAAACTCGGATTAAAAAACCCAGTGCCAGATGATGTAAGAAATTGGATTGCGGAATAAGATATTAATCAGAGAGTTGGGTGTTGTTTTATCCAACTCTTTTTTTGTTATGTCGGAATATACGGCTTTGCTTTGCTTTACTTTTTAATGGTTATAAACACAATTTGTATATTTTTGTTATTTGGCTTAGCTATAAATTGAATTCTTGGGAAAGAACATTATTTATATTATGTCATAATTAGAGCTACATAACTATTTACTAAAGAATATATAACTATAAATGATAAACGAAGAGTATAGGTACGGTGTAATTGGTGGAGGAAGTTGGGCTACAGCAATAGTTAAGATGCTCATTGATAACGTAAGTGAAGTCAATTGGTATATGAGGTCAGAGTCGGCGGTAGAACATATAAAACAGTATGGACATAATCCTTCGTATCTCAGTTCGGTTACATTTAGCAGAAAGAAACTAAACCTGTTTACAGATATTAATGCAATAATAGATAAATCAGATATTCTTATCTTTTCAATACCGGCTGCATTTTTACAGAATGCAATTGGTTATGCAAAAGGATTTGAAGGTAAGAATATTGTATCGGCTATAAAGGGAGTTATTCCTGGTGAGGATATGATTATTGCGGACTATTTTGAGAAACGTTGGGGTGTTGTTACCGATAATTTTGCTGTTATTTCAGGACCATGTCATGCAGAAGAGGTTGCTTTAGAGAGATTATCTTACCTTACAATTGCATCGCAGAATAATAATTTGGCAAAAGAGGTTGCCGGAAAGTTGTCTAATCATTTTTTAAGAACATCTGTTTCTGATGATATATACGGAACAGAATACTCTGCAGTCCTCAAGAATATATATGCATTGGCATCAGGAATATGTCATGGTTTAGGATTTGGAGATAACTTTCAGGCTGTGCTTATATCAAATGCTATTCAGGAGATAAAATTATTTCTTAATAAGGTACATCCAATAAGTAGAGATATAAAAGCGTCGGCATATTTGGGCGATCTGCTGGTTACAGCATATTCTCAGTTTAGTCGTAACCGCACGTTTGGTAATATGATTGGAAAGGGCTATTCGGTTAAATCAGCTCAGCTTGAGATGAATATGGTGGCAGAGGGCTATTATGCAACAAAATCGATAAAGAGTATTGTTGATAAAAGTGGGGTGCATATGCCAATTTATAATGCAGTTTATAATATATTGTACAATAAAATGTCTCCTATGTCGGAGATAAAGATATTGCTAGACTCATTGAGTTAAGAACTCTTTTTTAAACCTTGTAAATAGAACTGTTTTAAGATTATGGATAGACAGATTGCGATAAAAGTAAGTGGTGATATATATCCAAATGATAGTACAGCTGTAAGCTGCCATAATATGGCAAGCACAGCTTTGTGTAATGTTGTTAACAGAAGCGGACAAGGTAGCGAATGGTTGGGCTGGCAGGATATACCCTATGAATTTACTGATGATAGCTATAATGACCTTGTTGAAACAGCTGATAGGTTAAGGGTATTAGATGCTCTGGTTGTTGTTGGTATTGGAGGAAGTTATCTCGGGACAAGAGCACTGGTTGCGTTACTATCTGATAGTGAAAATAATAACTATCCAGAAATAATGTATGCAGGTTATCACCTTTCTGGCAAATCATTTAGCAGACTAAAGAAGAAGCTTGAAGGGAAGGATTTTGGTGTTATAGTTATATCTAAATCGGGAACTACAATTGAACCGGCAATATCGTACAGATTATTAAATAATCTGATGGCAGAGAAACTTAACGATAAAGAAATTACGTTAAGAACGGTTTATATTACCGACCCGGAAAACGGAGCATTACGTAAGATGTCTGTAGAGAAAGGTGTAAAATGTTTTTGTATTCCCCGATCTGTAGGTGGACGTTATTCGGTTTTATCACCAGTTGGAATGTTGCCTGCGCTAATTGCAGGTATCAATATAAAAGAGATAATGCGAGGAGCTACCGATGTTCTTAATTCTGTTAAGAATAAACAAGGGGCATTTAATAATATTATAGAGTATGTTGCTGCGCGTAATGCGTTGTATGATGAAGGGAGAAAGATCGAGATTTTTGGTTCGTTTGATTCGGATTTCTCTTATATGCTAAGATGGTGGCAGCAACTATTTGGCGAAAGCGAAGGAAAAGACGGAAAAGGACTGTTTCCTGCATGTGTTGATTTTACAACAGATCTTCACTCTTTAGGGCAGTTTATTCAACAGGGAGATAGATCGTTTTTTGAAACAATGCTTGTAGTTGATAATCCTGAGGAGTGTGTTGAGATACCAAATAGCGATATTCATTACGATGGTTTAAACTATCTTGCAGGAAAAGATATTGAGTTTGTTAATAAGCAAGCTCTTGAAGGTACATATAAAGCGCATAATGATGGTGGAGTTCCGTTAATTCGTGTAGAGATTAATGATCTTACAGAATATACCGTTGGACAATTCGTTATGTTTATGCAGCTTGCTTGTGCAGCAAGCGGATATGTATTAGGCGTTAATCCTTTTGATCAGCCTGGTGTTGAGGATTATAAACGGAATATGAAGCGTTTACTGAATTGTTAAAGAATCTGTTTCTAAGAAAAATACCAAACCTTTGCCCTGCAAAAAAGAACATTATAGTGAAGATGTATGAATACCAGATTGTGTCAATATTTATAAATCTTCTGAACAGAATAATGAATATTACCGGAGTGTGGATATAGATAAACCATAAAAGAGAGAATCTTTTAACTCTGGCTCTTAACATTCCGAAAAGAATATTTATTGTGAATGTGAATAGTGATAGAAAAGTTATAAGTAAAAACATACTGTTATTTAATATTTGAAGGATAACATATAGAAGAATTAAAAGTTCATTAATAATGCGAAAGATAATATTAACCATATTTACAGTTATAATGTATTCACTAATGATAATAAGTTCATTAGTGTTTTTTCCATTAGTTTGTGTTGTTTGGTTTTTTACAGCATGGTGGGATAGAAAACTAAAATATGTAGCACTTGGGTCTGCGTTATGGGCTTCGTTCCTGGTTTGGATAAACCCGTTGTGGAGAGTTAAAATAACAGACAGACATAAGCATAAAAGAAACAGACAGAGTATTATAATATCAAACCACCAATCTATGATTGATGTGTTGTTTGTATTTATGTTGTTTCCAGTTGGAAGATGGGTGTCTAAGATTGAGAATTTTAAGATGCCACTTATTGGTTGGAATATGTATCTTAACAGAGCTATTCCTGTTTTACGTGGCGATAAGAAAAGCGTACTTCACATGTTTAAGCTTGTAGGGAAAGCAATAGCAGATGGTACATCAATAATTATTTATCCGGAAGGAACCAGAACCAGAACTGGGCGTTTGAGAAAGTTTAAAACAGGGGCATTTGACATGGCTCTACAGTTCAAACAGGGTATTCAGCCAGTTGTGCAGGACGGAGCATGGAAGGCTCTTCCGAAAAAGGGATTTGTTATGCGTGGTAGACACAATATATACGTAAAAGTACTTGATTATATACCATATGAAGATATAAAGGATATGTCTGGTGAAGAGATTGCAGAGATGCTTCATAATGTTATGGAAGAGGGTATGAGAAGTTTGAATAAGGATTACGATAAACTACCGTTGTAATCTTTTATTAATTAATAATATTGTTGATTATTAAATTATTAACAAAACGATAGATGTGATTTGTTAATAACTGGATTGGCTTGATATTAATGCTTTTAATATATTTGCCAATCACATTAGGTGAAATAGGTTAATTTTATTTTAAAATACCAGAGAGAAAGTATATGAGTGCACAGTATTCAGAAGATAGTATAAAAACTCTCGATTGGAAAGAACATATCAGGAGAAGACCGGGTATGTATATTGGTAAATTAGGTGATGGATCATCTGCCGACGACGGAATATACATATTACTAAAAGAGGTCTTTGACAACTCCATTGATGAGTATATGATGGGTTTTGGAAAACAGATTGATGTTTCCATCTCAGAAGGAAAGGTTGTTGTAAGAGATTACGGACGAGGTATTCCGCTCGGAAAACTTGTTGATGTTGTCTCCAAAATGAATACGGGTGCAAAATATGACTCTAAGGCATTTAAGAAATCAGTAGGACTTAATGGTGTTGGTATAAAGGCAGTAAATGCGCTCTCAACACACTTTGAGATACAGGCATTCAGAGATGGTCAAACAAAAAGGGTAACCTTTACCAGAGGAGAGAAAGTTGAAGAGTTTGATCTGCAAGAGACAAGAGAAAAAAACGGTACTCTTGTTACATTTATTCCTGATAATACAATATTTGAGAAGTATCATTACGAGGATGATTATATTGAGACCATGCTTAGGAATTATACTTATCTTAATGCTGGTCTTACCATTACATTTAATGGAAATAAATATATCTCAAAGAATGGTCTGTTAGATCTGCTTACTGAGAATATGAGTCAGGAAGGCTTATATCCTATTGCACATTTTAAAGACGAAGATATTGAGATAGCATTTACACATGGCTCTCAATATGGAGAGGATTACTACAGTTTTGTGAACGGACAACATACAACGCAAGGAGGTACACACCTTGCAGCTTTCAGAGAGGCAATTGTAAAAACAGTACGTGAGTTTTACGGAAAAGATTATGATCCTTCAGATATTCGTACATCAATAGTAGCAGCTGTTAGTATTAAGGTTGAGGAACCTGTTTTTGAATCGCAAACAAAAACAAAACTGGGTTCAAAAGATATTGGCCCGGGAGGTCCTTCAGTGCGTAACTTTATTATTGATTTTGTTAAGAAGACTGTAGATAACTACTTACATAAAAACACAGAAGTTGCCGGAATTCTATTAAAGAAGATTCAGGAGAATGAGAAAGAGCGTAAAGCAATATCTGGTATTCAGAAGATAGCTAAAGAGAGAGCAAAAAAAGCAAATCTTCACAATAGAAAATTGAGAGATTGCAGAATCCATTTTAACTCAAATAAAGAGAACAGAATGGATACTACAATATTTATTACTGAGGGTGATTCGGCATCAGGATCTATTACGAAATCGCGTAATGTGAATACGCAGGCTGTATTTAGTCTTAAAGGAAAACCTTTAAATACCTTTGGCTTAACAAAAAAGATTGTTTATGAGAACGAAGAGTTTAACCTGTTACAGGCTGCTCTTAATATAGAGGATGGTCTTGAGAATCTTCGTTATAATAATGTAGTTATTGCTACCGATGCCGATGTTGACGGTATGCATATCAGACTATTGCTTATAACATTCTTTCTTCAGTTTTTCCCAGACCTTGTAAGACACGGACACCTATATATATTAGAAACACCACTTTTTAGAGTACGTAATAAGCAGAAAACATTCTACTGCTATACAGATGATGAGAGAGAAGAGGCTATGAAGTCTTGTGGTGTTAACCCTGAAATAACCCGATTTAAGGGACTTGGAGAGATATCGCCTGATGAGTTTAAAAACTTTATAGGGAAAGATATAAGATTGAATCCGGTTAGACTTAAAAAAGAGGATATTATAAAGGATATTCTGGAGTTCTATATGGGAAAAAATACTCCAGACAGACAAACCTTTATTATAGATAACCTTAGAGTTGAAGCCGATATTGAAGAAGAAATAAACTATTAAAACCCTTGCCTGATAATTATGAGTCAGCTTTTAGATGAAAATAGTAACCCGGAGAGAGAAGAGAAAGAGATTGTGAATGCTGAAGAGCATAGCGCTGATGACGGGGCAACAGTCTCAAAACTGAAACGATTAGGAGGAATGTATGAAGATTGGTTCCTTGACTATGCTTCATATGTAATATTAGAGAGGGCGGTGCCCCATATAAACGACGGTCTAAAACCTGTGCAGCGTAGAATCCTTCATGCAATGAAGCGTATGGATGATGGCAGATATAATAAGGTTGCCAATGTAATAGGAAATACCATGCAGTATCACCCACATGGTGATGCATCAATTGGAGATGCTTTAGTACAATTAGGACAGAAGGATCTGTTGGTTGATACGCAAGGAAACTGGGGTAATATACTTACTGGTGACAGCTCTGCTGCACCACGTTATATTGAGGCCAGATTATCTAAGTTGGCACTTGATATTGTATTTAACCCAAAAACAACAGAGTGGAAATCGTCATATGATGGACGAAATAAGGAACCTATTACACTGCCAGTTAAATTCCCACTTCTTCTTGCACAAGGTGTAGAAGGTATTGCTGTAGGTCTTGCATCAAAAATTCTACCTCATAATTTTAATGAGTTAATAGATGCATCTGTAGCATATCTTAAAGGTGAGCAGTTTGAGATATACCCTGATTTTCCTACAGGAGGTATGGCTGATATATCTAAGTATAATGATGGATTACGTGGGGGGGCTGTAAAGGTTAGAGCAAAGCTTACAAAGGTTGATAATAAAACACTATCTATAACTCAATTGCCATATGGTAAGAATACAACATCGCTTATAGAGTCTATTCTTAAGGCAAATGATAAGGGTAAAATAAAAATTAAAAAGATTGATGATAATACCGCTGCAGATGTAGAGATTCTTGTACATCTCGGAGCAGGTGTATCACCTGATAAAACAATTGATGCACTATATGCATTTACCGATTGTGAAATATCTATATCGCCAAACTGTTGCATCATTGAGGATGAGAAGCCTCGTTTTATTGGTGTATCGGAGATATTAAGACATAATACAGAACAAACAAAATCGTTGCTCACATTAGAGCTTGAGATTCGTTTGAGAGAGTTGGAAGATGCGTGGCATAAATCGTCGCTTGAACGTATATTCATAGAGAACAGAATATACAGAAATATGGAAGATAGCCCTACAATGGAGCATACTATTAAGGTTATCGACGAAGGTCTTGAGCCATTTAAATCGCTTCTGAGACGAGAGGTTGTTCAGGAAGATATTGAGCGACTTACAGAGATACGAATGAAACGTATTACTGGTCATGATGCTAAAAAGGCAGATGAGTATATTAAGTCACTTGAAGAGGAGATGACTGTTGTAAAAGGCCATCTGGCAGAAATTGTACAGTTTACAATAGATTATTATAAAGAGATACAGAGAAAATACGGAAAGAAATATCCAAGAAAAACAGAGCTAAGGAGCTTTGAGACTATTGAGGCTTCAAAGGTGGTTGTTGCCAATCAGAAACTCTATATGAATCGCGAAGAGGGTTTCATTGGAACTGCTCTTAAGAAGGATGAATTTGTTTGCGATTGCTCAGATATCGATGATATTATAGTATTTAGAAATGATGGATCATACCAGATCTTTAAGGTGACAAATAAAACATTTGTAGGTAAAGATATTTTGCATGCAGCTGTATTTAAGAAGAACGATAAGCGTACTATATACAATTTGGTTTATCGCGATGGAAAGAATGGCATTATATATATGAAACGATGTGCTATTACAGGACTTGTTCGCGATAAGGAGTACAATATAACGCAGGGTAAACCTGATTCTAAGATTATGTATTTTAGTTCAAATCCGAATGGAGAGGCTGAACTACTTAAAGTTTACCTGAGACCAAAGCCACGTTTAAAGAAAACGGTATTAACGCTTGACTTTAGTGAGTTAGCAGTTAAAGGAAAAGCATCAATGGGAAATATTCTTACCCGTAACGCTATTCACAGAATAATACTTAAAGACAAAGGAGTATCTACACTTGGTGGCAGAAAGATCTGGTTTGATGAAACTGTTATGCGACTCAATGTTGATGGCAGAGGAAGGTTCTTGGGTGAGTTTCAGGGTGATGATAAGATATTGATCACTACAAAAGATGGTAAATATCGTCTGTCTAACTTTGATCTGTCAAATCATTTTGAGGATAACATAGACACATTTATTAAGTTTGATGAAGGAAAAGGTTATGCTGCAATATTCTATGATGCAGACCAGGAGTACTATTACCTTAAACGATTCTCGTTTGAAAAGCAAGCCAAACTAACAAGTTTTATTGGTGATAATACTAAATCCAGACTATTTAAACTATTTGAGGATGCAGGATCGCAGGTAATAATAAAGTTTGGTGGAGAGAACGAGGGACGTGAGAATGAACTTGTTGTTGTTGAATCGTTTATTGGAGTAAAGAGTCTTAAGGCCAGAGGTAAGCGTTTAACAACATTTGAAGTAAAAGAGTTTGAGATTGTTGAACCAATTATTACAGATACTGCTGAAGAATCTGAGAATGGAGATGCAGGTAATAGTGCAGAGCATGAGCTTGATGAAGAGAACAGCGATAAGCAGATGTCGTTAGAACTATAGATAAATGAGAATCTTTCTGATTGGTTTTATGGGAAGTGGTAAGACCACTCTAGGTAAGCAGGTAGCTGCAATGATGAACTATAAGTTTATCGATGTTGATCACTATATTGTTGACCATCATGGCGAATCTGTTTCTGATATTTTTGCCAACAGAGGAGAAGATTTTTTTAGATTGCTGGAGCAATCGGCTTTAAAAGAGATAATAAAAGAGGATAATATTATTGTTTCAACAGGTGGTGGAACACCCTGCTTTTTTAACAATATGGAGGTAATGAACAATAGCGGGCTTACTGTTTACCTAAAGCTTACAGATGAGGTTATTGTAGACAGACTTGTATATTCAAAAAGAGGACGACCATTACTGGCCAATCTTAATAAAGAGGAGTTGGAAGAGTATGTTGACAAGCTTATGGAGAAACGTTGCGGTTTCTACAATCGAGCCAAGATAGCTATTGAGGGTGTAAGTATTCGCCCCGAAGATATTGTCAGAATAATAGAAAATATTTAACTATTCTATACTTTACAGAAAACCTCTCAACTAATTACTGTTTGAGAGGTTTCTTATTATATCCGTTTTACAGTTATCTAATTCTCTGAATATATTCTTGAGAAGTTACTCAGGACATTATTCTTGTTGTTCTGCGAATTAGAACCTGGCTTTATACTGTGCATAATCCTAACCATATACTCAGCAAGAAAGAGTAACGATCTTATTTCGCTTATATTGGTTATACTATTACTATTTATAAATAGACAGAGGCAAACCTCATCTCTGTTTATCTTATTTTTTAATCTGTGACTTCTGCAATGGGTTATCTTTAGCGATTTATGATTCAGAGAAGCTTTTAAAAGGAGTTTATTTAATCGTCTGTTAGACAATATCTCTGCCATTTTATCCTCACAGTTACTATTAACAGATATACTTCTTGACAAAAACGGATGTTTTGTTGTGATAAACGATCCGAAAAGATTGTTAATAAAGTATGCAAAATCTGACTTCTCAATACTAAAGGAAATATTACTAATATGTTCAGATGTAGGAATAACTATAGATAATATTTGCGATTTAGAGTAATCATCGTTAAGTAAAAACAGTTTATTTCTTGATACCTCCTTTTTGTATAAGGAGTTAATACATGTGGATTTCATTCTGTGGTTTAGTTTTGTTTATGCTATAATAAATATACAATCATTTAATTATATAGTCAATAAATATATCCCCCTAATAAAGTATTGCTTAATCTAAATTTATATATTTGTGTATAACTCCGAGTTTCAGGTGCTAAGGCTATAAACTTATAAAGCTATGTATCTTTAACCGATGGGTTTGTTTGGAAACAGACAGGCCTCCCGAGGGCAACCTAATTGGAAAGGGGTTTTGTTTAGAATATCTTACAGTACATAATGTACTGTATGTGTTATTTTCAATATGTTCCGGGTGGTCTGACTACTATTAGTTATATATGGTCAGATATACAAACATAGCTACAATAACCGGTATAGGACAGAATAGCGGTAAAACAACATTTGCTTGTTGGTTAATTAATTATTTAACTGATAAGAACCATGTTGTTGGTGCTATAAAAATATCTCCACATCTTAAACATGCAGATCATGAACAGTTAATCTTTTCAGAAGGCAATATCTATATATCTCAGGAGAATAAAATAGGTACAGGAAAGGATAGTTCAAGGTTTAAAGAGGCTGGTGCAGAGAGTGTCTTTTTTGTTGTCTGCCCAGATAATTATATTCTAAAGACTCTGCATGTAATAAAAGAGCATAGTAATAATATAGATTTTTGGATAATTGAATCTGGCGGTGTTAATAAGTATATAACATCTGATTTAAAAATAAAGATGCATGGCAATAGTGTTATAGATAATATATCAGACGATAACATACATATATCGTTTGAATTCTTATCGGATATTAACAGTAGTGATATACCAAAAAGAGTAGACCAATTTATAAACCAAAATATTAATAGAACAGATGATAAGTTTTAGCGAAGCCTTGGATATAATAAATAATATTACAATTAACTCAGAGAATGAGGTGCTGGTTTTAGAAAATGCATGCGGAAGAGTATTGGCAGAAGATGTGGTTTCTGATATTGATATGCCTCCGTATAATAAAGCCGCAATGGATGGGTATGCATGTCGTCTGTCTGATATTGATAAAACATTAACAGTTGTAGAAGAGATACCAGCAGGAGCAGAGCCATCAAAAACAATTGATACAGGTTATTGCTCAAAAATAATGACTGGAGCAATGATACCCGATGGCGCCGATTGTGTTGTAATGAAAGAGGATACTGAGTTGCTCTCTGAAACAACAATTAAGGTGTTAAAAGATAAGAACAAGGCAAATATTTGTTTAAAAGGCGAAGATGTAAAGCTGAATGATACATTAATAGAGAGTGGTGTGTTAATAAAACCAAGACATATTGCCATATTGGCATCAGCTGGTTATAGTAGAGTAAAGGTATATAAAGAACCTACTGTTGGAGTACTATCAACAGGAAATGAACTTGTAGAACCAGACGTAAGCCCTGATAAATCTAAGATTAGAAACTCTAACGGATGGCAACTCATTGCTCAGGCAAAACAATATGTAAATAGTGTAAGATATTTTGGTATAGCAAAAGATGATGTTGACGACCTGTATAGCAGAATTAAGCTTTCAACAGAGGAGACAGATATTACTATCATTTCAGGAGGAGTGTCT
Source organism: Bacteroidales bacterium UBA6680 (assembly GCA_002454955.1). GTDB lineage: Bacteria > Bacteroidota > Bacteroidia > Bacteroidales > UBA6680 > UBA6680. Next base: position 86,226 of record DKJY01000123.1, read on the forward strand.
GTTGGTGATTATGATTTTGTACCACAAATAATTGACGAGCTAGGCTTTAAAAGTATTATAAACGGGGTTGCCGTTAAGCCCGGAAAACGAATAGTTGTTGCCAGAAGAGGTGATAAATTTATTGTAGGTACACCGGGTAATCCGGTATCTGCATATATACAGTTTATCCTGTTAATAAAACCACTTATATACAGGTTACTATCCTCTAACCAAGAGGAACAAGTGATCCCTTTACCGGTTTATGAATCGTTTACACGCAAAAGCGGGAAGAGAACAGAATTTTATCCGGTAACAGTTTCTGAAGGTAAAGTAAGATTTGTTGACTATAACGGATCGGCAAATATTCAGGCATATTCAAAGGCAAATGCTTTTATAGAGATAGAGCAAGGAGTTATGGAGATTAAAAAAGGAGATACCGTTAATGTTAGATTCATATAACAGACATATTAATTATCTCAGAATATCGGTAACCGATAAGTGTAATCTTAGATGTAAATATTGCATGCCGGTTTCCGGTGTACCATATATTGAACATGATAGAATATTATCGTTTGAGGAGATTGTTGAGTTTACATCAGTTATGGTATCTAAAGGTGTTAACAAGGTTAGATTAACAGGAGGAGAACCTCTGGTAAGAAAAGGGGTAGTTAACCTTGTTAGAATGCTGTCAGAGATTAAAGGAATTAAAGATCTGTCTATGACTACAAACGGAACACTACTCTCTAAGTATGCTGAGCAGTTATCGGATGCAGGGCTTAACAGAGTAAATATCTCATTAGATACAACAGACCCAAACAGATACAGACTTATTACAAGAGGTGGAGATATTAATGATGTATTCAGAGGGATAAAAGATGCTGCTAAATACGGGCTTAATCCTATTAAGATAAACTGTGTTATAGATAATTCAAGTAATGAAAATGATGCACAGACAGTTGCAAAATTTGCAAAAGATAACGATCTTGAAGTGAGGTTTATTCATAAAATGAATCTGGTAAAAGGTTATTTTAGAAAGGTTGAAGGAGGAGAGGGTGGAGACTGCGACGTATGTAACAGAATAAGAATTACATCTACCGGAGATATAAAACCCTGTTTGTTCTCAGACAATGTTTATAACATAAGAGAACTAGGAATAAACAAGGCTATTGATTTAGCAATATTGAATAAACCAGAGAGAGGCGTGTTAAGTGAATCAGGAACATTTTACAGTGTTGGAGGATAAATAAAATGTCAGAAAAAAAATTGAGTCATATAGATAGTACAGGAAAAGCAAACATGGTTAATGTTGCAGATAAACCAGATATGTATAGAGAGGCTGTGGCATCAGGTTTTATAAAGTTAGGTAACCAGACTATAGAGCTAATAAAGAGTAATACTCTTAAAAAAGGAGATGTACTTACTGTTGCAGAGATTGCAGGAATTCAGGCGGCAAAAAAAACGAGCGAGCTTATACCTTTGTGCCACCCGCTTTATATAACCAAAGTTGATGTAGAGTGTACTGTTAAATCAGATGAGGTTTACGTTACATCAAAGGTAGTATGCACAGGTAAAACTGGTGTAGAGATGGAGGCGTTAACATCTGTATCAACAGCGCTACTAACAATATACGATATGTGTAAAGCTGTTGATAAAAACATGGTTATATCAGAGATAAAACTCAATAAAAAGGAGAAGAAACTAATATAGATCAGGAAATATTTGTATTATTAACAATATAAAACTAAACAGATTGTTGGTTTGTAGAATAAAAAAGCGAGTATGAAACGAAGCATGAGAAAATTTTTTCACACACACCGAGGATGACTAAATTATGCGAGTTCCATATGACCTTTAAAAAACAAATTTAGACATATGAAACGAAGCATGAGAATAGT
>DKJY01000146.1 GCA_002454955.1 Bacteroidales bacterium UBA6680
ATTATAAACAGATGAAAAAGACGACAAATGAATCAGAAAGAGCTTAGAAACAGATTTCAATCAGAACTGGATGCTTTAAAGGATAACGGGATTATCCAATCTAATAACGACCTTGCTAAACGACTTGGATATTCACCCCAGAAATTAACAGAGATACTTAAAGGAAGAACCAAGATAAGCCTTGAGTTACTGCATGACTTCTGTATACAGTTTAACTACAGCATGGATTATCTGGTATTTGGTAAAACAAACTGGAAAGAGAACAATAATACAACAACAGAAAAAACCGAAAGCATAAGTACCGGTAAATGCGAATCATGCACAAACAAAGATTCACTAATATCGCAACTAAAGGCACATATAGACGACCTAAGAATGATGATTGACAATTACAAAGGTCTTACCGGAGATCTACTAAATGATAAAAACGAACTTAAAGAGTCGCTAAACAGAGAACTTGAACGCAACCAGGAACTATACAACTCATTAAAAGGTAATAAGTAGTTTGATATAATATTTGGTAGTCCTTGGGCTACCAAACCTGTAGGTCTTGGGCTACCAGGCTTGTAGTCCAAGACCTATCATACACATTACTTATAGTATTATAAACATACACACAGTAGTAACATCAGGATCAACACCTCATCGTTTGATTACTAAATAACATTAAGCTTCTCTGAAAATCTTCCTGATTTAGGTTCCTTATTGTTTTTAGGCACATTTATTACCTCAATATAATATTTACCACTATTAAGACTCTTTGGAACAATTACTCTCAGAAGTTTTGCCGTGCTCTTAATTACACGTTCAACTTTTACCTTATCACCCACTTTATCGTCTATAAAATAGACTCCTTGCCTTGGATCTCTGAGATCAAGCTTTAACATACTTCCGGATATATCAATAGTACATCCTGCAGTAATACTATCATTTGTGCTATCCAATACATTATCATACACCTTATCAATATTAGGCTTTCTTTCTCTGCGTTTTACCTTTACAACCTCTGTATCTTTTACTGCATCTTTAATCTTAGCCGATGAATTAACCAAAACTGCCACAGAGTGCCTGTTCTTATCAAAATTGTCATCGCTATTAACAAATTTTCCTTTTACTGAGAATGAAATAGTAATATACTCATCACGATAACCTATACCTTCAGATACGTTTTCACACAACTGTTTAAAAAATGACTTTAATACAGCATTACACTCTGTTGGTTTTAGAATAGATCCTGCTCCGGTAATCTTATCAATAATATAATTTCTGTCAACAAACTCTGTTTCTACTACAGTTGCAACACATCCATCTGAATCACGTGATAAATTATCCTCTATTAACGAAAACTTAAGCATAGTTATATTACTTAATATTAAACATATCAGCAATAAGTTACACTAATTTCTATTACTTGTCAATACAGTATTCAGGTAAATTGTTATAAGTTGCGACAAGAACACAAAGCTACTGAATAGCTTATAAATAGAATTAATTTTGACTATATCTGCTCATTATAAATAACAGGAATAGATAGATACTATCATGAAACATAGGATAGCATCTATCTTAATAGTTTTCTATATAAAAAATATGGTACTATAACATACAAGAATCATTCAAAATAATTCTAACAGTATAATCACATTTATATCCTATTTTCCTGTTCTTTCTTTTCTTTCTTTTCTTCTCTTTGACTTTTAACTGCTATATTTTCAGTAATTCCCCCAATAAAATCTAATAAAAACTTAACAAGAAATTTTGCTGCAACTTCATTCTTCTTGAAATCCCCTCTTTCTTTTTTAGCATAATTACCTGTTACACTTGAACTAATATATGATGAAATAAAAACAGTCAAAGCATCCTCATCAATACTAATTCCTTCCTCCGGAGTATAATTAATCATTTTCACCACAGACTTCAGAAAATCATTTCTAATAAAACCATCTGCTGCTAAATCAGCATAATCAATTTCTCCCGCAATCATACGTTGCGTAATAGCACTATTAAACAGATTTAAAATTGACTCAAACATATAACTTTTAGAAGTTATAGTTTTAGCCGTATTAGTAACAGCTTTTTTTGTCATTGAATATGATCTAGAGAATGACTTAGCTGACTTCAACATTGTTTGAAGAGTCATTTTTTGCATGAAGTAAGCTGCTCCGTAACACATATTCATAAGAGTAGAACAAGCATCAGCATACTCCATGACTCCATTTATCGCTTTATCCTTTGTTCTCCTATCAATTAACTCATAGTTTATTTCTTGAATCTTTTTTGGCACATGTTCGTTGTAATGTTCCTCCTCTTCGAAATAGTTATTTAAATTCTGTGCGTTTTCCATAATACCTTCAGAGAAACTCAATAAACCAGTAAACCCAATTTTATCAAGTGAATAAGTAACAGAAGCCCCTATTGCATCATCTCGATTAATAATCATGTGGAATTGAAATGAAAATTTCTGCAACCCCCATAAATCTATATTAGCAACAGGTTCATTTTCAGCATAATTATAAGGGTTAACCCAAACAAACTCCTCTGCTAGTGGATCTACATTTACAAACCTACATATCCAAGCAGCATAGTAGCGGGCACCATAGTAGTATAGGCCAGTCTCTTCGT
>DKJY01000111.1 GCA_002454955.1 Bacteroidales bacterium UBA6680
ACAGTTTCGGGGACAGTGTCATATTATGCTTTAAAACCTGTTTCGGTTCAAAAACTCTTTAAGCTTATCTCTATAACCAGGACCAACAGGAACCTCACTATTATTCGATAGTATTACACACTGTATATTATACTGCTTTATCTTATCCAGCGGAACAATGTACGATTTATGAATTCGCATGAAATTATGCGGTTGAAGCAACTCTCCTATCGATTTAAGTGTCTTTAATGCAAGGTAATAGTTCTTTCCACAATATATCTTAGCATAATCTCTCATCCCCTCAATATAATCTATATCATGAATATATACCTTTACATACTCATCTCCCTCTTTAATAAAGAACGATGCCTTATTGCTATCTGCAGTACTCTCTGTTTCGTTTTTATACCTCAAAAATCTGTTTATTGTCTTATCAAATCGTTCAAACGATACTGGTTTAAGAAGATAATCAACAACATCAAGTTCAAAACTCTCTATAGCAAAATTCGAAAATGAAGTTACCATAACAAATTTGCACTTATCTTTTACTAATCTCACAAGTTCAGTGCCCTTAATATCTGGCATTGCAATATCTGTAAATACCAGATCTATATCATTATCGTTTATAAATGTAAATGCCTCAACCGGATTTGTAAAACTCCCAACAAGTTCAAACTCACTATATCTGTTTATATAATTTGATATTACATCAATAGCAAGCTGTTCATCATCAATAATAACTACCTTATACACCCCCATAGTTTTCCTCTCTTAATCCTTTAATTTTAATCTTAACTCAGCTACATACACATCTTTACCAGGCTTAAGTTTTAACTCATATCTCTTATTATAAGCCAATTCTAATCTGCTACTAAGTATAGTAAGTCCCTTTCCTCTTCTGTCGACATCTGCAATTTCAGATATACTATTACTTATAATAAAACTCAACCACCCACTCTCTGTTACCATTTTAATATCAATAAACGCATCCTTGCTCTTTATATAGAAACCATGTTTAAATGCATTCTCAACCAAGGTAATAAGCAGAAAAGGCTCTATCAACTTATTATTATACTCTCCTTTTATATCAAAGCTTATATTGGCATCATTACCAAATCTTATCTTCTCAATATCAATATACTCTTTAATAAACTGTATCTCCCTTTTAAGATTAACAACATCGCTGTCAGACTCATCTGTAAGGTATCGCATAAGCGATGATAGCTTAAGTATGGCCTCTGATGTTTTACCACTATTATTTAACGATAAACTGTATATTGAGTTTAACGCATTAAATAAAAAATGAGGGTTAAACTGATGTTTAAGAATCTTCTTACGCGCCTCCTCTAATTCACATTTAAGTTTATTGTAGTTAAACAACGACAACATGTAATAAAAGTTATCTGATATAGCAAGAAGTCCTCCCAGAATTACAGCAATACCTACGTACTCCGAGAATCTTACAAACACATCATAATATCGGTAATCAAAACCAGTTATCTCAAAATACAGAACAGATAGAGTAATAAGTGATAATATCATTACCAATATTACAGATACAACTATTGTCATATTCCGGTTTACTCTGTATCTTTTTAATATATAATATAGAGTATAAACCAATACAGATATAAATCCTACCTCAAACACATCTCTTGCTATAAGCTGCGGAAACTTAATTGGCCATAATCCTTTATATTGTGGTATAAAGATAAAAATAAAGAATATAACATACAGAATGTTAAACATATAAACTATCCACTTACCCCTCTTTTCAATTATCATATCTTTATACTATTATTAACCAATATATATCTTATATCAGGAGATAAAATTAACCATACCTCCTCTCTTTTTGTCGATAATAAATTATGTTTTGTCGATTCAAAAACCATTTTGTCGATTTATGCACTACGCAAAAAAACACAAGTCAGCATATACTACTCCACAACAGTACTCATAAACCATTTATTATCAAACAAATTTCACAATACAATATAATTCTAATCCCAATATTTAGCAAAATATCAGTTCATATTACTGGTTATATCAGATAATATAATATTTGTAAATTTGTATCGGATTGAGCTATTACAATATCTTTTACTCAACACTACAGAAGAGAATAGGAGTAAAAAGATGCTCATCACAGATCAAACATCTGTGTGCTGTAGTATATATTATACTGATGTCAGTTCTGGCTGACATATGAGCGCATTGATAAATGCATAGTGTCTTATTTAATTAGTTTATGAAAAGAGTAATTGTGTATTGCATATTAATTGCAATGTTTAATAGTTTGCATGCCCAAAAGCTAAAGATGACCTTTGGCGACGGCAAATATCAGGAAGTGGCAAATAATGGCGCAACATGTTCGCTTGGTAACTATAGCGAATACCCACAAAATATCAGTAGGCTTCTGCTAATTAGCAATACTGATAAAGAGAATAGCCTCAAGATCACCAACTACAAAGTCCACTATCCTGATAGCAAACTTTCTATATATAGCAAACTCTCTATATATAATTCAAATAGCACATCTGCTACAATTGATCACACCCAAATAATCGACTGTACTAATTACTATATTAGTACCGATGATATTGACACACACATAAATAAGATATCATTTAACACAAACGATCCAGATAACCCAACTGTTGAGGTGAACTTTGTTGTCAATCCTGATAAAGGAGAGTTATCAATATCCTCAGACGATATTCCAATAACAAATGGCACTATAAATATTGGTAACATACCCATTAACACAAACAAGAGTTTTACGCTTAAGCTTCAAAATAGTGGTAATGGATATATGAGATTATCACCGGCTAACAACATTATAACAAATAATAAGATTACAACCTCTGTTTTAAAGAGTACTGTTCTTACACCCAAAACCGGCTACACAAATAATTACATATCGTTTATTGCTCAAAAAAAAGGCGAGATAAATAGTTCGTTTGATATCCCTCTTTACAGAGGAGATAAAGATAAACACGTTGTAAATATAAAAGGTAAGGTTGTTGCTCCCATTGCCGAAGTATTGTACAAAAACAGACCTATTGCAAACAATGCAGAGGTTACCCTTCCGGTAAATAAATTCACTCAAACAGAGTATAAATTGAGTATAAAGAATATTGGCGATCATAAATTAAAAATAACAGATGTACGTATTGCGAACAGCACCGAAATGCGTGTAAAAACATCACTATCGCACACAGAGGTAGAGCCAAACAGCAATAAAGAAGCTATATTAAGCTTTTCTCCTAAATCTATTGGTGATAAGAGATTTAAGATAACCGTAATGTCAGATGGATATGAAACAAATACATATAATATATATGTAAACTTAAAGGTTATTGCCCCTCTGCTAACAATTGAGGACGAAACAGGAAAAGTATACAGTGTTGAGGATTTTATAATAAATTATAATGGAAAAGGCGAACCTGTAAGCAGAAAAGTAGTATTACGAAACACTGGGAACACAACGTTGTTATTAGAGAGTATTAAAAAACGTCTGGATGCCGACAATAGTTTTAAGATGACCTACGATAACAAAACAGAACTTGAATCAGGCGAGACAAGCATAGTCGATTTTACATATAAACCCAATACTGAATACAGGAAACATAAGCAATATGCTGTACTTGATATAAAATCAAACGATCTGTATAATAAAACTGTTGTGTTCAAGATTATTGCAAATAACAGATATGCTGATATTGAAATTAAAGAGGGAGCATTTAGCTTTGAACATGACAAAACATTTGAGTTTGGTAGTACATCTGTAAATAACCCGAAAGAGCGAACATTTGATATAATAAACAGAGGATCAGTCAACCTTACACTTAGTGACATTAAGATTACCGACGATAAATCTAAATACTATGCAATAACACAGGTGCCTGCTAAAATGGTTATTAAACCGGGCGAAAAAGATATAATTAAGATAACATATGCCCCAACAAAAAATGACGGTACCAATAACGCTAAGTTATTCATCAAAACCAATGACTATAAATGTTTCAACTTTAATCTGAAATTCCAAGGTTATGGTATTAAACCATTAATGCAACTAAATCAGCAGAGTGAGTCGTTTGGCATTGCAAATAACGAAACATGCGATTATGGTATGTTAGGTTATAATGATTTTAGAGAGCAAGATTACACTCTTAGAAATTACGGCCCTGATCTGTTAAAGGTATCTGATTTTACTATTGAAAATCCGGAAGGAGCTACGTCTGAAATAAGCAGAGAGATAAACGATAATATAGAGTACCTTAAAAAAACAGATTTTACAATAAAGTATCGCTGTACAAAACCCGGCGAAAATATCTTCACCATACGGTTTAAAACCAACGACTACGAAAAAGCAGATTTTACTTTCAAAGTAAAACTATTCGCACACGTTCCCGTTATTGAGATATATGCCGATAACAAATTAAAAAACAGCAGTACTATAATGCTTAATGAATCGCTTACACGTAAACTGACAATAAAAAATAGCGGAACACACACTCTGGAGATAAAAAAGGCATATTTTAAGGGACAAAACAGAGATGATTTTGAACTTCTGATCAGCGATAATAACATTGGCAAAGGAGAATCAGAAGAAATTACCCTGAAGTGTAACTCAACTGCGAATGGAGATAAAAGTGCAATATTGGTTATTGAGAGTAATGATATAAATAACCCAAAAATGGAACTCAACATCACAGCCAAAATAAAAATATCTACCAATATTACTGAGATAAATAGAGATAACAAAGTATTCATATTTCCAAATCCTACATCAGAGAAAATAAATATTATTCACAAGTACAGATCAGGAGTAGATGTTGTAATATATACATCAACCGGAAAAGAGGTTTACAGAAACAGGCACAACAGATCGCACATAGTAGTAAACAGCAATCTTAAGCCAGGTATATATATTGTGAATATTATCTCTGATATTAGCAACACAAGCAGGAAACTTATCGTACAGTAATACACATAACACAAATTGATATGGATATAAAAACACTCACAATATCAGAATACTTTAATGATAACAAGCCATGTTTATCATTCCATTCAGATAGATTGGAAGATACAGACAAGGGTGTTGATGAGGTACATCGTCACGATTATTACAAGATATATCTTTTTGATAATAGTGGGTGTAACCATAATATTGATTTTAAGAGATACGAATGCACACAGAATAGTATCTCTGTTCTGTTTCCTCATCAGTTTCATAAAATTGATAATCCTGACAATGTGAGCGGATCTGTATTAATGTTTACCGAGGAGATGTTCTGTTCAGAGATGCTCAGAAAAGAGTTAAGAGCATACTGCCTTGATATGAAACAGAGACTAAATTCCATATCATTACCAAAAGATATATATAGTGAGATTAAGGTTCTTAATGGTATGATTACTGAACTCTACTCAGACCTTAACATTATAAAGAAGGAGCAGATTCGTCATCTGATAAAACTTATTATACTTAAGCTGTTAGATTATACAAAAACCAGAGAATTATCGCAAAAAGAGACCTCTGAAACCAATATGTTTATGGAGTTTACCAATATGGTAGATGAGAAATATCGCGAGGTACGCCTTGTATCAGAATATTGTGAACTACTTGATGTTACTCCAAAACGTTTAAATGCATTATCTAAAAAGTATAACGGACAAACAGCCATCCAGATAATACATGAAAAAATATATATTGAGGCTCGTCGTCTATTGGCTTTTTCAGAAATGACTCATAAAGAGATAGCTTACAATCTAAAATTCGACTCTCCGTCGGCTTTTAGTAAGTTTATACAAAAAAAATCAGGCTACACTCCTACTCAGCTGCAAAGCAAACTTACCCAAATATACAACAGAGAGGATTAAAAGTATAATATCTCAGGCTATGTAAACAATACTTTTGTCATCGTAAATATTGTAAACCAAAAAACAAAAAGAGACAAAACATGGCAAAATTTATTGTTCCAAAAGAGATAACTCACGGACTAGGAAGCCTTGAAGAGGTTAAAAAACTTTCAGGAAAAAAGGCTGTAATAGTTATCGGAGGAAGCTCTGTAAAAAAGAATGGTGTTCTTGACAGAACAGAGAAGTATCTTTCAGAAGCAGGTATTGAATCAGCTGTATACAGCGGTGTTGAAGCTGACCCATCAATTGAAACTGTTATTAACGGTGCTGAGTTCTTAACAGAACAACAACCAGACATTATTATAGGACTTGGCGGATGTTCTGCAATTGACGCAGCAAAAGCAATGTGGGTATATTATGAGTATCCAGATTCAAAACTTGAGGAGATATCAAAACCATTTGCTGTAAAAAAGATGAGATCTAAAGCAATATTTGTTGCTATACCATCTACCAGTGGTACAGGTACAGAGATCACAGGACTATCAGTTATTACAGACAAAAACAGAGGTACAAAGTACCCAATTGTATCTCATGAGTTAACTCCTGATGTAGCTATTATTGATGGTGAATTGTGCGCATCTATGCCAGCACACGTAACAGCAAATACCGGACTTGATGCTCTTAGTCACGGTGTTGAGGCTTACGTATCAAACATTGCCGACAGATATAACGATGCTCTTGCAAAGGATTCTGTTAAGATAATATTTGATAACCTTAAAACGGCATATAGTCAGCCGGAAAATAAAGAGGTACGTCAGGCAATGCACGATGCATCATGTATGGCAGGTATGGCATTCACAAATGTTTGGTTAGGTATAGTACATGCTATGTCGCACCAGTTAGGAGGAACATTTGGGATACCACACGGTTGTGCAAATGCTATCCTTATGCCTAATGTTATACGTTTTAACAGCAAGGTTACCAATAAGTATCAGGATCTTGCAAAACTTATAGGTAAAAATAGTTCAGAAGATTTTGCTGTTGAGGTTGAAAATCTTAGAGCTTCAGTTGGTGTAGTTAGCTCTATTAAAGAGTACGGTATTGATGAAAAGATATGGGAAGAGAAGATAGATACACTTACACAAAATGCTCTTAACGATCCTTGTACACTCTTTAATCCAAGAAAACCAGAGTTTGAAGAGATTAAAGCACTTTATATGGCTTGTTACAGAGGTGTTGCTTCTAACATATAATAGAATAGTAGTACAAATGCCTGCACTATCTTAATATAGTCCCTGTATTTAAAATATAGTGTAGGTTTACCTTATCAGTTCACATAGGTTTAAAAGAGAGCAGATTCGTTATACAATCTGCTCTTCTGTTATCTTATAATGTTAATTAATACGCTCTTTTAAGAATCTTCTCAACCTCTCTCTCAGGCTGTATAAAATTACACTCATTTACTACACCACCATCATCAATGTTAAATATAAAAAATGTCTCCGGAGTAGCCTTATCTAATAAAAATTTACAATCAGAAACAGGTATTAATTTTAATTTTATTCAGGGTTAACATCAAACATCAATGTACCATTTAACAGAATAATATTATACTCTCTCCCCTTTCTGTTCTGATAAACACCTGCATATTTTTTAAGTATATCAACAGCCACATTAACCTCTTTCTCTATTGACTGATTATACATTATCTTTCTAATATGTTTTATTGGTATATATCCTCCCGATACCGAACTGTTTTGCAATACAATAACTGTTTTTTTATTATCTGTATGTCTCTCAATATATGTCTCATAACCAGCCCACTCACCAGAGTGAAAATATATACTACCATAATGTTTATTTTTATATACTCCCCAGCCATAACCATATCTGGTCTCTTTACTATCGTTTAGCTGGTATGACGAAAATATATCTCTCTTATCCTCCTCGCTTAATAAACCTGTTCCATACAGAGCCTGATCCCACTTAAGCAGATCATCAACATTTGAGCTTACCATACCATCGCCAACAATACCATCAAGATAAACTGTATTCTGATAATTCGTATCTTCTGAAGGAGTCACCTCTCTTTTAAGACTATCAGAGAATATATAACCTTTGGCATAGTTTGTTACCTCTTGCGGGCTATACCATCTGCGATATACAAAAGTATTTTGCATACCTAATGGTATAAAAATCTTATCCTTAAGATACTCCTCAAATGTCTTACCACTAACCCTCTCTATTATGGTTGCCAGAATAAGATAACCTGTATTACTATACACCCATCTGTCTCCTGGTTTAAATATACGCTCTGGTCTGTAATGTTCAAAAAGATCTATAATATCATCGTTTGAGGCTATCTTACTCCTGTCCCAATACCTCTCTGCTAAATCCATATAATCAGGTAATCCTCCGGTATGAATAAGTAAATCGTGTATGGTTACTCCGCTATAGAATGCCAGTTCAGGAATATACTTTCCTATAGTGTCGCTATATGCTAATCTGTTTTCTCTCTTAAGCTGTACAATACCCATAGCTGTAAACTGTTTTGACACTGAAGCTAACTCAAAAACAGTATTCCTGTTAATTGTATCTCCTGTTTTGTAATCTGCTAAACCATAACTCTTCTCAAATATTACAGAATCACTGTCGGCAATTAGCACATTTCCATTGAACATACCCTTCTCTGCCATATCACTAAACAGTGAATCTAAAAGAAACTGCTGTTTACTAACACTGCTGCTCACAAAATTCTCTCTGCCACACGACACCACAAGCGCAGCAATTATTAATAATAGAAATAATCTGTTTATCATAAAAAATTTACTTTAGATTTGTGTACGAAATCAATAATGTGCTATCTAACCAAAAACTTAATGCTTCCTGTACAATAAATTATATTCTACCTCTGTTTAAAGGTTTTAATCAGTTTCCTGAATCGTTTTATATTCTTCTCTTTATCATAATCTTTGGTTACTCCTGCAAAAGAGTAATAGTAGTTATTTGGCGTAAAAACAATTACCCGGTATAGTGTTACTTTGTCACCGTTTTTATCCTCTCCTGTAATTATGCTCTCATAACCTTTAAGTCCGGTAATAACTATCTCATTAAAAGATACTATTGTCTCGTTATGCACAAGGTTTAAATCCTTATAAGACTCTCTTACAAACTCCCTGTGATCTCTATTTATTGCCGTTACAGATTTTGTTGCTATAAGCATAGGATTGCCTTTTATATCTGAGCCACTATAAACCAATGCTGCCAGACCTTTTGTAGCCTTTTTGTATAACTCCATATCTGTATTGGTACAGTCTAATGTAAAATCAACCAATCCAATTGCCGACTCTATCTCTCCATCATCAATAAACGATGAAAACAGTGCGCTCCTTAACTCCTGAACCTTATGTTTATGTTCAGCTATACAGGCTGCATTAATTACCACTGTTCTGCTGTTATTACCAATTGCAAGGATCTCTTTACAGAATACATCGTCTTCCCACTCCTGTATAACAGAAACATGAACAGCTGAGTCTGAATTAATCATAAATCGTTTAATGCTGTTTACCTTAAAACCCGCACTCTTCAGATGATTTGCCATAAATCCTTTGGTCTGTTTTGTAAAGTTGTTCTTAACCTGAAAAATAACTATTGTTGAGTGTGTATTTAATTGCTGAAATCCGTAAAAGTTCTCACCTTTGGTAAACTCCTTTGGAGGAATCATCTTAAGACTTGTTCCAGTAATCTTAACATGATTTTCTGTTTCTGTTATAGTTAAATCCTGAGCACTCAGTGCAACAGATATAATAACAAACAGAGATGCTACAATTGTTGATCGCATAAATAGATTATCTTTAATGGTTGCCAAATATAGCAAATTACACAGATCATTAAACCACTGTCCGAAACAGATATTATGGCTAATAATAAACCTTTATACAGACTAATCCATTAATCTTCGTCATAAATTATCTCTCTTATTGGCCAATCTTTTGAGTCCATATCACCAAGTACATAAATTCTCAGGTGAGATGGAATATCTTCATAAGCCTTCTTTAGCTTATCTCTAAGTTCATTACTCGGATTATTAAGATACTCTTTGTATAAAGAGTAGCATATCTCAGATGTTGTAGAATCACCGTTTAGTTTTGATATAATATCAGAGAATTCGCTATACTTATCATATATATCAGCACTATATCTGCACTCTGCAACAGTAAATTTCCCTAAATCTTTAATATGTACTATTGCATCAACCGGAAGATTACAAACCAGAACAGAGTTATCTATATACTCCTTTATCTGATTTATAGTACATTTTTTAATCTCCGGAATACCCTCAATTAATATTACAGAATCGTTATAGATATTCAAACTAGCAAGATAATATTCACCTGAAGAAGCTTTATAAAAAACATATTCTCTTTCGCCTATAAACTCTTTAAACGATGGAGTATCAGAATCTTTTCTAACAATTTTTTTATCAAAACTATATGTAGAGTAGTTTACATTTCCCACTACGACTGAATCTTTTCCTTTAAACCTATACAAATTATTTAGTTCCGGATTCATCTGCATCACAACAGACAATAAAAAATCAAAATAACTACTATCAGAATAAATCCATTTGCAGTCTCTAATTTTATAAGATCCTAAATGATGTATGTTTATATGTTCCCTTTCTGGTATCTGAGGTGTTAACCAACCTGTTCTTAATTTTTCTTTTAATCTCTCAACATCTACAGTTTCCCAACAATCAAAAACTCCATCTTCAGAAACTGACATATCTGTAAAGAAATACGATCCCCCATTATTGATTATTGTGTTTACTAACCTACCCTCAAGTGTTCTGGTTACTTTTATATGGGAAACAGGATATCTATCTCCCATACTATTATCTTTTTGTATATATGTCTCGGATTTAAATATTGAACGAAACAATGATTTTAGACTCATATTATAATTCTGCTTAGCAAATATTCACCTCGCTAAAGTAATAATATTACTATCCGGTGCCAGCAAAAAACAGTATAACCATCTACAAAAACTACAATACAGTTTTGTTTCCTAAATCATCAACCTTATATCTTACACCTGACTCTATAAGCAACCCTTTACCTCTGTAATCATCAGTATCGTTATGCGGAAAGTGAACATCAATATCAATAAGCGAGTTGTTATACTCCTGTTTAATATCTTTTACTGTTGAATGCCCTATAATTATGGTTGATACACCGTAAGCACGTTTTGCTCTATCTATCAAATTTGTCTTATCTGCCTCGTTATAATGACTCATCTCTCTGGTACAAAGCGGACTTTCACCACCTCTCAAAAATATAGCAACTGAATCAACAGGCTCTGTATCTATATTTGCTCTTACAATCCTGTTTGTCTCTGCTATTGATATATTCATATCAAGATATTTATTGCTAATTCCGGCATGTGTAAATAACAGATCACCAATTTTAATAATGCTATTCTTTGTTCTAAGCCATCTGCCCAGCTCGCTGTCTTTACCATACAGATCATCAGCATAGTCCAAATCTAAATGCTTTGCAAGTTTCTTATATTTACTTCTCACATTTGCCAAAGCACCCTGCATATTCAGCAGTTCATGGTTTCCAAGTATAAAATGCACCTTTCCTCCTGCATCTTCAGCCTGCTGTTCAAGCTTATAGGCAAGCCATAAACATTGTGTTACATTTAATCCTCTGTCAACAAAATCGCCCACCAATACCAGATGTCCCATACCAAATGTCCAGTTCTGGTTATCATCTATTATACCATTTGCTCTTAGTAACTTATTAAACGCATAAAAATTACCCTCTATATCCGAAACAGCAAATAGTTTATCAGGCATTGTATACTCCCATGGAGATATCTTTAACTCACTCTTTAATTTAACATTAAACGATACCGGAGTCGGGTTATCATAACCAAATGTATTCACTGTAAAGATACTGTCTATATCTTTCTTCAATAATAGCTTGTCTGTTACCTCATAGTCACTATCTGTTTTCTCTACATTAACCACTCTAACAGAATTGGCACTGTATAGCATATATGGACCATCTGTTGATATACCTCTTCTGTGTTCAAGAAACGTGGCATTCTTAAACTCGTCAAACTCTGTATATATAAAACGATACCAGAATAAAAATAGTCCCAGAATTAGTAAAACCGAAATTGTAAATATCTTTAATATCTTCATATGTTTATAATTGTTTTTAGGTGAAACTATGTTACCAAACCGTTTCACTAAGTTTGTTAACATTTTTTAGATATTACACACAAACTGTATATAACACTACCAATAGACCTATAAAAAACAATTCAGGTTGCAATTTTTTACAAAAAAAACTCCAATAGTTATACAGAGATGGAAATTATATATTTAATCTGTTTAATGTCTGACTCCTCCAGTTGCACTTCTCAATATCTCTTACATTACTACAGTTTACTAACCCTTTAAGATAATCACATAGTATTAAGAGTTCGGAATCTTCTGTTTCTCTTTTAAACTCCCTTATGTATATAGCATTTCCGTAATTTTCACAAAGTTTATGTTCAGTATTCAAAAGGGGTGCAAAACTCTTAAACTTATAACAATCTAATTCTTAGGTATTAGTTCATTCTTTACTCTTTTTAATTCTCCACTCCTTTTTAAGCAGTGCATAAACAACATCGTCAACCCACTCTCCGTTTATAAACAGACTCTCTACAAAATGTGCCTCTTTTCTGAATCCAATACGCTCAACAAGTTCTATAGAGCCTACATTAGCCGGATCAACAGATGCAATAATACGATGCTTGTTCAGCTCGGCAAACAGATAATCTATTACCGCCTTAAAAGCCTCTGTTGCATATCCTCTTTTATGAAAACTCTTATTCAGAGTACAACCAATCTCTACCTGATTGTTCTCCTCTCCAATAAAATGAATTCCGATATCACCAATCACTGTCTCCAACTCCATCTCAACAATTACAAGCTGAAACCATGTATCCGGCATATTAATCTGCTTTGCTACTTTATCAATAAATAGCTCAACATCATCTATAGTCTCAGGAATCCAACCCTGATATCTGTTTGTCTCCTTATCTTTACGATATTCAAAGAGCTTACTCTTATCATCAGGAGTTATAGCCCTTATCAATAATCTATCTGTTACTAATCTCATTGTGGTTATATTTTAATACTTATCTATTCCAAAAAAGGATTATACATCATCACAGCATGGTTCTCAACCAACAGGCTCTCCTCTATCCTATCATCTTCACAAATAACAGTTTTATATATCTGATTATGTCTCGAATATCCTCCCCACATCTGCTGTTTCATGATATGATTTCTCTCCTCAACAATATATCTCTCCTCAATTATGGTATCAGATAACAGCTCACCATTCAGGTATTCCGAATCCAGCCATAGTTTAATCTGAAAGGTTTTGTCTGTATTATTCTTTACCTGCAAATCTATATGATTATATGCCAGTGTTGCTCCGGCACCAAATGGTATCTTTCTGTTTATATCCGGAAAAACATCAAAACCATGCCTATAGCGCTCCTTAATTTCAAGCGGACTATGTGCAAACATCCAGAACAACAGATTACCTAACTGACATAACCCTCCGCCTACACCTTTGTCTATTGCTCCCTGATTTAGTACTAATCCTTCAAGATATCCCTTTCTTCTGGTTGGTCGTCCTACCAGTTTCCAGATAGAGAACGTTTCGCCAGGTTTTATTACCACCCTATCTATCTTCTCAATAGCCAGCCTAAGATTTGTAACCTTATTCTCCTGAAGGTGCATATCAACATCTTTAAGCTTTCGTCTGATAAACGATCTGTGTTTAAACAATTTATTGTTAAAGATGATACCATCAAACTGTTTTGACCACTTTTTATCTCCAAAAAACCAGTCTAACTTTCGCTTTGTTATATAGTACTCTTTCCCTATTAACTGACGTATAGCTCCTCTGTTTATAGGTTTCTCAATCTCATCCATCCTTAATATTAGCTTTATCTCTCATACAAAGATAATAGGCTCTCCTTCTCAAACAACACCTCTTCCGGATGAAAACGGATTAACCTTATCTTATCTACTCTTGCTTGTATTGGTTTAATACTACTCTGTAACAACATAAATGTTTTATTAAACAACGTGCCCGATATGCCCATAGCAACAGTACAATGAGGTATCCATCTTTCCGGATGGTAATAGTTCCACAGTTTATAATATAAAGATAGCTCTTTATGAACCACCTCCTGTAAATTAAGTAAATCCTTTGTAACCTTAGGTATAAGAAAAATTGTATTATCAGATCCCACAAAACTTCCTAATCCGCAGAACAATATCTCAAGCTTTGGAATATTAATAGTATCTACAAACTCTACAACCCTCTCTGTATCTATCTGATCAGATACTGTTAATGTTATATGCGGAGTGGTGTCAAATTTAGTCAACTCATTCTCTATACCGTTTATCTCAGGTAACCGGATTAATTCCGATATCTGCATCTCACTATCTGAATCAAATATCAACTCTATTGCATACCCCATACTTAGTTATTTTTTAACGCACTAAGTTATATCAAAAACCATATACTATACAAGAGATTTTATCAACTCTTTTTCATAAACAGAACCAAAACCTATATATATTTATCGGAAGGTTCAAGGCGTACCTTGAACCTTCCGATAAATCGGTTTACAAAAAATAATCCCAAAAATCATTTACCTCGCAAATATACAAACCCCAAAAATCATTTGCCTCGCCATAATTTAAGCTGTGCTTTCTGCACGATTATTCATTTATATCAACTACCCGATGCGTTGCATCTGGCTAGGTTAAACTGGACTTTCATTCCGATCTATATTATTAGCCCACAGCTACATAATATTAAATATATTTTACAAAAGTTCACATTTAACCGTCTTCTTATTTTCAATAATAATTAATCCCATCTAATTTTAAGGTAGATAAAAAATATTTAGTAGCCTTTAAACCGTATCATAAGATGTAGGTTTTTAGAATGATATTTGCGTTAAGAATTTTGTGCTGTCTGACCGAAGGGAATTCACAAAATTTAGAAAATATTATTCAATAAAAACCGTTAAGCATTTTATGTGACGGTGGCATTTTTGAATACTTTTTTTGCTATTGAAAAAAGTATTGGGTAAACAGTTAATATGAACATAGCTGGTTTTAATAGCAATATATAAATAGAATGTTGCGACAAAATATTTACCCACCTCTGTATCTCCTCCGAGGAGGAGAGCAAACACGTGTTAATGTACGGCTTACATCAAACTATCTGTCTCGGATTATTGTATATAAAGTTTATATCTCCTTGCTGAAACTAGATTTACTTTCAGTCCGATCTGTATTGTTAATCTGAACGCTGTACCTTGGAATTATCGTTTGGCTAAATCCTCGGATTTGGCCTTTCAACGAATATCTCTGGAACGACCAAGTTCAAGAATTTGGTTCAACGAGATTGAAGCAGTAGCGAAATGATATTTACCCACCTCTGTATCTCCTCCGAGGAGGAGAGCAAATACGTGTTAATGTGTAGTTTATATCAAATATTTTGCCTCGGATTATAGTATATAGAGTTTATATCTCCAAATTTGAAATGATCTTTATTATCATACTGTCAATACAACATCAGGTTAGCTATAGCTCGTACCTCACAAATATACAATCCCCAAAAATCATTTACTCTGCAATAATTTAACCTGTGCCTTCAGCACGATTATTCATTTATATCAACTACCCGATGCGTTGCATCGGGCTAGGTTAATCTGGACTTTCAGTCAGTCCGATCTGTATTGTTAATCTGAACGCTGTACCTTGGAATTATCGTTTGACTAACTCCTTGGAGTTGGTCTTGTTGCCGATTATCCGAAACAACCAAGTTCAAGAACTTGGCTTAACTGCATCAGAAAAATAGTAGACAAATAATAAACAGAACATTACGGCAAAGTGCTCACCCTACTACGTATCCCCTCCAAGAAGAAAAGCAAACACGTGTTAATGTGTAGTTTATACAAAACATCTTGTCTCGGATTGTAGTATATAGAGTTTATATGTCCAAAGCTGAAACGAGCTTTATTTAAACCGCACTTTAAGCCAGAACTATATTGCTGTGCTGAACACACCATGTTGGCAATATCGTTAGACTAACTCCTTGGAGTTGGTCTAAATAGCCAATCAGTAGCAGTAGCCATATTCAATGCAACTAGCATTTACAATCATCCTCGTAGGTGAGAAAAATCTTCACTCAGGCTTCGTTTCATCTGCCCACAGTTCAGCTATAAAATAAAAGCTTACTCCACTAACTTCTCAAAATCAATCCTGTTTCTGCTCAAAGTTATCAAACCCTCATTCTCTAAAACCTTTAATAATCGTGAGATAACCTCACGCGAGCTAGTTAACGCAGAGGCAATATCTTCGTGTTTACCTTGGTAAACGGTCTTCTTTGTAGATCTGTTATAACTCTTAAAGAAAGAGATCAGTCGGGCATCCATTTTTTTGAAAGCCAGGCTGTCAATAGTTTCCAACATCTCATCAAAACGTTGCTTATAAGCCTGCATCACAAAGATTTTCCACGACGGATATTTAATGATCCATTCGTCCAGATAACTTATTGGCACACTCAGTATATCTGAATCCTTTTCGGCAACTATTTGAATGTTCGATTGTACATTTCCCATACAACAGGTTAAAGCCATAGAACAAACCTGACCAGCAGTAAGGTAGTATAACAGATTCTCCTTACCCCCTTCATCATTTCTACTTACCTTAAACACACCATCTAGAACTAAAGGAAATGTCTTTATATAGTTCCCATCCTGAAGCAATATCTTTCCTTCGGGTATCCCCATCCATTTACTTACCTCTACCAGCTCTTTGCACAACTCTAACTCTAAAAGCGGAAACCTTTTCTGTACTAATAATGGATTTAAATCTTCTCTATATTCCATAATCATTATATGTAACATTTATCACATTATACGCTGCCATAACCCGCTGTGTAACTATTATCACTTCCGGTATGCACAGTTTACTGTTCTTTTGCACAAAAAAATAACAAAAAATTATGAAAGCAATAAAAATAACAAAAGAAACCTTTACAGAAAAAGTATTTGACTACACCACAGAGAAAGAGTGGAAATTCAAAGGTAATAAGCCTGCAATAATCGACTTTTATGCCGACTGGTGCGCTCCGTGCAAAATGATAGCTCCTGTTTTAGATCAACTGGCAAAAGAGTACAGTGGACAAGTAGATTTCTACAAAATAGATACCGAAAAAGAACAAGAGTTATCAACGGTATTTGGTATTCGTAGTATACCATCATTACTGTTTATCCCAAAAGAGGGACAACCAAAAATGCAGGCTGGAGCTATATCAAAACAAGATTTTATTGATACTATAAATAGTGAGTTGCTATAATGCAGGTTATACCTGACAGATATCTGCAACATCACATTTACCATAAACCCGGTATTTAGCCCAACAGGGGGCTTTTGTTAACCATAAAAAAAGAAAACGATGAATAAATTAATAATAAGTACATTACTGATATTACTATTTGCCTCATGCAGTGCATCAGCAGAACGAAACGAAAAGAGAGATACCAAAAACAGTGCTAAAACAGAGAAGGTAACACACAAAACCATAAAACTCACCAAAGCAGAGTTTCTTGAAAAGGTGTACAACTTTGAAAGTAACCCTGATGAATGGAAATATGAAGGCGACAAACCTGCTATAATCGATTTTTATGCCGACTGGTGCAGACCTTGCAGAATGATAGCTCCTGTTTTAGAAGAGTTAGCCGCTGAATACGGAGACGATATTGTAATTTATAAGGTAGATACACAAAAAGAGCGCGAACTGGCAGCAGCGTTTAATATTCAAAGTTTACCATCAATACTATTTATTCCACTTAACGGAAAACCGCAGTTAGCTAAAGGTGCATTGCCAAAAGAGTCGTTTATAAAAGCTATTGAGTCTGTATTAAAGGTGAAAAAATGAAGCTCATCAAGATAATAAAATCGCAAAAACTTACCATTATAGGTGCAGTTGCCGGACTGATAGGAGGATACCTCTATTGGCGGTTTGTCGGGTGCAGCTCAGGTAGCTGCCCAATAACGAGTCAACCAGTTAACAGCAGTATATATGGAGCAATATTAGGAGGGCTTTTATTTAGTTCATTCAAACCTAAAAAAAGTAAAGGCAAAGATAAAAGTTAAAAATATAAGACACCAACAACGTGTGTGTCAAACATAAATTCAAGGCTAGTAAAAGCAGACCGGGTATATGGTATTGCTATAAATATAGCTGTACAAACTTAAGAATCAGACCACACAAACCAGGAGGCATTAAACAAAGTAATAACCTTTGCAACAATAGAAATACAAGTAATATGAGAAAAATGTTATTTGCCATAGCTATACTGATAAGTATAACCAGCATACAGGCACAACTAAAAATAGATGGAGAGCTCAGAAGTCGGGGTATTGTTAACCATGGTTTTCAGGTTCCTGCACTAAAAGGTAGCAATACAGAGGTATACCTGGATCAGCGAACACGAATTAAACTTGACTATTCATTCGATAAATTCTCAGTTCGTTTTACTCTGCAGGATGCCCGTATGTGGGGAGGCGACGATATTGTTACCAAAGCTGGAACATCTGGTAACTCCAATGCTTTGGGTATTTACGAATCGTGGGTAAACATCTTTTTGAGTAAAAACTCAAACCTCAAAATTGGTCGTCAGGAATGGAACTACGACGATATGCGAATTCTATCTTATAGAGATTGGCTTACATCTGGTCAAAGTTATGATGGTCTTCTATATCAGATCCGGAAAAACAGATATACGCTTGATATAGGTCTCTCTTACAATAACAATGGTAATCGTCAGGGTATATTAAACAACTCCTATTGGCAGGCCGAAAAGCTAAAAACAATGAATTTCATTCGTTTTAAATACCCATTTGGAGAAAAAACCAGCTTAATGGTTATAGCATCGTTATCAGGAAGAATGGATACTATAGCAAATAACCTTTTAGTTACCGGAACACATGGCCTAAACCTGATGCACAACTATGGCAAAAAAAGCGACGATGGTTTCTTGATGCGACTATCGGGTTATTACCAACACGGAACCGATGTAAATAAGGGATCAGATGGTTCTTACAGAGATATTTCGGCATATTTACTATCGTTTGAAACAGGTGTTCGTATGCTTAATAGAAGAGTGGAGATAAAAGCAGGGGTAGAACTTATCTCAGGACGGGATTATAAAAACACCGATACAGGATATAACAATACTCGTCGCTCATTCGATATGCAGTATGGAGCAATACTTCCATATTATGGTGGCTATATGAATCATTTTATCTTTCAGGATAGTTATAAAATGGGAACAAAAGGCGGTGGTTATATCGATCCATATATTAAATTACGTTACAGCATAAATAAAAAAAATCTGATAGAGGCTTCTGTATTTATACCTTACCTGACCTCAGATGTACGAGCCCATAACAGTATTAATCCTGATACTAAACGTCCAACCGGAGCAGAGGTTGATAAATATGGTAACCCTGTATACTGGAAAGGTAACTTAGGTACATATCTCGATTTTAAATATGTATATAAAATCACACCTAAAATTAATGTTAAAGCAGGTATGAGCTACGGTTGGGTATCCGACATAAAAAACCAGATGGTTTATGGATACAAAGATATAGCCAACAAACAACTTAACAAGATGGGACAAAACTACTTTGGTTGGGTTATGTTTACTGTGAAACCAGGCCTTTTTAATTCGGGCAATAAATAATACCAACAGTTTACATATAAAATTTATAATAATTTAAACTTAGAGACTATAATGCCAATAACATACAGCTTTACCAAATTAAAGCCAGCATATAATATAAAAACAGACAGAACATTTACTGTAGTAAGAAAATACGCTTTTATTTTTACGCTACTGGTAGCTTTTGGCGGACAATTTTTCCCAAAACTGGGCTTACTGGTAGTTCCTGTAATGATAGGACTTTTAATTGCAGCCTTCTTTAAGGGTCGTTACTGGTGTGGTAATATCTGTTCACATGGTTCGTACTACGATTTCCTGCTTTTACCTTTTAGCCGTAATGCAAAGATTCCAAAGTTTATGAGATGGACTCTTTTATCGCTTCTGGTTTTAGCCTGGTTTGGATTCCGTATGACAACAGGTCTGTATAATGCTTCATTGGCCTACGGAGATCCCGATTTTTGGGATAAAACAGGTAATGTGTTTGTAAATGCCTTTATGATGGTGATTATTGCAGGAACAACCCTTGGTATTTTGGTTAGCCCAAGAATGTGGTGCAGCGTTTGTCCAATGGGTGTTATGCAAAAAGCATCAAATTTTCTTGGCAGGAAACTAAAGGTAACAAAAGTGACCGAAGAGAAGGTCACAATAGCAGATAAAGACCAGTGCCACACATGCGGAAAATGTTCGCGTGTATGTCCTATGCAACTTACGCCACATCTTAATTTCAACGAGCATAACCAGTTCGATAGCAGCAATTGTATAAAATGCTCAACCTGTGTAGAGAACTGTCCTGCCGATCTTTTAACCCTTTCAAACCAAAGTACTGCTAATTTTATTACCAGAAATGTTAAAAAAGAGGCAGGTAAAAACCGTAAACAGTTTACAACAACTATCTGTAAAATATCTACTTTAAAAGAGAATGTGAAAGAATTTATCTTTCAACTTTCCGATAATTCAATCAACTTTAAAGCAGGTCAGTTTATTCTGGTGAAGATTAAAGATAAACCTGAAATGTTCAGAGCCTTCTCTGTTTCATATTTTGATAAAACAAACAATCGTATTGGAGTTACTGTAAAAAAAGCATCAAATGGTTATGGCAGCGAGATACTCTTTAACGATTTTGCCGAAGGTATGAATGTAATACTCGAAGGTCCTATCGGAGATGAGATAGTAATTGACGAAGAATCAAAGAGAGCTATTTTTATCGGCGGAGGTATCGGTATTACACCATTTGTTCCACTTGTGCAAGAGGCTATAAATAGTAATAAAATAGAAGATATTAAGCTCATATATGGTGTTAATAAAGAGAGTGAACTTATATATACCGACAAGTTTATGCAGATGGAAAAAGAGAGTGATAAGTTTTCATTTATTCCGGTAGTGGCTTTTGACGAGAACTGGAAAGGGGAAAAAGGCTTTGTTACAGATGTTCTGGATAAAATGAATCTTACCGGTAATACCATCTATATGTGTGGTCCAAAACCTATGATAGATACATCATTAAAGAAATTGGATCAGCTTGGAGTAGACAAAAACAATATTCGCTACGAAAGTGCTTAATCTAAAAATACCGATGATTAGATTGCATTTTGTAACAGATTGGTTATACAATAACCAAGTTCATGAATTTGAGAATCAGAATTAACAATAAAAAAAGGTTGACAAACAGATTTATGATACTGTGTTGTCAACCTTAAATAATAATTAAACAGAACCTATGTAATGTAAAAATCAACTCTTAATCATCGCCTCTGTAATAGTTTCTTACAGATTGGTTATGCTCCTCTATAATATCGCATATAACCTTGTAGGTATCAAGATAGTTCTCAGGCTCTATCTTACTCATTGCAGCAATAGTAGGTATCAAATCATTGTTCAGCATATCCTTTACTATCGGGCTCAGTTTGCTTGCCGAAGGGCTCTCATCTACCTCTCTTTTATTATCAAGATCATCCATAAAGCCAGCCTTAAACTCACTATTTGATGTTCTTAAATCCTCAAGCATTGTACGTAGTGTTGGTACAGCATCAATAAGAGTAGCAATCTCTGCTTTATCAAGATCAGAAAGAAGAGCCTCTGTTCTGGTTGTCTGAGTATAATATCCTCCTCTAATTATATCAATTCCGTAGACATCAAATATATCCTTAACTGCCACCGCACATTCAGCCTCTGCCGCAATAGGACTATACAACATAGCATTTATCATATGATAAAACGCTCTGGTTTTATTATCGCGTAACAGATCTGCCATAGCCTTGTTACTTGGTTCTTTACGGCGTTCCAACTCATCTATAAGTTGTCTGTTTGTTGTCTCTACATTGTTGGTTATGCTGTCTATATAGCTGTTTTTGCCAGCAATACGCTCTCTTACAACCTTAACTATATAATCAGCTGTATTGCTGATAAATGTCATTGGTGATTTGCTAAGAAGTTTTAATAGTTTTTTCATTGTTCTAAGATTTTTTAAATTATTATTATTCAATTTAATAGCTCTCTGCATTGTTATAAAATATATACCCACTTTTTTTATGATTTTTTTGCATTTTTTTCATAACAAAGTTTATGCTTAATGTTATACAAAACAGATTGTTGCATTTTTGCATTTACAGATTATTATACCCCCACTTTTAGATCAAAAAGCCAAAGGATTTTGCCCGGATATTGATTTTTATAATCTGTTTCAGTCAGATTTTTATCAGAAAAAAGAATATAGAAACCTGAGTTCGATATAAGGAA
>DKJY01000113.1 GCA_002454955.1 Bacteroidales bacterium UBA6680
TTCATATGTCTAAATTTGCTTTTTAATTGTCAGATGGAACTCGCATAATTTTAGTCATTTATCTGTTATAATTATTTTTTATTGCCAGATAGAACTCGCATTAAGATTGTCTTTGTGTACTAGCAAAGTCTTTCTTATGCTCGTTTCTCGTGTGTGAGAAAAGTCTTTACTTATGCGTCGTTTCATCGATTTAATTTTTGTAAAATGTTTTGATGATTTTATATGTAGTTTAATAAATTGCACCTACCGGCTCAGCATTTAATACCCAATTGCGCGATTGAGAGTACGATTCCCACATATTTGCATATTTGCCGCACTTAAGTAGCAGCTCTTCGTGAGTACCCTGTTCCTTAATTTTACCACCATCTATATATAGTATTTGATCGGCATTTATTATTGTGCTTAATCTGTGAGCAATAACCATAACTGTTTTGTTCTTTATAAGCTTAGAGAACGATTCAAGTATTTTACTCTCATTCTCAGGATCGGCATATGCTGTTGCTTCGTCAAGAAGAATTATTGGTGAGTCTTTTAGTATAGCACGAGCCAGAGCAATACGTTGTTGCTCTCCGCCTGACAGGTATGTTCCTCCTTCGCCAACCAGTGTTTTGTATCCGTTGTTAAGGTTTGATATAAACTCATGGCATTGCGCTTGTTTAGCTGCATTCTCTACCTCTTTAAATGTTGCTGTTTTGTTGCCCATACGTATGTTCTCTTCTATGGTATCAAAAAAGAGCATGTTCTCCTGAAATACGAATGATATGTGATTCATAAGGTTTGAGACAGAGATATCTTTTATTGATTTATTGCCGATTAATATGTTGCCGTTGTTTATATCCCAGAATCGTGCGGTAAGCATTGCAATAGTTGTTTTACCTGCTCCGGATGGACCAACAAGTGCGGTAATAGTGTTTTCAGAAGCTTTAAAGGAGATGTTGTTTAATACTGTTTTCTGCTCATAGGCGAATGATACGTCTTTAAATTCAATACAACTATTCTCTGGTTGTTGTGGATTTTCCGGTTCTTCTATCTCCTCCTTATCAATAATATCGTCTATAAGACCAATACCAATGCTGTTTTGAGACATCATACTCCCTATCCACATAAGCTTTAGCATAGGGAAGAACATACCACCGCCAAGTATCATAAACATTAATACCTTTGGTATATATGCTGAATACGATGGACTATTGACTAGGATTATTACTGCAACAGGAATAATAAATAACATTATTGATGAGAGAAGCAGGTAGAAACCAAGGTATGTTGGAGCATACTGTTTTGTAATATTGTTTGAGAACTCTTTAAAGCCATCTATATCTTTGTTTAATCTCTCAAATGCTTTTGTTGATTTGTTAAAGATTTTTACAACCTGAATACCTCTTACATACTCTACAATACTATTATTCATCTGTCCCATTATTCTCAGGTATTTATCTACCACAGGTTTCATTTTAGGATTAGCCGACATTCTTGACATCATGCCAATAGCTGTTGCAAATACAGCTGTAACAACAAGAGCAAGTCTCCATTCAATGGTGTACATATATGCTAATAGCAATACCGGGAAAATAAATGCAGATGTTATGTCCGGAATATGGTGTGCTATAAAGAGCTCAATGCGCTCTACATCTTCAGACATTACTTTTTTAATATCGCCTGAAGCTCTTTTAGTAAAGAAACCCAGAGGAAGCTTTACAAGTTTTTTGGCAAGCGACATCCGGATATTGTATAGTATATTAAATGCAGCAACATGCGATAGCATTACAGAGGCAAATAGTAGAGTACCATACATTATGAATGCCCATAGTGTTATTTTAGCCCATAACCAGATATAGTCTTTGTCTATTAATGATGGCACAGATGCTTTATCGGCCAATTGGCTTAGAATTTTATATACTGATATAAATGGTGTGAATGCAGCTACTGTACTTAATGTAGCAAGCAGAATAGATGCTATTAACAGCCATTTACCAGGACCTGCAACCTGCAAAAGCCTTGCTAATCCGGTTTTCCTTTTAGATTTATTACCCATTATAATTTATATTTTAATTTGTGTGTTATTACCAATTCATAAAAGAACACTGTTCAGAAGTGTTCATAAAAAAAGCCTGAGTTTGTTACTCAGGCTTTCATTATCTTTTTCCATCCGGCAGTTGTAAACTCTATAAACTCGCTTACAAACCGCTCTATTTCGTCTTCAGGAACCTCGTGCGATACAATTTCTCCAATAATTGTAATCCACCAGGAGCTCATTATATGTATAAAAAACGATGATATATTGTTGTTTATGTGTGGATACTTCTCTTTCATTTTTTTCATATACTCAATACCTACTTCGGTATGTATATCAGAATATTGATCGGAAAAGTTTTCAAGAGATGATCCGTGAGATCTGTACAGAAGCAGTTTAAGATCTTCTCTGTAGTTTATTATCAGATTAACAAATGTGTTTATATGATCTGTTTGATATTGTATTGATGTAAATATATCTGTGCTTATGTATTCAGGTTTATTATGTTCGTCCATTATTCTGTTGAATGCTGTTAATAGTGGAGTGAGTACGGTTCTGAATATTTCATCTTTATCTCTAAAGTAGTTGTATATATTACTAAGACCTACATCAGATTTTTTTGCAATAGTGCGCATAGATGTATTCTTAAAGCCATTTTTATAGAATTCAGCTTTTGCTACTCTTAATATATCTTCTTTTATATTCTCTTTTTTTACCTGCATAAACGAACAGTGTTACTTTTTAGCAAAGTAATAGCAAAATAGGAGCTGGGTCAATAGCTAATTTTGGGGATTTTGTAACGTTGTATTATTAAATATAATAATTTGTTATATGTTTGATTAATAGAATGTTTTGCTGCATGTTTTTGAGAAGCGGAAATAGATTATATGTTTTTATTGATATGAAACTGGTAACAATGTGGGATTATTTTGTAAATAAACAGGGAGGAATAGAAACAAAAAACGGTTTTGCTATTTCTAACAAAACCGTTTGTGATCCTGGAGGGACTCGAACCCCCAACCTTCTGATCCGTAGTCAGATGCTCTATCCAATTAAGCTACAGGATCGTTCTCAAATGCGGATGCAAAGATACCTGTTTTTTTATTACTGCAAAATATTATATCTCTTTTTTTGAAAGTTTTTTTCTCTGTTTAATTAGCTAATGTTTTAATCTGCTTTAAATGATGAGTGTATCAAATTTGCTGAAGATAGCTTTTTATGCAGATAATAATTTTCATTTAAGATGATTATTCATATTTTGTAATATAATGGTAAGATATACGTTCAAATTCTTATTGGGTTTTGTAAAACCAGATATGTGATTTATGAACAACTATTGATTTATATAATATAAAATTATTACATATGAAGATTATAAAATTTATAGGAAAGGCAATTGGTGTATTATTATTACTAATAATTATACTGCTTTTTGCTATACCATACTTTTTTAAAGGAGAGTTACTTGAACTGGCAAAAAAAGAGA
>DKJY01000085.1 GCA_002454955.1 Bacteroidales bacterium UBA6680
AACCTATCTTTCATCTGTTTATAATTGTTTTTTATTTGCCAGATGGAACTCGCATTTATAATCATCTCCGTGTGTGTGAATGACTATTCTCATGCTTCGTATGATTATAAATGCGAGTTCCATCTGGCAAAAGAAAAAATAATTATAGATAGATAAAGCAACACTTTTAATGAATTCTTGTGCATATTCATGACGGAGATAACATATTACCAAACACATATACAAGGAAATATTCAATACATATAGATATAATTTTTTATCTATCAGTACTCCATTTATCAATTTTGCAGAATTAACAAAAGACACTTAATTATTTAACTGTAATTTTAATAGAGTATCAATATTGTTAAATTATGCAGAAGGGATATGTAAAGCTGATTTCCGATTTAAAGGATAGTATACTACAAAGCAGATATAAAGCTGCATCGTTGGCAAACAGAGAGATGTTGTTACTTTATTACAGGGTTGGTTTAAAACTGTCTGATAAGGTAAATCAGGAGAGATGGGGTAGTTCAATTATTCAGAATATTTCTGAGGATTTACAGAATGAACTACCCGGTTTAAGAGGTTTTTCATACAGGAACCTAAAAAAGATGCAGCAATTTGCTGAAGAGTATCCAATTCTGCCGTCACTAACAGCAGAATTGGACAAAAGCACAAATACAGAACAAATTACACATTCCATATCATTCAAATCACAAATAAATAAGCTCAAAGAACTGATTATATCTGAGTTTAAATCAATGGAAAGTTTTATTGAGAATATCTTTCTGAAAATAGGTTTCACTCATCATATGTTACTTATAGATATTATTGTAACACAATATGTATTTGATTTGGTTAGTGGAATCTGTAATTAAATATGTAAATGTTGGAAACATAAAAAACAAGCGAACTCACACATAGAATTCGCTTATTAATTCACTTACTTTATTTCATTTATAAATTCAAGCTTTTCCTCCATCATTTCAAGTACAAGACCATAATCAGTTAAACCTTCTTCTAGATACATTTTTTTACCCATAATACCTGCTCTTACTTCCTTTCCATCTTTATCTTTTACAGTCAACAAATAAGATTTGGGCTTAGCATCATAATTTATAATTATTCGTATTGTCTCTTTCATTTCCTTATCAGACTCTATCTCTTTATTTGAGATAATAATTGTAAAATTATCTGATCTATCATCCTGATACATATTATCGTAAATTTTTATTTTACGCCCATCAGATAATGTAATATTCTTAATTCTTGAACCTCTGTTTTTTATTATTTCATTTAACTCTTTTGTAATTTTTCTTGTTCTTTTGATATACTCTTTTTCCTGAGCCTTTACCGTTAACACACTTAATAAAGTGAATACTACTATAAGTACAAATGTAATTTTCTTCATATTTATTATTTTATTTTGTTTTTATATCTCTTTTATTATTCCTTAATCAACCTTAAATACATAAATTTTTTATTTTCAGAAACATAACACTGAAGCATTTTTGATGATTCTGACCACATAGCAATAATCCATCTCTTATCTACATTATTTCTGTACTGTGAAGAACTCCAGTATCCATTTCCAGCAATACCATTAAATTTTTGAGGATCTAAGAAATATTTTGCACTTCTCTTCTTTCCTTCTCCTCCTGTACTTTCCAAAAGGATATCCCACTCCTCTCTAGTTGGCAATCTCCAACCTTCAATCTTATTGGCTGCCCTCATTGCCGCTTCATAATTGTATAGCCTACCATTTTTAAAGCACTGTGCATAGTTGTCAGTATCACATTTACATCCTTTGCCTACATCAAGAAGTAGATTTTTAAGTAGCCATACTTGCCCCTTAATTTTCTTAGTTTTATATTTCTTTCCATCAATATAAACACAATCTTTACCATTCCGAACTTTTACTTTTGATACATCTATGGTTTTATCTTCCAATACTTTTCTCTTTTTTTCTTCTTCAACACCAACTACATTTCCTTTAAGATTTAATTTTATTGCAACACAAAAAACTGATGCATCATCATCTATATATTTACTATACAATTTATTATCAGCAATATTGTACTTTAAAGGAGAGTTTTGTCCGGTACTCCAAACATACGTAAGGTTTGAAGACTTTAAAATATCTGATTCAGTATTTATTTCTTTTATCAATTCTGAGAATGGTATTCCCCATTTTCCTCCGTTTGAATTCGATATACTTTCGCAATAAAGTCTTGCTTCTTCAAATGATGTGTATTTTAATTTCGGAGATTTTTCAAAATAAATTTTGTATCCTTTATAGTCAATATATGTAAGATCTTCTTCTTTTATTTTAGTAGAGCTACTTGTAAAAAGTTTATAGTATTGATATTCTCCTTTAGCATACTTTTCTTTGCTGTATGTTTCATATATCATGTGGTTTTTATAATTATGTTTGAATTTTTCAGCATAAAAAATTGGAACTTTAATAATGTAACTCTTATTATTCAAAACAACAGAAAACATCTCTTTTTCGGAATCATATGAACTTATTGAATCCAGACCCTTACTAAGTACTTTTTTCTCTTTTACTTTTTTCCAATATTTCAGATCCTTTTTGAGTTTTTCTATTTTAATTTTATTATCGTCTCTGTAGCTTTTCTTTTCATTCTCTTTTCTTATTTTAACCTTAAACTTATATTTAAGCTTTTTAAGTTTTTCTAATTCAGGGGTATGTCTTAATTTTCGTTTTCTATTCTCGAAATCCGTTTGCTTTTCGAACTCACCTTTTTTTAGTTCGTCTATCTTTTTGTTCAAAGCATCTATTCTATTTTCAACATTATCCAATTCTTTTTGATAAAAATTAACTACATCCTCATTCACATTGTACTCACTCAACTCATCCGAAATTTCATCACATCTCTTTTCTGCAATAAGAAATGGATTATTAGAATCTAGCTCCCTAACACATAAACATTTGTACTTTGAATGTATATTTCTTCTCAGTAACTTCCTCCCTGAAAAAGTTTGATCAGTTGTAAAAGCTTCATATTTGAAATCTGAAATAGCATAAGAGCCAGTATTGTGAAATGAGCCATAACTGCTATAAAGTCTGGTAATAGTTTTTTTACCCGGCAGTGACCAATCAGTATATCTTAAATAAGTACTGCTATTACAGATTCTTCTACAATCTCCTTTAGTTCCTGTTTGGCCAGTATAATAGCCTTGATAACTTTTGTCATCACTATGTTTTACTGTCATAAGCTCTCCATTCTGAGACATGCAATAAATTGTTTTAGTAAAAACTATTAGAAGTAAAACGGTCTTTCTCATATATTTAAATCTGTTTTTAGGTTATATGAAACTCGCATAATTAAGTCATTCTAATGTGAGAAAGATCTTTGACCATTCAAGCTTCATAAGTTTAAATTATTTTAAGTTAAAAATGTGTTTTAGTATTCTTTATAGTAAAGAACATTTGATCCTTTCTTCTTTAAATTATACTATCCTCGCAAGATTAATGGAAAAAAATGTTTAAGGAAACACCCAAAAGGGTGATGTAATGTAATTTTTGGATACAAAATTTTAAATACTAACCAGAAAGAATGAAAATCCCTCAATTGGTATAATCTTGTGCAAGGAGAAAAAAGATAAGGTAGTTGAATTTGCCTTTAGAGACTTTAACAAGGCAATGGGTGTTGCAACATACAAAACTACCAGAGAGTTACCAGAAAAATACCGGAAATTTCTACCAGACTTAGATAAATTAAAGGAGTTACTATAACATACACATGTTATTAGTATCTAAACATGCCTTTGTAATATTCACTAAATTCCCAACAATATTGAGGAATTTAGGTTATAAAGATCTATATGATAATTCGGAAAGAACCCCAATATTACTCCCCTTTTATCTCTGTATTCTTCATAAACGGATTAATATAGGGTTTACCATTCATAACCGATATTGTATTTATAACAGATACTAAAGCCCCAGCAAACAGTCCTCCGATAAGTGGTATTGGCTGATTCACTCTCCAATATATCCATAGGCTAATAAGGCTGATAATTAATATGCATAACTGCATAGTTATAGCAGCCCTAAAATGATTCGACATCTTTTTGCTTTTTCTTCTCCTTAGCTTCATGAATATTAAGGTTGGAAATATCAACGGTATAACTCCTGTTAAATGAACAAATGCATAACTGTTTCTTTCATCAACAGTTTCCTCATTCTGTTTAATCACTGTTTTATCTTCAACAAACATGCTAAAATCTACATCAAGCGCTTTAGCAATCGTCTGAAGTGTATATGCACGCGGATCTACATCTCCACTCTCAATACGTTGAATTGTTCTGACACTAACCTCCGTTTTTTCTGCCAAATCTTCCTGAGTTAAACCTCTCTTTAATCTTAACTCTTTTATCAGTTTTCCTGTTTCCATTTTATTTTAGTTTTTCAGTTTGATACAAATGTCAAACTGATTTGGGTAACTTTCCAACTACAAAAACACGACATTCACACGACATTTGCAAATAAACACCTAATATTCAAATGTTTTTACTTATGGTTTTCATATTATGAAATCATCTGTTTATATAGCTCCGTTAACAGATAAGTACTCTATCATATCTTTTCTGAAGTTATATATTATAAGAAAAACGCTTGCCCCGCCACCAAATATACGTTCAATCATTGTGTCAGGGGTACTCAATATCTCTTCGGTTCTTATAAATTGAATCCAAAGACAGTTATGTTTTTTGCTGTTTCTAAAACCAATATATTGCCTTTTATACTCACTCAGATTATCTAAAATTTCCGGAATATTATCATTTATATGCTCATTATCTGTTTTATGGCTAATTACCAAATCATAGAGTCTCTTTTCAAACATCTTTATTTCAGATTTCTCTGGTGTCCATGCAGATATTGAATCGTCTGCAATATTTTTTATGAACCACAATCCATTTACATTGAATCTTCCAGATCTATCCGGGCTTAAATCAAAAATATAGTTTTCCTGAAACAGAGTACCTTTAAAACCAGTCTCATTTATAAGTACAGATCTATTTAACTTGCAACTTGTTATACCCTGACCTATAGCCATTACAGAATAAATTACTAGTAAAAAGCAGATACATATTTTTAAAATTATATTTCTCATATGTCTAAATTTGTTTTTAATAGGTCGTATGGAACTCGCATAATTAGTCATCTTCGTGTGTGAGAATGATAATTCTCATGCTTAGTTCCATATAAGTATTGCAAAAATATCAATTTATCTATCAACCCAAAACAACACCCCCAAACATATATTTGCCGCTTAAAAACGCCTGAATTTCAGTAATAATTGGTGCTTTAACTCTTATTAAATGAAAGATATCTCTAAGTTAGAAAGGAATAACGCTAATAATACGTTTTGCATTAATTTTAATTCAGAAGAGTATCAATTACAAAAAAAGGAATAGCTCTAATAACGTAAGGAATGTCTCTAAGTAAGAGAGGAAAGATTGTTTAAAGTGTTTTTTTAACACTTATAAACTACTCTATAAAACTAATAATACAGATTGCGATTCTAAGCAAGTTTCAGGTACTTTTATTGTATTGATTAATAATAATTATGGTTATCTGTAAAAAAAATTCCCCGGCATAACCGGGGAATTATTGATATGAACTGTTTTTAATAGTAGCACAAGGTTACAAAGCTACTAAAATGTATAGTGATATGATGTATAGTTATTTAACAGTAATCTTAATTGTACGTACATTATCGCCATTTACCAGTTTAATCAGATATATACCTTTTGCAAGGTTATTTACATCTAATGTATAGATATCAGAGTTTATTATATTACTCTCTATAATGTTACCTGTTGAGTTCATCATTGTCATTCTGAATCCTTCTGCATTTGTTATGTTAACAAAGTCTGCAGTTGGATTAGGATATACAATCACGTTGTTTAGAGCATCCATCTCAACACCAGTAGATTTCTTAACTGCGAATATTACCTTATACTCCTGTGTATTACCACTCTCTGCAGTTACTACAACTGTTGTTGTGCGGTCTGTAGCAATATCAGATGTAATATCGGTAGCTGCTGTAATAACAACCTTTGCTTTTGCACTTACTGCAGCAGCAGTAACCTCTGGTGTAGCAGTTGTGTTCACAGGAAGTTCAACATTGTATGTGTATACGTCTGCTGCAAATCCGTTAACCACTGTACCATCAATCTTAATCTCACTTAGCGCTGTTACATCAGACTCAACATAGAAAACAATCTTATACTCCTGTACATTACCATTTTCGGCTGTTACAGCAACTGTTGTTGTTCTGTCTGCCTCTGTATCAGAAAGTATATCTGTAGCATCTGTAATAGCAATATTTGCTGTTGCATCAGCTGCTGTTGCTGTTACATCAGGTGTTGCAGTTATACCGGCATCAAGTGTTACATTATATGTGTATGTGTTTGCTGCAAATCCGTTTACTGCAGTACCATCTACATTAAGAGCACTTAGTTTATTGTTATCAGATGCTGTTGCTTTTGTAACAGTAACTGTCCACACCTCTTTATCAATACCATTCTCTGCAATAACATTTGCTGTTACTGCATTTGTAAAGTCAATTGCAGATCCGGTTGCGATTTCGCTATCATTAACAATAAATGTTGCTCCTTCGCTAAGTTCAAACTCAACATTAACTGTTGTAATATCTGTAGTATAAGCTACCTCTGCAGTAACTGTTTTTGCTGTTGCATCAATTGTAGCAGCTGCTGTTGATCCGTC
Organism: Bacteroidales bacterium UBA6680; assembly: GCA_002454955.1. Classification (GTDB taxonomy): domain Bacteria; phylum Bacteroidota; class Bacteroidia; order Bacteroidales; family UBA6680; genus UBA6680. The sequence continues at coordinate 6,743 of DKJY01000085.1, forward strand.
AACAGTAAATGTCTTTATTGATGCTGCATTATTAGGTGCGTCATCAATTGTTACGGTCCATACCTTCTCTTCGCCACTCTCTGAAACCACTTTGTATTCAACAGCACCTTTTGTAAAGTCTACTGCCGATACTGCTGTAGTCTGAAGATCGTCGCCAATATATGCTTTTGCATTCTCAGATAGTTCAAATGTTGGTACAAGTGCAGCCATATCAACACCGTACGGCATCTCTATATACACCTCATTAGTTCCAATATATGTATCATCTGATTGTCCGTCTACAGTAAATAGTGTAATATCATTACCCTTCTGCTTATAAGGATTAACAGTTACCGTCCACTCTATAGTAGCAATACCATCAGGAGCTGTAAGAAGATATACAACAGGGTTGGTGAAGTCGTTAATTGTAACGCCACTCTCTTGCTCAACTCCGCCTACAGTAGCTTTAGCACCAGTTGTAAGATCAAATACAGCCTTCATTGCTGTTATATCAGAGCTCTCTTTAGCATCAATAGTAATAGTCTTAGCATCCTCATCAATTACCGGAGCTTCAGCACCCTGAATATAGTAGTTATTCATCTTAGCCATATCAAGAGCAACCTCTGTTGATATACTATTATTATCTGGGGTAACATCGCCTGCTGGATTAATAGAGAATGTAAGGGTATATTTACCTGATACTGCTTCCCACTCATCAAACTCAACATCTTGTGAATTGCCAGAAGTAAGGGCTGTAACAGTTTTTGTAAATGTACTGTTTCCAGGATTAATTGTAAGTGTTACATCTGTTGTAAGTTCTGCTGTACCAAGATTCTTAACAGATACCGTAGGTTTAACTGTTCCTGGTGTTGTCATATCAGATGGTTTAACAATTGATGTAAGAGCAACGTCTACAGATGGTTTCTCATATATCTTAAAGTCATCAAATGCAAAACCCTCGTTACTTGGATCGCTATCATCAGCAAGCATAACTACTCTGAATATTACTGACGATTTTCCTGCAAGTGCAGACAGATCTCTGTATTTAGATGTAATCCACTCGCCATTACCTTCGTCTGTCCACGACTCTGTATCGGCCCACCATGTAGAGTTGTACCAGTTCTCGCCTGTTGAGGTTGAACCAACAAGCTCCCAGCTTGCACCTTTATCAATAGAGTAAGCTATATATGCAATATCTGAATCTTTATCAAGGTTCCACCATGTTTTAAGCTCTATCATTGGGTTTGTAAGTGATGAGAAGTCGAACTCAGGACTTTGAACAAATGATGCCTCGTCTTTATTATGCGATCCATCTGCGTTAGTAATAAACGCCTTGCTTCCTGATGCAGCACTATTTATTATCTCTCCTGCAGGTGTTGCAACCTCCCACGATGGTGAAGTTCCGTCGATATCCCATCCATGTTCTGCTTCAAAATCCTCACTGTATGGGAATGTATTAACAACCTCTTGTGTAACTACAGTAAGCTCTTTTGTATTGTTGTCAGTATCAGCGTCGTTCTCAACAACAATGTTAAACTCAAGGTTATGAGTTCCTATTGCTGAAAGATCTATATTTGATAGTGTAACGTCAGTCTCCTGATTATATGATAGCGGTGTAGCAAGATCAATTGTTGATTGTACTTTAGCTGCGCTGTTACCATCTATAGTACACTCTGCAACAATCTTGTTAATATCAGTCACTCCAATGTTCTTAACCTTTATTGTAGCCTGTTCTGTTGCACTATTTCCTCCATTTCTCAGTCCGCTGATACTTATAATTTGTGCATCAACAGCCTCTGGTACTCTGAAATGTACATTGTCAAGATATACAGTCTCTGCCTTATCTTTAACGCGTGCTTCAATAACAATATTTATTATACCTCCAACATATGCAGAGATATCAAAGTTATGCGATTTGAATGTTGCATTACTTGATGGCTCAATTGTTCCGCTAACGTTGTTTCCGTTAACCATAACTCTCATATATGAGTTAGTAGACCATGTTGTTTTGTTAAGTAGCGCGTCAAAACCAAACTCAAGTGCCGACAGTGATGTTGCATCAACAGATAGGTTCAGTTTAATAGCATGACTGGCATTCTTTGTAAAATGTGTTGTTCCGTATACATTACTCCATCCTGTATATGTTGTACCATACATTGCAAGTGATGTGTTTCCTGTTGTGCTCTGTGCTTCTGAGATCTCTGAACCTGCAAAAAATTCGCTTATAACAACATATTTAGATTTCTCTGTATCAGAATCGGTAAAGTCAAGTATATCAGACACTGACATCATCTCTGCATGTACAACAGATCCGCTTACCTCTTGCTGCTCTGCATTTGTATCGCCGGCAAGTACAGCGGTAAATAGTATATTGTAGCTACCCACTGCTGAAAAATCAATATTATCTATGGTAACCTTTTTATGTTCTCCTGCTGCAATTGGAGTATCAAATGTTACTGTTTTTGTCTGTTTGTTTGCTACATCGCCATTAATAACATACTCTATATCTACTGCATTAACAGCCTCTGTACCTTTATTTACAACATCAAAACTTACTGATTCGTTGCCTGTTAACGATACTGATGATTGTGGCATCTCAATATCACGAAGTGCAACATCCTGAGTTAACCACTCGTGTAGTGATATTTTTGCTTTCCATCCGCTTCTGGTTGATGAAGCATCAGATGTCCAGTAGAATGTTAACGATCCTTCAGGATTATTTGCAATTATCTCTTTTGTAGATTCTCCTTCGCTTCCTGAGAAAGGAGATCCTGCAACCTGTGTTGCATCAATATTTGATCCGTTAAACACATATAACTCATCAGCATCAACCTCTGTACTAAACCAGCTGAAGTTCAGTTTTACATTTTTACCTGCCTCCGATGGTTTAAGGGTCATTGTATGCTCCTCATCTATATTATAGTTATCCTCTATTCCAGTATCGTAAAATACACCGTTTGTAACCTCATAGGTTGCATCTGAGATAATATATGTCTTATCGCCTGTAGTGAATGTCCACTCTTCAGCATCTGTGCAGTCTCCAGCATTGTTGTAAGGTACTACCTTAAGTTTATATGCAGTGTTTGGTGTAAGATCTGTTACTTTAAGTTTATTGGTCTCAGATGTAGCAAATGGTGTATCACCAAGTGTCTCTCCAAGATATATTTTATAACCCAGAGCTCCTAATACCTCATTCCACTTAATAGTGAATGTTGTAGGAACATCTGCAGCCTCGTTCTCAGGATAGTCAAGTGTTGGTTTTTCTGGTGTATCAACAACATCAACAATAACTTTCCACTCCTGCTTTTTACCATCCTCAGCAACTACAGTATACATCTCAAAATCAACATCAGCATCCTCTTTAGTAAAATCTACTTTACTTTTACCAGATATCTGCGTACGTCCTTTTACCTTAACAGCAGCATTTACCGATAGTGTAAATTGTGGTACTAGTAGCGATACGTCTGTTCCAGCAGGCATCTCAATAATAATCTCATTATCCTCTTTGCTGATTACAGCATCTACAAGCTGATTCTCAATAGAGAATGTCTCTATAAGAGTTTCATGGTTCTTTCCAACAACAGCAGATATTGTCCACTCCTCTGTTTTGCTATCAGATGATAGTACAACAACTACATCATTTGTAAGATCAAGAACTGTTTCGCCATTAATAATTGTCTCTCTTGAATCTTTAAGTGTAACTGTTACTCCTTCTGGTACAATAAACTGAGGTTTAACCTTTGTTATATCCTTACCAAAGAACAGCTTATGCTTAATAGTTTTTAATTCCTGATTAATTACGGCTGCTTCTTTCTGATTCTCTGAACCAAAAGAGATAAAATATAGTGGGTTCTCATCGGTATATTCAGTTACAACTGAACGTATATCTTCTGAGTTGTCATCCATTCCAATATAGTATATCTTCTCTGTATCTTTGTTTACTGTAAATACTCTATTCTTCTCTGAATTAGTGTTGTTTACAATATAGATATCTCCTGACTCACGATCTGTAAATATAGATGAGAAGTAATAATCGCATACCTGATCACTTAGAGCTGTTACCTCTGTTTTTGTGTTAGATGTAATATCTAATGTATATAGTTTCTTTCCTATCTTTGCGTCAAATACATATAGTACACCTTCGTTATCGAATGTCATTGATGATATTGCGCCATCAAATTCCAGTATTCTCTCTGTTGCCTGGCCTAGCAGACTAACTTCATATATATAAGATTTTGTACTATTCTTACCTGCAAGATACAGTTTCTTAGTTACTGTATTGTATTTTAATGCAGTCCACTCAGAGATATACTCCTCTACATCTATCTCAAATAACGATTTAACCTCTTTTGTGTCAGGATTAATTTGCAGCATAGTATCTCTTGTAGAGAGCGCATATATATTACCATCTGTAAGATATGTAATTTGTCTTAGCATTTTACCATCAAATGCCTCTGTAGCTATTACATCCTCTTTATCGGTAATATTTGGTAGTGTATATTTAATAATCTTTGTATCGGTATGGTCATATACCAGAATCTTGTTAGGGTCTGTATTAAATACGTTATATTCTGTAACATCATTGCCAGCATTATCTTCTGATGCTGTTGTAATTCCGGCAGTAATTGTATGCATTTTCTTTGCAGAGAGATCAGCCTTTGTAGCAAAGGTGTGTATATATTCGCCTTTTGCTAAAATCTCTTGTCCGGTAACTGTCTCACGAATCTCGTTTCCATCTATAGTATAGTATACCTCAAAATTTTCATTAAGGGCACTAATACCATTGTTAGCATATTTAATTTTTATTGTCTCCTGATTTGTAAGGCTATTGCTGGATTTTGGCTCCTCAATAGATACAGGAAGCAGGTCTATTGGCACAGGACAGCTAAGTGTAAACTCTCCTCCGGCCGGGTTATATACATCAGGTCCCTCTCCTGCTACTTTTTCGTCATTGGCATTAAGCAGTTCCCATGATGTCTCATCAGGGTACGACCAACTAACTGCAAAGTATTCAACTTTAACTACATCGCCTGTTGATGCTGTAAATGAAAAATCAAGCGGGCCTGCACCATCGTCAAGCGTTACCTTATCAAACTTTAATACTCCGTTTACGTAGAGCGAGATCTTATTTGATCCCCATCCGTCGCCATAACTATCACGTAATCTGAGTTTCCAATCACATGATGTCTGACCAAACAGAAGTCCTGAGAAGGTCATTAAAACAAGCACAATTAGTGCTTTCTTAAAATAAAAGTTCCTCATAGTTCCATATATTGGGTTTAACATAAAAGGGTACACATACCAAATGGTATGCATACCCTTGCATAATTTACTTAAGTATTACTTTTCTTGTAATCTTATAGTCACCATTGTTAAGGTGTAACAGATATACACCTGGCTCAAGCGATTTAAGATTAAGTTTGGTTCCGTATTGCAGATCAATATCTCCCATATTCATTACCGCACTACCAGATAGGTTGTACAGTGTAATGTTGAATTTACCCACAACATCTGCTTTAATATTCAGATGATCTTTTGCCGGGTTAGGATAAATGTCGAGGTTAATATCGCTATACTTACTACCATCAATTGATGTTGATACAAATGTTACCTCAATCTCATTTGACTCAGGTCCTGAGAAATCAGGGTTTGTAAACAGTTCAACAATTTTATAGTAGTATGTTCCGGTAGCAAGTCCTTCATCAGTATATGTAAGAACAGTTGGATCTGTAATTGTATGTACCAGCTCATCATTTCTGTATATCTCGAATCCGTTACTTGTAAATGATCTGTTCTGGTTTCTTACGGTTCTTGAAGCAGAAGGAGCACCAATAACAACATCATCAATAGCCATCTGGAATCCATCGTTATATTCGTATATAAATGCTATTCTAACTGTTTTTCCTTCGTAATCTTTAAGGTCAACATTTACGGCAGATTCATATACATTAGATTTTACATCCTCAGAGTTCCACTCAATAACCTTATCTACAGTTGATCCTTCTAGTACAGCAACGTAGAACTTAGTATAGTATACCTTACCATCGTTTGCTACCATTCCGTTCTTATACCATGTCCAGAAGCTTAAATCATCATCTTCCTGAATAGTTACTTCTGGTGTAATAAGCCAGCTAAGATCTTTTGATGTATATCCAATAGACATTGAGTATTTTCCGTTATGTATATACTGCTGTCCTTCGCCATTATACGAAGTTTTATCTGTGAATCCCCATGTTACTGTTCCTGAAGGATTATTCTTAAGGTCTGATATCTCAAACGTTTTAGAGGTCTTAACTATCCAATCAAATGTTGACATATTCTCGAATCCTTGCATTAGGGTACTCTTAAGATCAGCTGATGCTAACCAGTTAAGTGTTATGCTGCTGGTAGCCTTCTCGAAACTAAGCTGTGGTGCCGGAAGGTCAGACGGTACACTAACTGTAATAAATCCGGTCTTTTTAAGGGTTTTCTCTCCTACACTATTTGTTACCTTTAGTGCTACAGCATATGTTCCGGGACTGCTAAATGACAGTACAGGTCTCTTTGATCTGTTATCGGTTCCGTTTGTATACTCAAAACCTTCAGCTGGAGTTATTGTCCACTCACGGCTCTCAATTATAGGGTTGGCAAGTGAGTTGTCTACAAGCATTAGTTTCTCTTGCATCTGCACCTCAGTTTTTGATGCTGTAAAATCTACTAATGGCTTTCCGTCAGCTACAGGATTCTCAAATATCTCAAGAAACTCATCCCACTTTGTCTCGCTAAATGTCAGGTAATTAAGGTTACCCTCAGCATAATATGGATACTCTTTCTCTATTTTATAGTGCAGAGGGAACCATATCTTAAGTCCCGTTGTAGGAGCGTTTAGTTCTTTTGTATACATATTAAGAGGTACACTCTTTTTAAGTGCTTCTATAACTCCATCGGCACTATTACGAAGATCTTCAGGAAGATTTACATTTGCTTTAATAAGTTTTGCAAAATGACCAAGATCTCTGTGAGCTGTAATACCATCTGAGTACCATGTTGACATGCGTGCCTCCTTTATAGCATCTTTATGCTCGCTACATGCAACAATAAGTTTTTCAGAGAATTTATTAAGTGCCGGTATCAGGTGTGTCTCCATTGCATCAACACTTGTAAATGCCTGTGTTGTTCCACTACCATCTTGCTGTGCTTCACCATTCTCATATGATAGTGTATATGCTTCAACAATTTTTGCAGATATCTCGGCAGCCGTTATCTCCGGATTATTATACATATGTACAAAGCCGTTCTCATAATCCCAACCATCACCTGGCTCAGTCTTTTCAGATGCAATTACATAGTCTGCATAATCTTTAAGTTGATATACTGTCTCTATCTGTCCCAACAGACACAGGTCAAACGCCATAATATCAAGCTTTTTACCCGTAACCTTTTTAAAGTTACTTAGTGCATCATCCATCTCCCACAGTTTCATCTCACCTACAGCACCTTTTGTAACAAAGTTGTCAGCCGATTTACGGAATATACCCGATCCATGATCCCAAACTGTTAAGGCATAGTGTTCAGCAGGGTAATTAAGGTGTGTATATTGCATAAACTCATCAAGAGTTTCCCAATTATTCATATCAAAGTCCATTCCCATGCTTTTGTCAACAATAGGACTTATCATTGTCTGGTTATTTCCGTCAGGATCTCTCTTTACAAGATAGATACCGTCTTGCTCATCTACATCTGAATCGTAAAGTATAACAAAGTTTACTTTATCAGGGATTGATCCAACAGCTTCCAGTTCATTAAAATCTTTAAATCCATTAAGTCCTGTTCCATCTTCATACAGATATATCATCCACGTCCATAGAGCTCCGGTTGTAGCTTTTAGCTCCATGTTAAATGTTGGTTCATTATTATCGTTTGTCTCAAAGCTAATAGTAGCAATATCGCCACCCTGCTCTGTTGGTGAATATGTTATAACTATATCTGCCGATTCTCCTGCCGCAACAGGTTGTTCTGGTTTACTTTTGATTGTAAAGTTATCGCCAGCAACAGTTACATTATTCACCTCCAAAGCCTGACTATTACCTATATTATTAACCTTAATTGTAAAATCTGTTGACTCTCCAATTGCTGTACTACCTTGTGTAGTGAATCTGTCTCCGCTTATGAACTCCTTATCGTTTACTGTAACAGTAAGTTCTGGCAACGAATTGTCTACGGTAATATCTAATTTGTTTGAATATGCCGATTCGCAATCTGGTGTTACATAGGTTGCTGTAATAGCATAAACATGATCACCATCCGGTACATTCTTGTCTACAAATTTAGTATCCCATGATGTGTTTGTTGATCCAATCTCTGTATCGTTTCTGTATATCTTAAATCCTTGCAGATATCTGGTTGGTTCATAAGACAACTCAGAAGGCATACGTACCTGTCCTGAGATCGGAGCATCAGCAATTCTTATATTATTAATATGTGTGTATGTTGCATTAGGGTCTATATTGGTATCCTCTTCTCCTTCAAAATCTTGCTTAAAACGTACTGTTCCGTCGCCACGAAGAATCATAATATCATCAAGACAAAGTGCTAGTGCGTATGATGAAACACACTGTATTGCAATATGTATCTCTTTTCCGTTGTACTCAGAAAGATCGTAGCTAAATTTCTGCCAATCAAGTGGTGCTGTTACACTGTTCTGTCCAGATATTACCTTAAACGACGATGGCGAAGCATCTGTTTCTGATACCAATACCTTAAACTCATCAAGTGAGTACACATCGGCAAGTGTTCTTGCAAAGAATGTTATAGCATCGTTTGTTCCGGCAGTGAATTTTGGCGAGATTAACCAGTCATCGTTAAACTCTCCAACACATCTGAAACAAGCTAGGTATTTACTTCCGCTATGAGCAGGGGCACCTTCAACAATAGGTTTTGTTTTGTTAGGATTAAATACAATAAATGATCCTTCGTATCCCATATTTGGAAACGATAACCCTGTAAACTCAAGTGTTGCTTTTCCGTCGCCATCATACTGTGTCCATGGCTCAAACTCAATTGCAAAGTTATCGTACGATTCAAAACTCTCAAATATTGGAGCATTCCATGCAAGGCTAACCCTGTTACCTTCTGATGTACCTGTTAGTCCGAATGGTGAATCGTAAGCTTTTGCTGTAATATATGCATCCTTTGTTACAGTATTCTCGCCATGTGCGTTACTAACTGTAAGTGTAACGGTGTATTCTCCTGCAGCATCAAACTCTACAACAGGATCTTCGCTATTTGCATCTGTATTATTAAGGTATGTAACTGTTGATGGCTCAAAAGACCATGTAAACTCTGATGGCAATGCCGACGAGAGATCTTTAAAGTATACAACATTGTTTACAAAAGGTTTGGTTTCATGTGCAAAGAAATCTGCAACTGGCGTTACATCACTTGCTCCAATTGTAACAGTATAGTCCTCTACCTCACCATAGTAAAAATCGCCACATGGTTCAGGGTCATCAAAATCGGTAAGTATAATACGTAACCTTGTTGATCCAAGTTTTGCATCATCCGGCACTGTAAATGTTGCATTACCAAGAACTGATAGTGCACGTGCCGGATAATCAAACTCCACAACCTCTGTTTCGTTATCAAATGTCTGGTCTCCATTCCAGTCAATCCATGCCTTTAACTTATTGTTTGTATGATGACTGGCATTAACTGCATAAAGAGTATATGTTCCGCCAATATATAGTCTGGCGGTCATTGATGTAAAGTCTGAATATCCTCTTGAGTCAGAGTCATTAACAATATCCTCAAGCTGGACATAACTTATGTAATCCGATCCGGGATCGGTTGCACGAGCGTCGCAATATTGTGCTTTACTGTTCTGCGTTGCAAACAGAAACAAAATAAGCGTTAATATGTTAAGATATCTCATGTTATATATTTTTTAGTTGCCGGAGACAGAATCTCCGGCAAACATGATTGAATTAATTAGTTAATAGTTAGTTTGATATTTTTAACAGCACTTCCGTTTGATACATTTACAATGTAACATCCTGAGTTAAGATCAAGCGCTCTGTTATAGTTATCAGATGTTACAGTAAAGCTCTCTAATACCTTTCCTGAAAGGCCTGTGATCTTTACAATACATCCGTTTGCACCTGAGATACGTATATAATCAGTTGCAGGATTAGGATATACAGTTGCCTTACTAATCTCAGCATCGGTTATGTCATCAACAAGCTTAAACTCCTTAACTGTAAGAGTGTACTCCTGACTATCTGTAAGCTGACTATCAGAAACTGTCCACTTAATTTTGTGATCGCCAATATGCTCGTTCTCAGGTTTACCAACAATCTTAAACTGATCACCATCTTCTACTAACTCTAGCCATGCCGGAGCAGATTCAAGATCATAGCTCAGTTTATCGTTATTGTTATCCTCAACACTTAGTACGTACTCATATTTCTTTCCTTCTGTAATCTCTGTTACAGGGGTTGAATTAATTATAGGAGCAACATTTCCGACAACTTCATACGTAAATGTTGTTTTAATTATATCTGACTCTCCAGATGTGTATTGGTTAGATACACCAACAGTATAGGTCTTATCATGTACAAGGTTTTCAAACATAAATTCATGATCGGTTACACCTGTTTGTACTGGTGTAGTCATATCCTCAAAATATACATTGTATCCCTTAAACTGTCTAGACATCTGATCTTTCTTAAGTCCTATGTATATATTATCTACAAGGAATGCAAACGAACTCTCTGATACACAATTTATAGCTACAGAGATCTCTTTACCTGCATATGCTGAAAGATCATACTCATACATACTATAGAACTTATCAGGTTCAACATACTCACCTTCTGATATTAGCTTAAAGTCTTCCGGCTCCTGACCAGTTTCAGAAACAAGTACTCTAAAACGCTCTAATCCGTAGAAAGGATCTGCTGATTTAGCCCAGAAGCTAAATATTGTGTTTGTACCCACCATAAATTTAGGAGAGATTAGCCAGTCGTTACTAGGAGTATCTCCGCTGAATGATACTGCTGATTTTGCGCCTTTAAACGGAGCAAGTTCAGGAACATACAGGAATATTGAAGGTGTTGTCTCATTTGGAGCAAACACATAGAATCCGTGAGGTTCTCCTTCGCCAGGATAGTTACAAACAGACAGACCGTAAGTATCACCTCCATCAAGATCTAGTGATGTCCAGTTACCAATATTCTCTGAGAACGACTCTCTGTTTTCAAAGTGCTCAAACAGTGGAACATCAACATCGCCCCATGTCATAGTAGCTTTATTACCTTCTTTATTAATAACCTCAAGGTTAAACGGCTTATTAATGATCTCTTCAAGATCAACATTAAGTGTTTTTCCTTCTGTTGACATATCAAGATTATCGTCAGCATATACAAAGAATCCTTCTTTAGCAATCTTTAATTTATAGATTCCTTTCCAAACATTTTCTACTGTAATGGTTCCGTTAATCTCATCAATGGTTGCCTCATAGATATGCTTATGTAGTCCATCGTGATTAACAAGTGTTATTACTGTACCAACCGGAGTGTCTTCATCGGTGTTTACAGTTACGTTTGCAGTAAATGTTGTATACATATCTTTCTGTATTGAATTAGAGAAAGCTGGTTCTGAAACAACACCATTATCGTAATGTGCATAAACTGCATATTTATATACACCCTGAGCAAGTGTGCTCCAATCTGTATCTGTAACACTATTCTCTGTTATTTCAGCAGGCGTAATAACTGTCCAGCTATCTACATTGTCAATATCATCTATTAACCCTCTACGAACAGTATATCCTGTACGAGCTCTTGTGGCAGCACCGTTTCTTGAATCGTCAGCATATGTAATATCCTTATTACTCAAACCTACAGCTCTGACCATAAAGTTATAAGGATAGTGATCTGCTGTACCAAACTCAGACCACTCTGTGTTAGGATCAGTAATATCCGGTGTTCCCCAGAATCTGTTTCTCTTACACTCATATGGCTTATCAACACCGTCGTCTCCTGCAAGATCCTGTGTATTCATTCCGGCATTAATACCTACAAAGAATCCGTTTGGTGCCCAGATAGGATCTGAAAGTACATGCTCATTCCACTGATCGTCAGTATTAGGAATATCATATGCTTCATATAGCAGGTCGTCTCTGTTTGGTTTACCAGTATTATCAAGACCAAGAATCTTAATATTTACTTTTGTATGTGGTATGCCTGACAATGTTAGCCACCACTTAACACTTTTAACATATGAGCTACTGTGGAATGCTGAACCAAGGTATCCATTTGGTCTCAGATTGTATCCAACAAAGTGTCTCGGTGTACCATCATCATATCTGAACTCTTTCTCTTTAATTGCACCTGGAGCGTACCACTCTACAACAGCCTCATTTGATTCATTTTTCTTAACAAGCGGTAGAACAGCCTGGTAAGCAATCTCATTAATAGTTATAGTTCCAAGATCTATATCATCTGTAACAACAGAAACAACTTTTGTATATTCATCAAATCCCTCTTTGTTTACATGCAGTGTGTAATCGTAATTTGCAAGTACTGTTGGCATTGAGAAGTTACCAGAAGCGTCTGATGTTACCTCATACTTAAGTCCAACTCCCTCCAGATATACTGATGCACCGTCTAGTGGCGATGAAGGATCGAAACTAGGAATTAGTTTTCCGCTGATAGTTACCATTGGTCTGTTATCAACAGGTATGTCAAGTTCTGTTTCATTTCGAGCTACAACGGTAGCTGTAATATCTTTGTCTTCTATCAGTAAGCTACGTACCTCTATATCTTTATCTCCCTCTGGGATATACTTAAGTACGTATTTACCATCATTGTCTGTTTGTGTAGTAAAACCTAGTGCAGGTATCTGAATATTTACCAGACTAAGTACCTGCTTAGGGTTAGTTCCGTCAATATATACCTTACCATGTAGTTCACCACAGTTTTCAGTATCAAATACAAAACGCATCTCTGCCACACCATTCTCAAGTGTATTCTCTGGTAGAGCATCCATCTTGAAATTAAGTTTATCGCCAAAATATGTTCTGGAACGACCTTTATTCTCAATATCATATTTAGCTCTGAAACTAAATTTTGAGTAGAGGAAGTTTGAATCATAAACACGATATATTGTGATAACTACATTTTTACCTGTATACAGATATGGTTTTGTAAACGGTACAAATACAGTATTTAATCCTGAAGGAATATTAATACGTTTATCATATACAAGCTTCTGATCTTTTATATCAATCCAACCATCCTGGAGGTTTTGATTTTCAGTCTCGCTTATATAGATAAATATTCTGCGCTCATTATAATTGTCAGAGAAATTATTTCTTAGTGCTATACCTGTAATATATCCACCATGTTTAAGTTCCTCTTTTGTATATACAGATTGGCAGAAACTTATCTCAGCTCCAGCATGTATAGGGAATGATCCGAATTTCTCTGATGGTTCATTACCTCCAACAAGACTAAACTCTTTTTGAATAAATACTCTTATTGCTTTACTTGTGTTGTTATCTGTATTCTCATCCTCAACAGATACTACTCTACCTCTAACTGTAGAAGCATTTTTATCTGACGGACGCCATGTTAATGTAATATCTTTCTTAGTGTCTGGTCCTATAGGAGCACCATCTAGCTCTACAAGTACATTATCATTCTCATCTATAAGTTGTACTTTATAGCTATTTATCTGATTGCTTCCTATATTTTTTACAGTAATAGTATATTCATTATCAACTCCTATTACCGGAAGGTCCTGACCTATCATTTCTGATACAAACAGATCGTTACCATGTGTAAATATCTTTGGCCCTTTTATAAGATCAAGAAATACTTCACCAACATCACCCTGACGCCAGAATGCAACGTATGTTTTTCCGTATGCATCTTCCGGAAACTCAAATTCAAATTTCTTATAGCGCTTCAGGAATGTAGGCTCAAGCTGAACAAGCGGGAACGAGTGCCAGTTCTTCAGATCCTTAGACCAATATGCATATAGCATTTTTCCACCATCAATCATAATACCCTGAGCCATTGCATGGAAACTGAATTTGTCTCCCTTTTCAACAACAAGTTGCGGGCTTATCAGATAATCGTTACCAGGATCAGAGAATGCAAACTGACCTTTTTCATAAGCATTTGCAGAGTAGTGACCTAATTCCCAGTTTCCGCTATTACCCTGAATAGTCCATCCTTCAGGAGGGAATTTAAATACAGTAGCATCTTCAAAATCTTCATATAGATGTCCGGCAGTGTATGAAACGGCATTAATTGTTAACTGCTCTACATTTGCATAATTACAATCTATATTAACCTTAGTATTGAATACTCCACCAACAATCGGCTTAAATGTTGCCGTAATAACCTTTGTTGCTCCCGGAGCAACAGTAAACGATGTCTCGCTAAATTCAACTGGTATAGCTGTTTCTGTTGTAATATTATTTACAACAAGATCTTGTGTTCCCGGGTTAAATAGTGTTACATTAATTGCATCTTCTAAACCAGATTTAAGGTTATCCCATCTTAAAACAGATGGATTTATTAGAGCTTCTGCCTGATCTGTGTTTTCATCAAAGAATATTCTTATGTTAGCTCTCTTCTTGTATGAATCAGATGCTGATGGTATATTATTATAATCAATGACTTTCTCGTCAGAGAATTTAGCAAGTGACATAACCATATTATCTACTCCATTCTGCGAAGCAGATTCAGACACGTAGAAACCATTGCTTTTATCACCACGATATGGAATCATGTAGTCAGAATATTCCTGAATAGTAAAAACAATACTCTTTGTTCCGTCATATACAAACGGACGTTCAAAGTTAAATGTAAGCCAATTTACGCCTGTTGGCAGAAATACTTTACTATCAAACACTGGTACTTGACCAGTCAAATCAACCCAATCAGTTTTATCATAAAACTCAACCTTATCTGTAAGGGTTGCAAATATTCGTACATTATGGTATGATGCATCTTCACCTTTATAACGCAACTGTATCTTCTCAATCTTGCGTCCGTCACCTACAGCAAGCTCCTCCTTTGTATATATTGTCTGCGACAACGAGTAAGAGAACAAATTAGCCATTGGTGTGCGTATATTTACATCTTTACTTAATCCAACTTCAACAGTTTTCTCCGGCAAATCATAAGCTTGTCCTACAAGGAATATTGTATCATTTAATCCATCAAATGAGTTTGTTTTAAGTATAAAAGCAACAGAATCTCGCCCGGCACTAACAGGATTATAGTTAAATCCAAAATTGTAGGTACCATGACGAGGGATATTCACATCGTCTTTATTAAATGTTGTTGTGAATGCTGTTTCTGATATATCACCAACTGTTGTTGTAATAAACTCATCTCCCGCACCCTTTTTTATATCCAATATCTCAATATCATTAATAACAAGGTTTCCTCCTTCGTTATTCTGAATTGTATAGATATCGCCAGAACCAAATGTATTTCCTGTTCGTATTGTATCTGCATTAAATACATTAAAATTCAGATCGCTTGATGGTTCTGTTGGTGTAGATGCTACCTGAATATCATCAATCATTAATAGCATTGCGTATGTTGATACACAACGTATTGCAAACCTAACATTCTTTCCTGCATAATCATACAGATCATATTGGTATTTTGTCCATACACCTGCAGGAGGTTTTATATGTTCTCCTTCTGATATTTTAACAAAATCGTCCGGGTCAGTACTTCCTGTCTCTGATATTAATACCTGAAACTTTTCAAGTCCGAATCCCACAGAATATGATTGCGCATAGAACGATAATACATCATCTCCATCGCAATTAATTATTGGTGATATCATCCAGTCGTCGTTAGGCTTATTGTAACACGACAGAGCAACACCAAACTTATTACCACTATGAGCAAACCAATCGGTAAGAGGCGGAGTAACAGTTAGTGGATTCATAACCATAAAGGCTAATTTCTCCTCCTCATGCGGGAAATCAATTCCTGAGTATGAGAATGTAACATCATCATCTTTATCTACCATTACCCAGTCGCCAAATGTTAATGAGAAGTCTTCATGACTCTCAAAATCTTCAAACAACTTCACCCCCCGCGGTGGTTTCTTAATTTCAGACCTGTAGTAAGCTCCTTTCAGAGTCCTGTCTAAAACCCTCTCTTTAACTCTCTTACTGGAGGGTGTTCTATCTGAGTTCTGAGCTGTAATAATACCGCAACTCAGAATCAGAAGTACAAAACACAACCTAATTTTGTAAAAGTTTTTCATACGTCTAATAGTTTTCTTTCGTATGAAACTCACAATGAACTTTAATAGGAAATATCAGTATTAAAACTCATTCAGGTTTCATAAATATCTGTTAATAGTTAATTATATAAACATTGAAGAGGATAAAGACAATAACATATATTATCCACAAAATTATATTCCTCTTATTTATCCTGTTCTTCATTGTTTGTTCTTATTAATTACTGCACAATATTGGTTAATTATATATGAACAACAGAAAAGCAATATTCTATACCACCCCTACAAAACCTGAATAGAGACGTTATATCTGGCAAAAAAACACTACTACATTAAACTGTAT
The DNA here is from genome assembly GCA_002454955.1 of Bacteroidales bacterium UBA6680. Classification (GTDB taxonomy): domain Bacteria; phylum Bacteroidota; class Bacteroidia; order Bacteroidales; family UBA6680; genus UBA6680. The sequence continues at coordinate 23,325 of DKJY01000085.1, forward strand.
TTATATGGTTTACAATGCTATAACATTTTGCACACCCCCTACAATAGTAGTTTCTATGGCAAACAAACTTTTTTAATAGATTAAATGACTTTTAGGATAGATTAAACAATGAAAATACTTGATATCGGTAAAATATCGTAATCATATAGCTCAATATTACAGGTAACAAATAGTATATATTGTAACAAAATATTGCTTTTTATATAGTTTTCTTTTGTTCATATATTTATTTTTGTAATAGATAAACCTGACACAACAAATGAGTAAAACAATAATTTTTGATTTTGACGGTACCATTGCCGATACAATGGATACAATAGTTAAAATATATAATACCATTGCACCAAAATACAAATGTAATACAATACACTTTAACGATATCCAGACTCTCAGAGGAAAAACAACACAGGAGGCGTTAAAGATATGTAATATTGGTTTTTTTAAACTACCGTTTTTGATAAGAAGAGTAAAGTACATACTTAAGAATAGCATACACGATATAAAGCCAATAAAAGGTATAAAGAAAGCTATATTTGATTTAAAAGATAGCGGATATAATATGGGGATTATGACATCAAACAATAGCGATAATGTAAAGATGTTTCTGAAAAATAATAATCTGAATAATCTTATTGACTTTGTGTACTCAGGGAAGAATCTTTTTGGAAAGGATAAGGTTATGCAATGCCTGCTAAAAGAGAGATTTTTATCGGCATCAGATGTTATTTATATTGGTGACGAAACCCGCGATATTGAAGCTATGAAACGTATAAACATACCAGTTGTGGCTGTAGAGTGGGGTTTTAACTCGCATGATATTTTGTATAAACAGTCGCCTGATGCAATAATAGAATCACCAAATCAACTACCAGCAATTATTGAACAGATAGCCTCTCGTTAATTTAGTTACAGAATATTTATCAGATCGGCTATTGGAGAGATCATGGAGTAATTTTTACTGTTGTTGGTTGTTGGTCATTAGTTATTGGTTGTTAGTTGTTGGTCGTTAGTTGTTAGTGTTGGTCTTTAAGTTTTTTGTTTATTCCGCGCCAGTAGTTATAATGAAACTCCATGCTCTTTTTGTCAACCCACTCTGAGAGATATCTCTCTTCGCCATCTGGTTCAAATTTTATAAGGTTCTCAAACAGATAGAAATCAGGACGCTCAGGATGAAACTGAACGGCAAATACATTAGGATATTTTGTATGGTATATAGCCTCTATTATCTTTCCGTCAGCAGATAGTGCAGCAATCTTAAATCCTTTACCAAGCTTCTCTATTGCCTGATGATGGTAACTGTTTATTGTGGGTCTGAAATTACTGTTGGTTCCGGTAAGGTTTGTAAGAAATGTGTCAACCAACTCAATTGTATGCATATGAAAACCTGTAACACCATATTCATCAGATATCTGTCTATAATAATTACGATGTATCTCTTCATTACTCAAGTGTTCAAGTCCTTTTAATTCATCGCTATTATATATCTCAGACGGAATATCTTGTATTAGAGTGCCTCCTGTACCTATATTCATTGTCTGTAATCCTAAACAGATACCTTTTATAAGATATTCTGGTTTATCTTCTAAAAGAGCTCTGTAGCCGCTGTTTTGATAACCACCTAAAAGGTGAAATACAAATGATGCTTCAAGATAGTGTCTGTATGTATCGGTAACCTTTGTTCTTTCATTTTTAGCTTCACCGTAAATTACAGGAGGGATATCTGGTCCCCACAGAAAGAAGATACCACTACTCTTTTTAAACAATTTATTAAACGACTTTGTAAGCGGATTCTTCATATACAGATTTCCCGGATTAAGCTCACCCTTTAGTTGCTTAAGGGTCATGCTTATATTTGCTGTATCCAGGCAACTCTCTGTTTTAGAGTAATCGTATTTCTCTCTATTATGATATACTCCTATAAAGTGTATATTATCAAGTTCCAATAATCCAACTCTATCAAGTGTAGTAAGCATCTTTATAGCAGATACTGTTGGGTGTGGAATAATTATTGTCTTTTTATCACTCTCTTTTGCATGTACTGATAACAGTAGCAACAATGATATTAATAGTATGTATATTCTCTTCATAGTTTATTGTTATAACCGAGCTCTAATGTATCAAAAACAAAATGGTAATACAATCAGAAGTAGCTTAAATTATGAAGAAATTATTTAATTTATTCCAAATATTAAATATACAATCTATCAGAAATTAATAAAGAACTCATTAAGATTTGCATTAGCATCAATCATCAGTTTTTTACGCAAACGATATCTTGCCATCTCTACAGCTTTATATGATGTATTATTAAGTGATGCAATCTCTTTTGATGACAGATTAATTCTTAGCAATGAGCATAAACGCTTCTCGTTAGTTGTAAGGTCAGGATACCTGCTTACCAGTTTATCCATAAAGTCGCGGTTTGTTTTATCAACCTTAAGTTGAAACGTTTCAGCATCTCCACTTGTACTATTCAGGTGTTGATTAATCCTTATCTTAAGATCATTTATCATATTAACATTAGGATTCTGATCACCAACTGGTTTAAACGTCTTAAGTTGTGTTTTTAGTTCATTTAACAGCTCATTTTTTTGTACAATATGCAGTGCAAAGTTAGTTAACTCAGCATTTTTATGTCTGATATCAGCCTCCAGTTTCTGCATTTCAAGATTTGAGTTATATAAACTTGCCTCTACCAGATCTGTTTTTGCCTTTGCAATCTCTTTATCCTTATGAAATATAACCCTGTCTTGAATTGCTCGTTGTTTTTGCCTGAAGAACATAAATACTCCGGTAACAATAAATATAATAAGACCTCCTATTAATGCCTGATACTTGAGCATATCAAGGCGTTTTTTTGTTGCAAGTACCTTTATCTCCTCATTCTTTACTGCCAACTCATTCTCTTTCTGAATAAGATCATATTTTGCTTCAATCTCTGCTATTGTTCTGCTTTTATCGTGATTAAATACGGTATCTTTATATGCAGAGTAGTTAAAACTATAGCCTAAAGCAGTCTTATAATCCTTTATTTCATAATAGTATGTGGTATAGTCATATGAATTTTGAACAAAAAGCTCAGGATCATTAATATCTTTAAGATATTTATCTGCCTTATCCAGAAATTTCTTTGCCTCCTTAAAATCTTTAAGTTGTAAGTATAGCTTACCCATTTTGTTTGATACAAACGCAGCACCACGTTTCATCTCTTGCGACTCAAATATAGTAAGTGCTTTCTGCGAATAATCTAATGCTTCCTGAAGGTTAGTTTCATTCTGATATATTGTTGCAATATTTGCCAGTTTCATTGCCATTCCGGGTTTGTTTCCCAAATCCTTCTCTATCTCATATGCCTCGGTATACAGTTTTCGCGCTGTTTTGTAATCCTTAAGTGCTACATATATATTTCCCAGATTGTTTAGATTAACTGCAACGCGATGTCTGTTACCATGTTTCCTGTTCATCTCAAGTGCCATATTAACAAACTCCAAAGCTCTATCGTAACTCTCTTGCGAATAGTATACACTTGCAATATTATTGTACAATCTAGCTTCCTCTTTAACATCGCCCAGATCATCTGCTATCTTTAATGCACGATCATAGTAAGAGATACTTTCTGTATACTGACCTGTAGTAAAACATACAGCTCCAAGTCCAACAAGGGTTTCTATAATGTTAGCCTCTCCTATCTCTTCATATATCTCTATTGCTTTAAGATAGTTCTGATAACTAAGACCATATACACCCTTTTTCCATAAGGCATATCCTTTAAGAGAGTATAAATCGGCAACCTTTTCTTCCTGTCCGGATATCTTAAAATAGGATATGGCATCATTTATCTCTGATACCGAAGAGTCATAATTTCCTATTGATTTAAGCCCATGCGCGAGATAGTATTTTGCCATAAAATAGTACTGATCAGAATCAATATTCTTTGCTTTTATGATAATCTCATTAGCAATTTTGACTGCCTCACCAGCCTCTGACATAAGAAGTGATTCGCACAACTGTAGTCCTGCCTCTATTTTATCGTCCCCAACACTACTGTTATAAACATTACGTAAACTATCTATATTGGCGGCACAAATAGCCGTATATATAAACAGTATTAATACAGTTATAACATACCTCATATACAACAAATTTACAACTGCGCATTAACACCATAACACCAGTTGTAAAATTATACAACAGTATTCATATCTATGTCAAGTTAAAGCGCAACACATGGTTATTAATGACAATTTTAAGTAAAAAAAACTATATTTCATCAAATTACCAACATGTTAAATTATACATGCTACTACATATTTGATTGTATATTTATCCATTTTTAGTATAAAAACAGTGAGAAACAAATATTTAAACCAAACCAGTAGTGTGCTATATTTAACAAATTACTGTATCAAACAGTTAATTTATAATAACATTACATATACAGGATAAACAGATATATTGCATTCAGATATCATTTACCAATACAGCGTTCTGATTAATTTAATACGTATTTAATAACCAAACAGGTGTAGGTTATTAAATTCTACCATGAGATATAATCCGAATATTCAAGTTACCAAAGCACTTACTCCTAATGAGGTATACTATCAATCCGGAATCTTAATACTGTTTTTAGTTTCTCTGGTGCTGTCTTTCTTGCATCCGTCAAATATATCTCTCTATGTTTTTTCGACAAACGCTTTACACCATGCTTAGCTGCAAAATCCTCCATAATCTTAAAGCTTTCAGGTTCATTATCGTAACTACCTAAATGTAACATCTGAACACAGGCGCCTTCTTTAATTGTTTCTAACCTTACACAATCCAGTAGTTTATGTGGCTTTTTAGCTTTGGTTAATGTAAGTATATCATAAAAAAAATCTGAGGTAACAAAGTCAGGTTGCCTTATCATCAATTTAAAAACAAAGTCATCTTTATTAACAGTACCGCTAAAGTTATTTTTTGCCTCTTCGTTAATATCCCAAATGCCCTCCAGAGGGTACACTGTATAGTCAAAATACCCTTTGGGTTCAATACCTTTTTTGTAACTCATCTTTACTCCATATGACAATGAGTATAGAACATTTATATATTCCGGAAATATATCATTATTAGGATCTCCTTCACCAACAATTGTAAAATATTTAAATTCCGGGATAGTTACTATCTCTGGTCCGTTTTTGGGTAGATAAATTTCTTTTTCATGTTTCCGCCATTCATGTTTCATGGTTGTCTCTATTAATTGTAATTGAACAAGTAGTATAACAATAAGTTACAAAATTTACCTGAAGATTTGGGATTAAACTATACTATTCATATTTATGTAGAAAGTCAGAAAGCGTACTTCCAAATTCATGTGAATTATCATAGAACATAAAGTGCGAACCCGAAATTGATTTAAAGGTTACATTTGGAATGTAATCTAAGTATAACTGTACACTATTCTGTTCAATTATATCATCGGTACCATAAATTACCAGAGTGGGTGCCTCTATTTGTCTTAAATATTCAGAATAGTCATGTTTTGCTCCCATACTCAAATATAGTGCCTGTTGCATCCATCCTCCAATATTATTAACATTCACCTCCAGAGTCTGATTTGTGGCTATTTGAAAATATTTAATAAATCTTGTAGTTTCATTAACCAGGTCCTCCTCTGTCTTTTCAAATAATTTACCATAATCAAAAATATCTTCTAAGTATTCATCTGTTTATAATTGTTTCTTTCATTTACCAGATGGAACTCGCATTTATAATCATACGAAGCATGAGAATAGTCATTCACACACACGGAGATGATTATAAATGCGAGTTCCATCTGGCAAATAAAAAACAATTATAAACAGATGAAAGATAGGTT
>DKJY01000010.1 GCA_002454955.1 Bacteroidales bacterium UBA6680
ACGTAAAATAGTTTTTATAACATGTGGTAAAAGAGACGTTGCATGCAACGTCTATATCTGGTTGCGACGTTGCGCGCAACGTCGCAACATCAAAACGTGGCAACATCGAAATCAGAAACCTTCATAATCCTAAATCGGAGCAATGAATAAATCTGAAAATGAAATGGAAGTACGAAACATTAGAGTGGTAATGATCGTACCATATTCCGGAACAGAGATCTATTAATATATTCAGTAATGAGTTGGTACCAGAACAGATATCGGTGACAATCAATAAGGTTAAAGAATTGGGATTACAGAAGAAGTGCTATATATTTTGTTACGATATGTACAAAGGATAGGAAACATTATTTGGGTGATATTGTGGATAACAAAATGGTATTATCTAATACTGGTGTAATTGCTGATGTTTTATGGGATGAGATACGTAACTATAACAGATGTGTTAAGCTGGATGCTTATGTTATTATGCCTAATCATATTCATGGGATAATTGTTCTGAACAGTAATCATTTTACAAATGGTTATATCAAAAATGGATTATCCTCAAAATCTGAACAGGCTCAATCCGAAATTCATAAAAATGAATATATGTCTGAGATATCTCCAAAAGCAAATTCATTATCAACAATCATCAGGTCTTATAAGTCTGCCGTAACCAAACATGCTAACAGGTTAGGTTATGATAATGGATGGCAACCTCGTTTTTATGATCATATTATAAAAAGCAGCAATGAGTTTAACAATGTCCGAAACTACATTATTAATAATCCCCAAAATTGGAAATCTGATAAATTCAGTGATTAATGGTTTTATTTATCACAGAAGATAAGGAACTGAGAAGTGACGTTGCGACTTTACAGATAATATAGGTACGGGGTTATAATTTTTTGGTAATAACTAGAGATTATCCATTACCGTTGCGACGTTGCGCGCAACGTCGCAACAAAAGATACAGGTAGATTAATTATCTGTTTATATGATAAAAACAGTTATATTCATGGCTATTAAAGACAAGAGTATTATGGATACCAATAAGGAGATGAAGTGCGTTGTTAAGCGTTTTGATGAGTTAACAGTTTATGAGCTGTATGATATGTTAAGGTTAAGGTCTGAGGTTTTTGTGGTTGAGCAGAATTGTGTTTATCAGGATGTAGATAACAAAGATCAGAAGGCTCTGCATGTTTTAGGTTATTATAATGATGAGTTATGTGGTTATACAAGGATATTTGATGAGGGCGATTACTTTGAACATGCCAGTATTGGACGTGTTGTGACATCTGAAGGTGTCAGGAAATATGGTTTTGGTCATACACTGCTTAAGGAGAGTATTAATGCTATTAGTAATCTGTTAGGAAGAGATACTATAAAGATATCGGCACAGGAATATCTGAAGAGATTTTATGAGGGTTATGGTTTTAAACAGATTGGTGAGGGGTATCTTGAGGATGATATACCACATATTGCTATGATAAGAGAGTGATAAATGGTAAGTGAAAAACAAACGTAATTAACGAGTTAATGAGAATCTATGAATAGGATTGACTGTTTTTAATAGTCATTGGGTTAATTTTTAGGGTCTTTAAAGGCTTAATACGTCTGTATATTATAAATTAGTCATCTCTTTTAACTTTTTGGGCTCTCCTGTCAAAAACGGAGCTTCTCTTTTGTCTTTTGCCTCATCCCTGCCGGAAAAGTGCCTTCTCTTTTATACTTTAACCCGCTCCTGTTATAAAAGTACCCTCTCTTTTAACTTTTTGCCTGCTCCTGTTAATAAAGTACCCGTCCTGTTGATCGGGCACCAATCTTTTCAGGGGTTTTACGAAGAAAGGGGTAAGTGAACAGTGGTAAGTGAAAGGGGTATTGATTTAGGGATTAGTGGTAAGAGGTAGCTAATAGCTAAAAATCTATTATATCATATTTTTAGCTATTAGTTAAATTGATATGAACAGGAAATTTATGAATGGAAGGATAGAATTAATTCTCAAACATCTCATCTTCGGGGATGAAACATTTTGATACCTTTACAGGGTATGTAGATGCTCTGTTTCCCAGAGTTCGTTCTATCATCCATAGCTCATCAAATACCGATTTGTAGATTATCTCAACATTGATATCCTTACCATTGTTAATCATATATTTTGCCAATTTAGGGTTGTCTGAGATATCGATCATTGTTAGAGATTCGTTTGCAGAGATAACTGATCTTGATATAAGTGAATATGTTCTCCACAGAGGTATTGAGTCTGGTATCTGCATTACAGCAAACAGCTCGCGCCACGATTTAACAACAGTATCTTTATATTTAACTCTTACTCCTCTTATAATTGCCGGTCCGGTTCCTTTATTACTTATTGAGAAAAGGTACTTGGTAATATCTGGCGATAGTTTATCTCCTAATTCTGTTTTTTCAACAATAAGACATGGCCATGCATTGGCTTTTGTCTGTTTAAGAATAACATCGTTCTGTTTATTCATTATTGATGCCTGATACATTGTAACAAATAGTGTTGAGAAACTTACAAGCATAACACCAAATGCTATTACTATCTGAGTATCGAGTTTCTTTCTAAAGATCTTCATAAATATCTGTTTATATAATTCCGAAAATAGAGCCCTAATATAACTCATTTATATTACTTATGTATATCAAAACTGTAAACAAAAAAGGAGGCATATATTAATGCCTCCTTAGTTATCAAATAAACAGATTTAAATACACAACCCATACCATATCAAAAAGAGTGTTCTAATATCAGAGATTGTACAAAACTTAAAAAATGGATTTAAATAGTCTCCTGATATAATGATTATCATCTGTAAACCGATAACTTTAGTATTTGTTGCGTTTAATAATCTTTTTTGTTATCACTTCTGTTCCTGTATCTATTCTCAGAATATAGCAGCCTGGTGCAAGGTCTCCAATATCAAGATCGGCACTTTGAGTCTGTTTTAACAATACGCCCGCCACATTAAGTATCTGATATTTTGCATTCTCAAGTCCCTCTACATGTATATATGATTGTGCGGGATTAGGGTAAATTCTTATCTTAGATTTACCAACAATTATAATATCATTAGTGTCGTCATTATTATCTTTTTTTGCAACATATATTCTAAAATCCTTCTCTATCTCATTCTTTCCATCTGTTGCTTTAATTGTTATTCCAAATGAATTATCTGATTCGGGTCTGGACTTAAGGTACAGAGCATCGCCTTTAATTTGAATATATTCATTGTCGCAACTAAATGTTCCGCTATCTCCGTCAGGATCACTTAATACAATATCACATATTTTATCACCATCTTTAAGAGATGTATTAATTACAGTAGATGTTAAGCCTATTCTGTTAGGTGGCATATTTATATCGCCTCCGGATAATGATTTTACTTTAATCTTAAACAACTTGGTAAAGCTGGCATCTTCATCATCTGTTGCAGTGATACCTATATTCAGAACCTGTACATCTTTAAAACGGGTTTTTACTTTCAGTGCATTTCCCAGAATCATAAAGTGATGGTTGTCTTTGTAGCCTTCGGCAAATTTATAGGTAAATTTAATATCAGATGGATCCTGATCTATGGCTGCTATTCGTCCTACTTCGGTTCCCGATACTGTTTCAACAAATATCTCTTTATTGGTCAGTACTATGTTCTCTGGCGCATCATTTGCATCAGTAACTTTAATTGCAAAATCTTTCTTTAAACTGGTACCATCAGCTGCTTTTGCTGTTATGCGAATTGAGTAAATCTTCTTTATCTCAAAATCCAAACCCTCTTTGGTTTTAAGGTCAGCACCATTTAGATCAAAAATATCATTGTCTTTTGTTCCCGGTTCCAGATAAAAAGCATAACCATGAGCTGAGTTTACCTGATCTCCTTTTAACGAAAAGGTACCGATATTAGTATTTGGCTTGTTTTCTTCTACTTTGAAACCAGACAGTAAGATATCTGATGGCAGAGGTGTAGCACCTGCTTCTCCTTTGTTAATAACAAGCTCTTTTTGAAGCTTACCACCAAACTTATCATATGCTTCAACAACAATAGTGTATTTCTGAATGTAATTACGTTCAAATAGTGTTTCGGCACTTACCAATGTTTTACCATTTATAATCCTAAAATGGCTGTTATCTGCAGTATTATCAGGTAAACGATAGAATACTTCGTCGCCATCCGGATCTGATCCTGAGAAATCACCTATAATAGCATTTTCAGGGAATAGTTCTGTTATTGATCCATGACTAAAGTTGAAGTCACTTATTGCTTTGTTATTACTTTTCTCCATAAAAACAGCCATATCGTAGCTGTAAAGTGTAACATCAGGCAGATTAGGATTTGTAATTTTACATCGCCACACTCCGGCTGTACCTTCATTCACATCAAAGGTGTAGTTATTCATGGTTGAGAGCGGAACATCAACTCCATTCAACTGCCATGTATAGATATTGGCTTCGTGTTTCAATTTAAATGAAAGTGTTTTACCAGTTCCTTTTGCTAATGTCTCTTCAGTAGCATCGCCTCCTAATGGCTTTTGCGGATAATAGTCAAATACAAAATCTGGGTTTCCCGGATTAACATGATTATGGTTTTGGGTTGCGAATCTTACTTTTTCAACAATTGAGATCAAGCTATTAAAATCGAGTCTATTATTATCTATTCTTGCTAGCGAGGCTCTATTAGCAACAGCTCCATGTTTTAGGTAATTGCCTTGGTTGCCCGGATTAGAACAGAAGAAGTTTTCCCAGTTTAAGTCTTTCAGGTTATTCTGATGAATAGTAAACACATAAAATCCGGAATACATTGATGTATTGCTTCCCTGTTCGTCAACACTTTGAATTTGATAATGTTCCAGTTCATTGTTGTCGAGCCTTAACTCTTGTGCATAATAGAAATTCCATCCAATACCTGTCCAACCTGTTACTGATTTTAGCTTGTTATGACTAAATAATACCTTATATCTGTAACCTCCTTTAAAGTAAAATCCACCTCTAAAGTATTTTTTATTACGAAATACCAGGTCTGGTATCTGTCCATCCAGATTATTATTAGACAAATCAAAGATATCAATCATGTAACCACGATCATCAGGATAATCTTTATCTAATGGTCCAGGATGAGAAGTAATTCTTGGTGATTCATTTCTCACTCTGATTATATTGATATCTTTAATAGTCCAGTTATTATAATTGGTGGCGCTCTTTATCGCCTCTAATGACTCTTTACCTTTAATTGTTAGTTCATTAGTCTGTGCTCCGACTGAGACACAAATTGCTATTAAAAAAATATTTAGTAATGCTTTTTTCATAACTATTTCTTGATAAAGCGTCGTGTAATAACATCTTTCTCGGTCTCGATCTTAATAATATAGTAACCTGATTTAAGATCGTCTACATATATAGATGGTTGATAACTTGTTTTAACCACAACACCACTTAAATCTAATATGCTGTATTTTGCATAATCAATTCCGTTAATATGTATATGAGATTGAGCCGGATTAGGGTATATTTTAACATTACTGTTTCCCACTGTTATCACCTCTGTTGCTCCATCCTCTTTTGTTACATATATTTTTATCTTTTGTTCAATCTCATTATCTCCGTCAGATCCTTTTAGTGTAATCTCAAACGGGCTATTACTCTCTGGTTTTATTTTTAGTTTAAGTGCAGATCCGTCAACCTCAATATATTTATTATCGCAGCTAAATGTTCCTGCATCGCCATCCGGATCGCTCATGTATATATCTGCAATCTTTGCTCCTGCCTCAAGATTATGTGATATTACACTGTTTGTTATTCCAATACCTCGCGGAGGTCTGTTTGTTACAGCTTGATCAGATACAATTGTAATATCAAAGGTTTTTACAAACTCTGCATTCTCATCGTCCTTTGCTTTTATAGTAATCTGTTTGCTACTAACCTTTGTAAATACCTTTTTGGCTTTTATAATATTATCCTCAAAAAAGAAATCGCTGTTATTGGCAAGTGTCTGATCAATCTCAAATGTGAATAGTTTATCTGTTTTATCTTCATCTATTGCTGTTATAAAGCCCATTACCGTACCAGCCGGAGTATTAACCTTTAGTTGCGTTGATGTAAGAATTATATCATGCGGATTGTCATTTACATCGGTAACATCAATATCAAAATCTTTTTTAATACTTGTTCCGTCTGCCGCCGATGCAGTTACTCGTATGCTGTATCTGTTTTTCTTCTCGTAATTAAATGCATCAATAGTCTTAAGATCATTACCAACTATCTTAAACATATTATTATCGCCCTCGTTATCAGCAAGTATAAAGCTATATCCGTCAACACCTTTAGCACTTAGTGTTCCTATAATTTTATCTGCACTGTTCTCTTCTACAATATTGTTACTAAGCAATATATCACTTGGTAATTGAGATCCGGATGTTCCGTTTTTTGTTATGGTAAACTCCTTTTTGAATATTCCTCCAAATCTATCATAAACCTCAACCTCTATGGTGTAATTCTCTATATACTCCTTTTCAAATAGTATCTCTGAGCTTACAAGGGTTTTTCCGTTTATAATTCTAAAGTGGCTGTTATCTGCCGTTCTGTCTGGCAAACGGTAAAACAACTCATCTCCGTCAGGATCTGTTGCACTAAAATCGGCAACAATTGCATTCTCCGGGAAATTATTTGCTAGTGTACTTTGACTTATTGTGATATCGGATGCTGCTTTATTTCCACTCTTTTCCATAAAAACAGCCATATCGTAACTGTAAAGAGTAACCTCTGGCATATTAGGGTTTGTTATTTTACAACGCCACACTCCTGCTGTCTGAGCATTTACTTTAAAGGTATAGTTCTTTGTTGTACTAATTGGCACATCCTTGCCGTTTAGTTGCCATGAATATATATTTTGAGGATGTGTTAAACTGAAGTTAAGTGTTTTGTCTGTACCTTCGGCAAGAGTCTCAGATGTAGCATTGCCTCCAAGTGGTTTCTGCGGATAATAGTCAAATACACAATTCGGGTTCCCCGGAAATCTGTCACTTAGTTTAGAATACGATTTTTTTATAACAGGAACCACATTACATAAGCTGGCAAAATCTAACCTGTTATTATCAATTCTAATTAATCTTATTTGTGTATTATTAAAGATATAGTAAAAGCCTCCAAAATGAAAATCAGATGCTTTTAACTTGTTTACATCATTCTGATGAAGAGTAAACAGATGAAATCCCCATGGTATAGCTCCTGACTTCGATTTTGTTGTATACGCTGTTATCAGATTATTATCCAGACATAACTCCTTTACAAATCCTGTTTTTGTATAACCTGTAATGTTACCAATTGATGTAATCTTATTATGGCTAAAATACCATTTACTATCATGCCTGTGTGTATAACTCTTAGTAGAGTAATCTTCTGATTTATTCCAGGTTTTATTTGTGATTTTACCTGTAAGATTATTGTTACAAAGATCTACAATATTAAAATAGTAGCCTTGCATATCATCACCTCCAAAACCGGCAGGCCCTTTTATTCTGATATACGGAGCCTTATTCCTAGATTTCAGGACTTCAAAATCGTTAATTGTCCATTCGGCTCCATTTGTATTTTTGTACAGTGAATCATAAGCTATTTTAACCCTTTCCATTAATGGTTTATCAGCTCTTGTATCTTCATTTTGTGCTTTAAGGGTTAATGTATGTATCTGTAATAGAATACAGATAACAATCAGGTAAATATTTCTATTCATAATTACGTATTTTAGTAAAAAACTGTTATTTATATAGTTAATGCATTAATTACTTCCTGATATCAGCTTGTATATCTGTTCATCAATAGTAAGCCCGGGTAATACTGACTCTTTCCAGTTGGTTCCGTCTTCACTTGTAAATATCATGGTTGGTGTGCCAGGCATACGGCGCTGATCTCCTGCAATAACAAATCGTCCGTTTACATATACTGCTGTTTTTAGTTCGCAGTGCCTTCCTACAAGTTTTTCACCTAACGATTCTCTGGTATTTACCCATGTATTTCCTTTATCTGAACTTACATATGTTACTGCTTTTGTAACAGCTGTAGCCGGATGCATCTCTGAACCTACAAACAGGTAGCTACCATTACCATACGTTACACTTCTAACTCCAAGGTTTATAATCTTATTACCACGCTCCTCCCATCCTGAGCCTTCATTAAATACAGAGCAGTATCTGCCTTGTATGCCAGATGTTGCAAATATTCTGTTATCTGTATAGTGTAAGGGTGGATATATTCTAAACTTACCAGATCTGTTATCGTATGACCATACTCCGCCTTTTCTGTATATAACACCTCCTCCTGACAGAGCCACAAATCCTTGATTTGTATACTCTATGCAGCTAACAGCATCTGAGCCAACTTTATATACATGCTTCCATGTTTTTCCACCATCGGTACTCTCTACTATAAGCGGGTAATCTTGTGTTGTTCCAAATAGAGATATATCTGTTCTACCAGCTACTACAATAGTACCATCTCCGTAAGCTATAGAGGTAAACTTACGTTTTTCCGGTTCTCCTGAATCCGGAATAACATTGGTGAGATCAACCATATTCCATCGTTCTCCGTCGGTACTTGTAAGCAGATTATTTTTCATTCCTGCTGCAACAAACATATTACCACAATACTCTACACTATAAAGCGCAGTTGTTGCATCTGTTTTTATTTCACGCCATGAGTTACCATCGTCTGTACTTATTAACACAAGACCTTTATGCACAGCTCCTGAACCAAATCCGCCAACAGCTACCCATTTATCTTTTGCATACACAACATCTTTTACTGATAACCTGTATCCATTATAGTTCATAGCACCTTCGGCTATTGAAGCACGGGTCCAACTCAATCCTTTATCTGCACTACGAATTACAACTCCGTTATTTCCTAATCCTATAATAGCATCAGATCCTGATTTGTCTTTAACGTCAACACTATCCTTTTTACATGACAGAGCAGATATTATTATTGAGACAAATATTACATAGCAAGCAATTTTCCTCATAATCATTATTTAATTATTGTGTTTTATATATTGTTATATGTTTTTTTATAACTATACCAGAATAATTAGGTTACAGAGTGTATCTATTCTTTTCATGTATGAAGGTGCCTGATCAATAATTCTATTCTATAAGAGCAAAAAATAGTATACAGAATATATATTACCCCAAAACAATATAATTACAAAACTACCACTCCTAATCAGTATTTAACTATAAATCATATAACATATACTATACATATTCTTATCATATCATTATCTGAATACTGTAATTAAGAACTATTAATGTAATTTTAACCGATATCCTGAATTCGGTTATCTTAAAACATTATATTCGAAAAAAAATACAATATGCAACGTCACAAATCTATTATCGCATTCATCATTGCTCTTTGTTACATTGGAATACTTAATGCAAATAACATTGTAGATACAGATAAAACAGAACAGATATCAGACAAATCAAATTACAATAATCATCTTTTTATAAACAATATAAGAGCCCTTATAAACAATGGTGATCTTGACAGCACATTATACTTTATTAACAAATCTGATTTTAACAACGATATTATTAAGAATATTATGCGGGCAGAATTGTTTGAAGCTGCAAGTCAGTTTAACACGGCTGCATTATGTTACAAGAAGGCATATGAAGAGATGAACTGTAAAACAGATTCGCTTGCATGGAGTACTCTGTTAAATATAATTATAACAAACCACAAATCATCTAATTATTCAGCTAACAAAGAGCTATTAATTGAGGCAAACAGAATAGTTACAGAAAGTTGTAATGAAGCTTACAGAGCAGAGTTGATGAATATTGAGTCTATTATATATAATAAGCTTGGCATAATAGATAAAGCACATAGTTATATTGATTCTGCCATTGTAATAAACAACAAGTTAAACAGACAAAACGATCTGTCTATAAACTACACCACAAAAGCGAATATATATTACAGAAACAGGGATTACAATAGTGCACTAAGCTTTTTTAAAAAGGCATACAATACAGGTGTTGAAAACAAAACAACAAACAGGGTTATAAAAAACAGAACCAATATTGCAGTAGCTCTGCATATGAAAGGAATGATAAACAGCTCAATTGCAATATACAGAGATATTTTATCTGATACTGTCTTCAGTAAAACCAACCCCTCAATAAAAGGGGCTATATATAATAATATTTCCGGATTATATTATGAGGTTGGTAAGAAGGACAGCTTCCTGTTATATCTGGATTCAGCCATATACATATCAGTAGGTATAAGAGACTTTAATTTATTAAAATCTGCATACGATCAGAAAGCAAGGTTTTTCTATTTCAACAAAAACTATAAAAAAGCATATAAGTACAGTCGTATTGTAAATATGTATAACGATAGTCTTAATACTGAGCAGTTAATTAGTTCTATGTCTGGTGTTGAGTTAAATAACAATTTTCTGATATCACAACATACAGAGAGAGAGGCCGAGATATCAAACCAGAAGAGAAAACATTTGATCACAATATTCATTATTATAGTGGCTATAATAGCTGTTTCTGCCATTATTATTATACTAACAATATTACACCGACAAAGTAGGTTAAGTTTTGCATTCTTAAAATCTGTAAATAGTTTAAAAAAGAAACACTCAGACTATCTGAATGTATTTAGTGAGATTAAGAGGATAAAAGAGATAAATATATCGCTAAAAAAGGATATGAGCAGAGCTGTATTTATTCTTCAGGAGAACATTGAGTTTTATGGAAAGATTGATAAGATTATGAGTAAAGAGACTAATATCTCTGACAACGTGAAGAGCATTGGCTCATCAGTAAAAAATATGCAGGCTATGATGAAGGAGTCTGATTTTATCAGAGGTAATGCTCAAAACGAGGATGTTGATCTGCGCATAAGGATAAAACAGGAGTTTCCTGAGCTTACAAAGAACGAAATAAGATTATGCATACTGATACGTCTTGAGCTATCTACCAAAGAGATTGTATATTATACAAATACAACTGCCGGTAGTGTTGAGGTAGCAAAATACAGGTTACGTAAGAAGCTTGGATTCGATACTCTTGGCGAGATGCAGAAAAAACTTATAACTATTTAATAGTGAAAAACGAAAAGTGAAAAATTAAAAGGTTAGCGTGAAAATTAAAAGAGGGATTTCAGGATATTCGATTAAAAAATAGCATAACATTTGTTGTAGTCATTATTTAATACCGATATATCTGTTTAACTATTCTTATAAGCATTGTAACCTTAAATCAATATATATGATATCTGCAAACGGATATAATTATCTGTTTCTGCAAAAGAAGCCTCTGCA
Source organism: Bacteroidales bacterium UBA6680 (assembly GCA_002454955.1). Lineage (GTDB taxonomy): Bacteria > Bacteroidota > Bacteroidia > Bacteroidales > UBA6680 > UBA6680. Next base: position 11,338 of record DKJY01000010.1, read on the forward strand.
TAACTTAAATAACGTTAGCAGAGGCCGTGATAAAAAATGTATTTAAACACTTTGTTGCAGTGGTTATCTATTTAGTATAACCACAAACAACAGATCACCTACAGACATAATTATACTATTTTAGTTTATCCAGATCAAAACCAAGTTTTACAAGTTCACTCTCTAACAACTCTACCCTCTTCTCCATCTCATACTCATTTTGTGCCCTACTCTCGTTTGTTGCCACCATCTCTTCCATATTCTGGCGCAGCTCCTCCTCTTGCGATGCAAGGTGCTCTGACTGCTCTTTAGATAACTGCAACAACTCGGCCGTTTGTAACGATACTCTTGCTGTCATAATTGTAGCAGCTATATTGTCGGCACTCTTCTCTATAAACTCTCTTTTATACTTCTCCATATCCTCAAACGAGGCAAGCTCTATAATACCAATAAGTATATCGTCAACAATCATTGGGCATATAATCAGGTTTGTAGGGTTTGATCCTCCCAATCCGGATGTAATGTTTATGTAGTTATCGGGTATATCAGTCATATAAAGAGTCTGTTTCTCTATAGCGCAAGTTCCAACCAAACCTTCGCCAACATCAACACTCTTTTTAAGAAATTTCTCTCTATCATATGCATATGATGCTCTAAGATTAAGTCTCTTCTCATTCTCTTTATCTACAAGAAATACTCCTCCCTGATTAAACTTACAGTAGTTTACCAGTTCCTGAAGCACTTTTGTACAGAGGGTATCAATATCACTCTGATATCCTCTTAGGATATCTGCAATATTACTGTGTCCGTTCATTACCCAGCTTCTGTTATTCTCCTCTATTTTTCTTATATCCTCATTAGTCTTTGCCTCTTTAAGGCTATCGCGCATATCAATTAACGATTGCCCAAGTCTATCGCTCTCTGATATCAGGGTATATTCAGAATCGAACTTTCCGTTTTTAATATCAACTGAGAAGTTTACGGTATTCTCCATAGATTCCATAACCTCATTAATAGCATCAAAGATTGGTCTGATCTCATCTTTTTTACTATAATTAAAACGTTGTATTTTCCCGGTTTTTAGCTCTTGCGTTACCTTTACAATATTTCTGATTGGGGCTATAATAGATCTTCTTATACTAAAAATACTAAGCAGAATAACAACAAATGATATTATAAATAGTATAATTATCTCCGTAATTGTTCCTGCTAGTTCATTGTCAAGATCTTTTATAATTCCATTCTGAACCTCCTCAAATGAATCTATATAAGTACCCGTACCCATCCAGTATTTTGTTCCGGGAATCATATTTGAGTATAAAAGAGATTTTATCTCCCTTCCTTTATCACTATGCATTATATCATCATACATAAATCCGCCTCCGCTCTGGGCAAGAACGTACTCTCTGTTATTGTTCAGTACTTTACCTTCATAAATCTTATTTGCACTAAAGATACATCTCTGTTTTTCGTACACATAAAAGTACCCCTCATTACTCTTTCCATATCTAAGATCGCCTAATTTCCGGTTCAAAATTGCATAAACTGAGCTGTCACTTTTTATAGTATCGGCAAGTAGCTGCTTAGAGAGGTCATGTGCAACTGAGTTGGTAAGGGTTTTAAGTTTAACTCTCTCTGTACTATCCATGATAGTCATAATTTTATTATCTGACATCTTTATCAGATGGTTGTTACCTCTTATTGAGAGATAAAAAACAGCAAACGAAGCTACTACCAGAATAAACACAAAGATATTGATCTTTGCTTTAATTGTAAGGTCATTAATTTTTCCCATTTGTATATGTTTAAGTTTTCTTTTTTATGCATATTAACACGCATATTCGGGGGTCTTATATTAACCAGAACCGTTATACCAGTTATCATTATATCACTCTATACACACCTATACTACAAAAATAGAGAGATAACAAAGCATAATATTTAGTCGACAAACCTATACTTTATCTATTAGTTAGAGGTTTGAAACCAATATCTATTAACAAAATATCTGAATTAAATAATATATGGCTAAAAGTATAGTAAATAAAACTAATATGCAAAAAAATAGCATAACATATGTTATACATATACACACTATATTGTATAGTATAATCTATAGCATATACAGAACAGCGCATGCACTATGTTATATTAGGGTAATATATAATACGTTACGTCAAAAATAAAATATAAGAACGATAACTCATTTTACAAACACAACAACTGGCAGTGTTAAGCACACTAAAGAACAAGCCTTTACTTAATGTAAGTAAAGGCTTGTTTTTAATCAATATATAATACGTTTATTACCTGTTAAGGGTAATACAGAAACTTCCAATCAGATACATCCCTCCATTGTATCCGGGACGATAACCCGCTTCAATTTTATATCCGGTACTAAATAGGCTATTAGTGTCATCACTGTTTTCCCAGCGACTTGCCTTGCTCCTAGCGTTACCAAACACCTCATACCCTAATCTGAATCCAACATTTCTGGTCTTAAGATTATTACGCTCTGCATCTATTTTATAATCAACTATCTCTGTACCAATCTCATCGTCAATATCTGTTGCCAAGGGATTGCTTTTAAAGTACCTAACATTACCAAAAGAGCTACTGCCAAACATAATATCTATATACACGGTTCTTGTTACTCTTGATTGTCTCTTACCAAATTTATCAGTATCAACTATATAATTCATTATATAATCAACTTCATAACCAATATAACCTATCTTACTTGCAGTGTTTATATACCAGTCCATTCCTCCTTCAATATTAGAATCAACTCTGTTAAATTTCTCATAATCAACATCTGCATATTTTATACCAAAACGACGAAGTTGATCACCTCTTTCTGTAATTAAATAATCATCATCATTTGATAACTTTGCAGCTGATGATTTATAGATAAATCCAGCTCTAAGGTTTTGTCTTCGTCTGATCTTTGCATCAACAATGGTTACAGAGTTTATAATAAGGTTTCCTGTTTGCTGCGATGCTAAACTAAGAAACACCTTTTTATATGCGGTTTTATCAGTTAAAACAAAGCCTAATCCTAACTGATAGCCCATATCTCTATTAAACTCTTGATTAACCTTTAACGATGAGTTTTTGGGATGTTCTGAATCTTTTCCTGTCATACTGTTTCTTCCACTACTATAAGAGGCATCATAATATAATGCTCTGTTATAGCTGACATCAGCTTTAAGTTTATTAAAAAATGTACCTTTAAACCCAACCTCAATCCCAGATGTAATAAGGTTTGATGCAGACACACCAAAATTTGCCGGAGTAATATAGAGTGAGTAGTCTGATATTGCATGTGGATCGTCTAACAGAACACTATATTTTACAGTATCCATTTGTGAATAACACTTTAATACTAAAAATAGCAGAGCTATACCAATTATAACCTTTTTCATAGTTAACGTTTAATTATTTATTTATAATGAATGATTAGTTGTTTATTGCCGGAGATTATTATCGTCTTTAAATGTTCATATAATGTTTAGGTTGGAGCAAAAGTAGGTAATTGAAGAGATAAAACAAATCACACCGCTATTTTTTACGCACTGTTTTTAGAGGTAGTTATGCAAACTGATATAAGATCCTATAATATTCTGTTCCTTATTTTAAACTTTCTTAAACAAGAAACCATATTTTACGGAGTTCTATTGCCTCTAATTAATTTTGTTACATTATTTTTGCACTTCAAACATAAGAGTAGTTATTAATTGTAAAATCGCTAATATCAAATGGGATTATTAGATTTATTAGGATTTGGTAAAAAGAGAATAATGATAAAAGAGTTGTACGACAACGGAGCTATTATTGTAGATGTAAGATCACAAGGAGAGTTTCAGATGGGGCATGTTGAGGGGTCTCTGAATATTCCTCTTGATATATTAGAAGGAAAGGTTGATGAGTTAAAAAATAAGAACAAGGTATTACTACTATGTTGTGCCTCTGGTATGAGAAGTGGTTCTGCTGCCCGTTTTCTTAAGGCTCAGGGTATAGAGTGTATGAATGCCGGTACCTGGTCTAGCTTAAGAAATTTATAAGGATATATTCCTGATAATATATTAGAGGAGCACAACTATATTGCTCCTTTTTTTGTTTTCCTGCATAAAATAACCATCCTCCATTTGTTAGCAATCTCTGTTCATCCTTGTTTAGCCCACTTTTTCATTTGCCAGATGGAACTCGCATTTATAATCATACGAAGCATGAGAATAGTCATTCACACACACGGAGATGATTATAAATGCGAGTTCCATCTGGCAAATAAAAAACAATTATAAACAGATGAAAGATAGGTT
>DKJY01000017.1 GCA_002454955.1 Bacteroidales bacterium UBA6680
TCATGCTTCGTTTCATCTATTTAATTTCTCATTTAAGTGCGACTTCAATCTCTGCAATGACACACAACTGTAAAGTCCAGTGGCATTACATCAGATTAATAATCTCTATTACTAAATTTAGGTTTTGTTTGTTATAAATAGCATACACTTACATATATACTAATGCAAAGTGTAAAGAAAGCAAATTTAAAAGAATATTTAAACTATTTAATGTTATTCAATTATAATATAGAGGTAGTGCTATAATATTCCACCATATTACTCTCTGAATACTCTTCTGAAATCCTCTTTATACTTACGGCCAATTGGTATATCTACATCATTAATTATAGCACAATTTCCTGACACTTTTTCTATAGCTGTTATATTTACCATATACGATCTGTGTACACGACAGAACTTAAGCTGAGGTAGTTTCTGTTCCCAGTGTCTTAAAGAGTGAGTAACTATATAACTCTTATCTCCAGTATACAGTATTGTATAATCACCATCAGATTTAATATAAAGTATATCGTCAACTAAAAGTTTTATATGATTATATCCTGATTTTATAAGTATTGTGTTTGCTTCTACTTTGTCATCGCCCATATTTTCCTTAAGGCCAAGGTGTTTATTTGCTTTTACAACAGCTTTTACAAATCTGTCAAATGAGAATGGCTTTAGCAGATAATCAACAACCTCAAGTTCATAACCTTTCAGGGCATAATCGCTAAATGCTGTTGTAAGAATAACAAGAGGTTTGTTTGTCAGTACATCCAGGAAGTCTATTCCTGACAGTTTAGGCAGATGTACATCAAGAAACATTATATCTACGGTGTTACTCTTAAGGTATTCAAGAGCCTGTATTGCATCACTAAAAACTCCTTTTAACTGAATGTTTCCGTAATCGGCTATATAGCGTTGCAGTATTCTCTGTGCTGGTGCCTGATCCTCTATAATTATACAACTAATCATTCCTTTAATCTGTTTAACTCAATATTAAGATTTACATTATAAAGTGCTCCTGTATCGTCAATCGATAATTTATACCCATCAGGATATAACATATCTAACCTGGCTTTTACATTTTTTAATCCTATTCCTCCCGGTATATCCTTTGTATTTGTCTGGCTGGTATAACTATTTACACACTTAAACTGTAACATATCTTTCTCTGTTACTATAGATATATCAACAAAAATCCCATCAGTTTGGCTAGACATGCTATGTTTAAATGCATTCTCTACAAATACAATTAGTATCAGCGGAGCAATATATTTATGTATGTGATTGCCCTGGGTTTTAAAGTCAATACTTCCCCTACCCTCAAATTGTAACTCATTAAGTTTTACAAAGCTTCTAATATTCTCAATCTCTTTATCAAGCAACACTTTATTATCTTTACAATCATACAACATATATCGTATAATTGCAGAGAGTTCAAGTATTATTTTAGGTGTCTTTGGCGATGATTCCAAAGCGTAAGCATACAGGTTATTCAGATTATTGAACATAAAGTGCGGATTTATCTGTCCTTTCAGGAAATCAAGTTCGCTCTCTATCATAGCGTGCTTTAATTCATCAATCTTACGCTGTTTAAGTGTAGCTTCTCTTGCAAAATTAAATGCAAGCAGTATTAATAGTACGGGTATTGCCTCTACTAACGTTCCAATAGGATTAAACACATCGCTTCTGCCATCAGAAAATAGCAGTTGTTCAAGAATAAACTCCTCTATTACTATTATAGAAGCTAAAACCGCTATTATATAAACGCCAAACATAAAGTATCTCTTTCTGTAAAAGAAGTATGGCAGTAACAGATAGTTAATTACAAGTGCTACCATAACATAGGTTGCCATAAATGGAATCTCATGCCAATGTATATGTGCACTATGTTTATCAAATGCAACAAATAGTAACAGCAGTAATGCAACTACAAGTTGTATAATTATCTCTATATATAATTTTCTAAACCGTCTCATATTTTACATAAAATATCAACAAAAATACTTTAAGCTATTGGTAAGTTATTAATAAATCGGTAAACGACAATATTAATGGGTTAAACAACACGGTTAGTCTTTAATTTGTCATATAACGTAAAAGTTTGGTAGTTAACAGACATTATTTTACTGATTATTAATTAGCATATAGATTTGTGGCAAAGAGAATCTAAAAATCTATTTGCTATGAACAGACATTTAATTATTATTCTATTTATTCTTATTGCAGGAGCACAAAATATATTTGCTCAGAAAGGTAATAAGATAAATGTAACAGGACAGGTAACAGAGCAAGGCACTAATGAACCCATTGAATATGCAACAGTGGCGCTCTATACTAACGATGATAAACTTATTACCGGAGGTATAACTGATAATAATGGTATATTCAATATTGAGGTTAACAACAAGGAGATATATGTTAAGGTATCGTATCTTGGTTATAAAAGTGAGGTAATAAAAGAATATAGTATTAATAATGGTGCTATAAATTTTAATACAATATCTCTTGCTCCGGCAGTTGAACAGATTGATGCTGTTGAGGTGCGTGCTGAGCGATCTAAAACAATCTTTAAGCTCGATAAAAGGGTGTTTAACGTAGGGCAAGATCTTGTGAGTGTAGGAGGTACAGCTCTTGATATCTTAAATAATGTACCATCTGTAGATGTTAGTATTGAAGGAACTATCAGTTTACGTGGTAACAATAGTGTACAGATACTTATAAATGGTAAACCATCGGTTATGGCAAGCAGTAAAACGCTTGGTACAATAACTGCCGATATGATTGAGCGTGTTGAGGTTGTTACAAATCCATCGGCAAAGTACGATGCTGAGGGAACAACAGGTATTATAAATATTATACTTAAGAAGGAGGACAAAAAGGGTATTAACGGTGCTGTTACAATAAACGGAGGATTACCTAAAAACTATAGTGTTGGTGTAAGCCTTAACAGACGTACTGAGAAATTTAATCTGTTCAGTCAGATTGGTGTTGGCGATCGTAAGTTCCCGTCAAATAGTAAAAGTATATCTATAGACAGAAAAAATCCTAATGCGAATACCCTCACATCACTATCTGATAATGAGAAGAATGAGCAATTTTATAATTTTATACTTGGTACCGATTACCATATAAATAAGTATAACATGCTTACTTTAACCGGACATTATGGTTATGAGATTGAGGATGAATACTCAACAACAGATTACAATGTTACAGATCCGGATGACTTACTTGTATCATCATCAAGAAGGAAGGAAGTGACAGAGGCTACAAATCCTAAATGGCAATATGAACTTAATTACGATAAGAAGTTTAAGGATAATAAAAAGCACAGATTATCGGCAAGTGCAACTGGGTCGTTTTTTGGGAAAGATAAAACATCAAAATTTAATAATACCGGCGATGCTTCAATACAGAGTATCAGTAAACAGCGATCAGATACAGAGTATAGTAATGCAGAGTATGTTTTTAAGGTTGACTACACCCGTCCGTTTTCTGAAAAGAATATGCTTGAGGCCGGAGCTAAGGTTGATATAGAAAATGTTACAAACGATATGCTTCTGGAGGATTATATTGGTAATACATGGGTAAATAATGTTAACTATACAAACTATTTTGAGTACACAAGAGCTATATCTGCACTATATACAACCTATGCATATGATGGGGATAAATTTGGAGTTAAGGCTGGTATAAGAGTTGAAGATACCAGACGTAATACGGATCTTAGAGAGGGAAATATTAAGAATAATAAGAACTATACTCATCTGTTTCCATCGCTGCATGCATCGTATAAATTTAGCGATAGATTATCGTTACAGACCGGATACTCGCGAAGAATAAGACGACCGCATTTGCGTGATGTAAATCCTTTTACATCGTATCGTGATAACCTGAACATAGAGGTTGGTAATCCGAATATTAAACCAACATTTACCGATGCTTTTGAACTTACTATGATAAATATATTCAACAGTGGATCTGTTAATGCATCGTTATTCTACTCACACTCAACAGATGTTGTAAGTGATATTGTAGAGGTAAACGGAAATACTACAATAACAAGACCAGAGAATATTGGTAATAGCGACAGGGTTGGAATTGAATTCAATGGAAAGTATGAACCATGGAAGTGGCTAACATTAACAGGTCAGGGTAACTACATGTATTATACACGTAAAGGAGAGTTCAACAATAAGAGTTTTGATATAAGTAGCAAATTTTGGTCTGGTAGAATGACAACAAAGATAAAACTACCTGCCGATTTTGACACTGAATTTAAGGTACGTTATTATTCTGATTCAAAAGGTGTGCAAGGTACTTACAAAGCATCGGCCTACGCAGATTTTGCTGTACGTAAGAAACTAATGAAGGGACGCACAGTTATAAATTTTAGTGTAAAAGATCTGTTTAACTCACGCAAACGTGTTACAGAGTCTGACCTACCAGATTTCTATTACTATAATGAGCACAACAGGGTTGGACGCATGTTTGTTGTTGGTGTAAGTTTTGGTTTTGGTAAAGGTGAAGCAATGGAGTACTCAGGGCATAAGATGTTTTAACTGGTATGCTTTATAATGGGTAGATACCTGAAGTGTTAAGATGATCCAGCATGCTGGATCATCTTTTCTTTTTACCACTAACATATACAACACTATATCAAACATATAAAAGATTTTAATTTTATTATTAACAATAACGGTATTTTAATGTGGATATCTTAATGGTATATAATAGTGTTGCAAAGGAATTAATTATCATATTTGCGAGCTTTAATAACAGAGTAGATATTGTTAATTGAAACTAAGCATGAGAATAGTCATTCGCACACACGAGGATGATTATAAATGCGATTTGTCAGATGGAACTCGCATTTATAATCATCCTCGTGTGTCTGTGAATAACCATTCTCATGTTCGTTTCATCAGTATAAAACAATATTTATATAGTGAA
>DKJY01000021.1 GCA_002454955.1 Bacteroidales bacterium UBA6680
TGTTTGTTAACGATGTCTTTTTGTCAAGATATATTTTATAGCTGCTTGCTCCGCCGCCATTTGCCCACGAAAGTTTAATATTGTTAGATTGATTAACAGCAGCATTATCAGGAGTAGGTTTTATAGCTTTAGAGGGAGCTGATGTTTTATGACTATTATAAAAAAGATTTTTTATCTCTATATCGGTCTTTAAAGAACTTACAGTATTATTTATAAGATCTACCTTATAATAGAATTGTTTACCAGTACTAATATTTCCTGTAATGACCAATAATTTGTCACTCCCTGCTTTTCTAATAGTGTGATCTTTGTAGTGTCTCGTATAGTTGATACTATTTTTTTTAACAAGTTCAGATTTGCCATCTTTATAAACCAAACTATATATTGCTTTATCCTTATTACTATCATTTGTACATGTTATATATGTTGAGGAGTTATCGCTATTTAGAGCTAAACCAGAAAACTTATTAAATGTTTTAGCAGTTGTTGAGTTAGATTTATTATTAGTCTTAATATCATATCTAACAATATTTAACTCTTTATAAAATACATCTAATATTATTTCGCCTATAGGAGCGCCATCTTTATCCATATATACACCCCATATAATATCATCTTTATCAATAACTAAACCAGATAAAGATTGATCAAAGGAGTTAAGTTCTATTCTACTTGTTTTTATATTATTCTTATCTGTTATCTTACAAAATTTGTTAGCCAAATCAAGCGAATAAAGATTGTTTTTACTATCCTTTAAGTATTGGAGTATACCATCTGAGAAGCTTGTTATTGACTGATTATTAAGGTCTATAATGTAGGATTCATTCTTATCCGAATCATATGCTGATCTGGTCGCAATATTTGTATAATAAATCTTTGAGTCAATTATAGCATATTTATTAGCTGCTATATTAGTCATTTTAACCTTGCTTTTCTTTATTAGCTTAAATCTGTTATCAAGAAAGTATATGTAACCCTCGTTTGACGTATAAGTTGTGAGTAAACATCCATCTTTATGAGTAATTATTTCAGCAATATCTTCATTTTTAGGAATATCATTTCCGTTATTCTTTATGCTGTAATAGTTTTTTTCTATAGTTCCATCATTATGTTTATAATATACCCTGTTCTTTTTTGTATTGTTATCGTAGGTAATCATATATAAACCTTCGGCATTTACATTGCTGTACAATACAGTAATAGTTAATAGTATAACTGTTAGTCTTTTTAAATTCATAAGCTTTAATTTTTTCTTAAATGATATCTATTATTGTCAAATTTGTTGATCTTTCAGATGGTTATCAACTCCTTGTAACTTAGTGTAAAATTTAGTCTCTTGTTGTTTCTTATTATCATGATATTTACATCTTTATTGCTTCTTATCAATCCATTTTCAACAATATCACACCACTGTTCTGGTGATATAGTTTCGTAATTAACATTATCTATTGCTATTACTCTATCACCCAATTTTAGACCTTTGTTATATGCTGTGGAGTTTATAAATATTTGATTTATAATGAGCTCTCCTTCTTTATTATTAATAGAAAATCCGTAGGTAGATAAACTCTTGTTATTATACTCCTTATTCTTTATAAGAAGCATCTCTTTATTAAACCAATCAATAATAACATCGTAGTTTTTAAAAAACCTTGTTCCAATCGTACTTGAAGAGTTGTGCTTAATATCAACCACTGATTTATCTATTACCACATCGCCAAACAAAATGTTAGAAACAGCAATATGATAAATACTGTCAGCTTTTCCTACACCATATAAACCAGAAGAAGATGAGCCATAACTGACAGCCTTAGAATCTGAGGTTGTATTTTTTATCAGATCTTTTAGTTTTTTATCTTTACCTAAAGATATATCTATATCTCCGTTTGAACCTAAATCTATGCACACATCTCTTACTGTTGTATTGTTTAGTTTCAGATCAACTACCGGAGTTCCTGTAAGCTCTGTATAGAATGGTATTCTATATGTTGGTTTTGTAATATTTAAAGCTTCCTTAGAATTCGTTATTGTTATTATCTGATTCTGATAATCAAATTTCCAGATAGCTTTTCGCATAAGATTAGAACCTATAAAACCATCAATTTTTAAACAGCCTACCTCTCTAGACTCTTTTAAATCAGCAATTACAGCTCCTGTGTTTAGGAACTCTATGCCTCCAATTGTTATACTATTTACCTTTGTAAAGCCTAAATTTGAAGTGCTGGCCTGACTATCGCCTACTTCTTGTTTAACAGAACTGTTTATGCCAAGTTTTTTAGCTAAACCAACTGAGATAATATTGGGAGCTCCTGTGTCAAGAACAAAATCATAGTCAGAACCAGATATATTTACCTTTAATACTATAAGCCCCATTCTGTACTCAAATGGAATCTCAACCTTAAACTCTTCTTTATTAATATGTCCGCTCTTCATTAACTTAATGGTTTTTACTGTACCACAACTGGTTAGCAAAAGAGTCACGATTAGTAATGATAATAACTGGTGTTTCATAATTGTAATTATTAAGTTTTAGTAGTATTCTTTATCTGTATCAACTATTTGATGAAATTTTATATTAGCTGTTTCTGCTATAATGTTTGGTAATATGGCTTTTACATATTACTATTAAAGAGCCATAGTTCGCATAAAATGTCTACCATGGCTCTGAGTGATTATTTTTTCACTACTCTTGTACTAAATACATGATCATCAGATACTATTTCAAGTATATATATGCCTGGTACAAAGTAGGTATTAATGTTTATCTCTGAACTGTCATCGGTTCTTGTAATTATCTTTACACCATTTATGTTATAGATATTTACAGTACACTCTTTTTCTGTTCTATTATCTATTTTAATACTATTTATAAATGGATTAGGATATACCTTGTATAGCAGATCACTACTCTCTACATCAACGCTGGTTTTTGTTTTTGCTTTAAGATTTACTGTAAACTCTGGTAGTTCAGGATCATTTGTTTTAATAATAAATGATGCATTTTTCTCTGCATTATCGTTTGTTGTAAAGTTTATCTTAAAGCTTTTATCACTATTACTCTCAACCTCCTGAATATTTGCCGATAGCTTAAAGTTATCCTTGTCCTTACCATCAATATACATTTTAGATATTATAAGCTTTGCATTACCACTGTTTTTAAGTGTTAGATCTAACTCATTTTTGCTATTAAAATTTAGGCCTCCTCCGTTTTTCAACTTATCAGAGGCGTGTAACTCTATAACAGGTGTCTTTGCAGAGAATACCATATTAAATCTGAAGTTCTCCATCCCGGTTTTTGTTGTTTTAAAACCTACAGCTAAAGTCTTATCTGATTTTGACAGACACTTTACTTTTATTGTAAATATTAAATTCTCACCTTTCTCTATATAGCTGTCTGGTTTATTGTCAGTAGTGGCAATTAGTTTATTATCAGTGCCTGATAGTACCAGATCGTATATCCTTATCCTGTTATTTGTATTATTTGTTATTATAACCTTGTTGCTACTCTCTGTGTTGTAATCAAGATCAATCTTATTAAGAGTTGAGTTGTTAACTACCTTTTTGTTAAACAACTCAATAAATAGCTGTCCATCAGGCGATACAGATTTACCTTTAAGTACAATTTTTATTGAAGGATTATACGGGTCATCGGTTTTAATATTCAGACATGCCGACTTCTCATTACTGTCAGATTCAGTGAGATTAATAGTGAAACTATCAGATTCTCCCTTTCTTACAAATTTTATCTTCTTAGAGATTGAGAAACTAGCTTTGTCAGGACCATCAATGCTCATCTCTTTAATATACATAATATTAGTACCAGTATTTTTAATTACAAACTTTACAGGTGTTTGCTTTTTAAACTTTAATACCTGATTATTGGTAAGCTCAGAACCTGAATGCAGTTCAAAACGTGGAATCTTGGCACCTAATGATATTCTGAATTTGTAGTTATTAAAACGCGGAATATTTGTCTTAAATGATATAGTAAGCTCTTTATGCTCTATACTCAGACACTTCATATTAATATTAAGATCAAATGTTTTTCCCGGATTTAATGTTTTATCAATATCATTATCAAACCATCCCTGAACCTTATTACCATCAGATGTAGTTATTTTAAAGTCGTAAATATGCAGAGGTTCATGACCATTACTTTTTATGAAGAACGTTTTTGTAGTTGTTGTGTTATAGTCAATATTAGAGAAACTTACAAGGTCGTTATAACCAATAGTGCCTATGTGCGATAACAGTAATCCTGGTTTCTGTGCATTACCGCTCAAGTTTAATATTACATCATGATTGCTACCGTTTGATCTGATTCTCAGTTTCGCAGTATATGTCTCCTTAACAAATGTAGGTGCATACTTTATTCTTATTGGTGATTTAGCTCCGGGTTTTATTGTATTAGCCGACAGACTATTTATAATTGAGAAAAAACTGTTTTTATCATCTATAATCTCAATATCAGATATGTTCAGATCTATATTACCCTCATTCTTTATATCAATATCGAGATATGCAGGACTATTTACTGATACAGAACCAAAACTGTAGTAATTAGAGTTGTATTCACTGCCATCTTTTATGAACATAAGCTTAGCATATTTCTGATTCAGAAAGCTGTATATGTTAGTTATTCTGTTTTTGGCATCGGTTTCTATATTATGAAGGCAATATGGTTTCTTAGAACCCAATATGTTGTTGAATGTATACTCATACTGAATAGTTGTTGACTCTCCGGCAGCAACCGACATTTTTGGACGCTTTACAATCTTAAAATCACTGAACTCTTTTGTAAACTTTGATATGGTTAATACCTTATTCCCTGTATTTTTTATGATTACGTTTTTAGTTACCTTCTCACCAAAGTTTATATTACCCATATCAATTATAGGGTTCGTGTCATATTTGTTACCAGATTCATCTATAACTGTTATTATTGAAGCCTGAATCAGTTTCTTTACAGTAAAAGAAATACTCCGGCTGTTGTAGCCTGTAGTTTTAACTGTAAATTTAACGCTCTTATTACCAATCTTTTTAGGAGTGATATCAATTCTTAAGTTTGATGTCTTTCCGGGTGCTATATTTCTGTCAGAAGGATGATGAACCGAAAACTCATCTTCTGTATCACCCTCTTCTGTAGTATTGTATACACCTAAAATATCATCGCCAATATTCCTGATTGTTATATTCTCAAAGTGATTTGAATGGTTGTTTACAGGCATATTAAGTACAGCACCATCGGTTATAATATTACCATTATACTCCAATTGCGTAACAGGAGCAATTACCTTACCAATAATATTAATAGTATATTTTTTTTTACTGTCGTTTGTTAAGTTATACTCTATAGTAGAGTTTATATTCCCCCTTTTTAACCCTTCAATAGTTACTTTCTTATTTTTTCCTGATATCATTTCTAAGGGAGATAGTAATTGTTCATCGTTGTATGTAAAGATTAGTTTGTTATTAGGACTATTTAAAATAGCTTTACTTATACCAAGGTAGCCTTTACCTAAGTTTTCGTAGTTAAGTACTATATCTTTTGATGAATTTAGCTTTACATTACCTATATCTATTGTATTACTATTAATACTATGAGTTGACGATGTGATATTAAAGTCTCCTCTGTCTGGATTAACCTCAAACTCAACCTTTATGGTTGGGTTATCCGGATCATTTGTATTAAACGTTAATATAGACCACCCATTGGGGCTGATACTACCCGGCGGCTGATACCAAATAGTAAACTCATATTTTTTCCCCGGTTTAATTGTTGCAGATGTGGTTGTAATTGGAAAACCACCTATATCTGTTCCATTACTGTTATAACTTAAATCTTTAAGTGATAAATCTTTGGTTTTGTGCTCATTTTTTATGTTTAATGTAAAGGATTTAAGAGAAGAACTCTTGCCATAATTACCAATTGAAACCCGTTGATTATTATTTACACCTTTCTCTGGTTTACCACTCATATTAAATGTCATACTCAGGTTCTGAGACATTGCATACGAGATAACAAAGGTGAATAGAATTGTTGTTAAAATCTTGTGCATAATATTATATTAATTACATCTAATTAAAAAAAGAGCCACAGCTCACATTAAATGCTCGCCATGGCCTATACAAAGTGAAGGAATAATTACTCTCTGATTACCTTATATCTGTATGTTCTGTTGTTACTAAGAATCTCTACTATATATATACCAGATGGAATATTTGTTGCTATGCTGACAGTTGTATCAGTTAGTGTCTTTGATATAATCTTTATTCCACTTATACTATACATATTAACTATATACTCTTTCCCTTCAATATTGCTGATAGTTATATGGTCTGAGAAAGGGTTAGGATATACACTGAATAGATTTAAATTACCCTTATTAATAGCTGTGCTCTTATTTGTTTCAGCGTTTAGATTGATGTCAAATGCTGGCGTGTCCTTATCGTTTGAGGTAATTGCAATCTTAGCACTCTTTTTACCTGCTATATTTGATCTGTATGTAATCTTTAAAACCATCTCTTTTCCAGCCTCTACAGATTTGTTGTACGACGATAGTGTAAAATCGTTTTTATTGGCACCAGTAATTGCAATTGAGTTAATATCTAATGCTATATTACCACTGTTTCTGATAATCACATCTTCTGTTGCATCAGATGTGATACCAAAATTAATATTACTGTTGTTGCTTATACTGTTACCTTTATACTTAACCTCTATATTAGCCTGTTTTGGTGCACTATTATCGGCTTTAAGAGTAATGTTAAACTTTGGGTTTATAGGATCGTCGCTATCTATTATAAGCGTTGCTGTTTTTGTACCAGAACCTGATTTGCATGTTACTACAACCTTGGTATCAGTATTTGAACTGATGCTTTTAACATCCGATTTTATCGTAAAATAATCTTTGTCGGCACCATCAATTGTAATACTGTTTATATTAAGTGTATGACTGCCTGCATTTCTGAGAGAGAACTCTTTAATAGTGCTGCTGCCAAAGTTAATAATACTATTGTTTGGTATTACATTAGTAACAGCTACCTCTAATGAAGGAACCATTGCAATAAAACTATTGTAGAAAACAAATTCAGGCACCTCATAATCGTTTGTCTTAAGCGTTACTTTAGCCTTAAAATGTCCGCCGGGTTTAGTCGCTTTATACTCTATTGCCAGCATATTACTCTTCTCATAATCTATATCGCTGTTGGTATAAATAACCCTGGCTGTAATGCCATCGGGCGTATCAACTATAATATCGTTAATGTTAAGTTTTGCTTTACCACAGTTTTTTATCTTGTACTGTAAAGTTTTTGTTAAAGGATGTGTTATGGTAACCTTATCTGTAACACTATTTTGAGATATATCATTATTAGAAGAATCATTTACATCTATTGATGGTTTTATTGATGTTCCGGAAAGATTTAGAACAAAGTTACTATCCTCATAATCGTTTGTTGTAAAGTTTAGCTGTGCTTTATACTTATCCACCTTTTGCTTTGGAGCAAATTTTAATTTTAGATTTATGCTCTTACCCGGTTTAATAGTAATATCAGATATTGGTTCAATTATAGTGTAGTAGTTGCTATTGTCGTTAGTTATTTTTAGGTTACTCAAATTCAGATCTATATTGCCACTGTTTGTAAGTGTAAGAGATTCTGTTTTAGGGTTATTAACAGATATATCGTTGTATGTTAATGTAGTGTTGTTTATATAATCTATACTGTTTTTAGTCAATAATACATCTGAAAAACTATTATTAGCCTTTAAAACAAAACTATAGTATATCTTCATAGCGTTAGCCATAATGTATAATCTTGTTTTAGGATTCTCTTTCTTGCTTATGGCTTTAGGATTATACTCAATTGTAACATCTGTCTGTTCATTAGGAGCGAGGCTCTTTTTAGGTGTGTTTTTAATACTAAATGCTTTATTATCTCCCAGCAACTCTATATACAATCTAGATATATTCAGTGCCATGTTTCCTGTATTTTTGAATATCAGATTTCTGGTTACCTTATTGCCTCCAGTGCTGGAACCAACCGTAAACTCATCGTTGTAGTTGTATGTGTTGCCATCTTCATCTAAAAGAGACAGATATGGTGCTCTAATAACCACTTTAACATATATATAAGTATTCGGATTATTATAAGAGTTACTATTTACCTTTAACTTAATACGTCTCTCACCATGTGCATGAGGCGATATTTTTAAATTAATATTTCCTTTGCTGTTACCACTCAAATATTGAGTTCCGCCTACAGAGAATTCATTGTCATTATCGCCCTCAATAGTATATTTTGATATTGTCAGAATGTCATCACCAACATTCTCTATAGGTATTGATAGGTTATATGATGTGGTGCCTGATTTGTATACTATGTCTGGTAGTTTTACCTCATCACCCTCATTAACAACATTTCCACCGTTTGTTATTTTAAGTATTGGAACAATAACTTTACCTTTTATTCTGAATGTATGCTTGGCTACCTTTCCTTTTGTCACCTCATGTGTAAATTGTGTGTTAGCAATATCACCTGGTGTTATAGCTTTAAATGTTAATGTGTTACTTGCAAAGTCATTAGGAGCAAAGGTAGATGAAATTTTAGTAGAGCTTGTTAACTGGTTATTTGTAACAATATCTTTTACCTCACTTAATCTGGCATATCCTTTACCAATATTCTTAATCTTATAGCTTATATCTTTTGTATCATTCAGTTTAATGTGCCCAATATTAATGATATTGCTATTTATTGTATGTGGCGACTCTGCTGTAAAGGTAAACTCTCCATTATCAGGGTTTACAACAAAATCTAATCTAACTTTACTGTTTATCGGATCATTAGTATCAAACTCAATAAATGTTGTCTCTTTTGTAATAGTACCCGGAACCTTGTACATCATGAATATCTGATATTCATTAGATGTAGTTATAACCGAAATCTTATTGAAGTCAGATAGTGCTAAATATTTATTATTACCAAGCTTTACATTTGATATAACAAGATCATTGGCAGAATCGGTATTCTTTATCTTTACATAATATACTTTCCCGTATGCACCAGAAATATTATCACCAAGATTACCTAACGATACATTATCGCCATTATTGATTGTTTTAATAATACTGCCAGAATCATCTAAAGTCATCTTGATACTCTGACTATACCCAATTATGGGTATTATAATTAACATAATAGTAATTACAAACTGTTTTAAAAGTGTCTTCATTCTACATTGTTTTGTTTATAAATAGTTTAAAAGGGCATATATCATGTTGTCTGCATATATGCCCTTTGCCACATAGATAACCAAATCTTTACTTGTATTATCTTACAAATCCTAACTAAAATATCTATATTAAATACTAAAATATATGATTGATTATGTGCAATTAATATGCTTTGTATTACAATATGTTAACAAGGCCCTTTTTTTATGTTACTAAAGATTAACAGTATACTGTATTTGTCAAATAAATAGTTAGTTAATGATAACCTTTGTGTTGAAAATATTCTTCAGGATCCTCCTCCTTTTTTATAAGTTATTATGCCGTTATCTCTATTAATTGATTGCAAAAACATGGGTAAAAGCAAAGGGTAAGGTGTTCATCAGACACACTTACCCTTTTTTATATATCAGACCTTATTTAGCCTGTTTATATATTACAGACTATCTCTATTTATCACAAGCTAATCTGAATCCGACACTACCAAATTTTGTACTTATGTAGCAGTGATTTCTTACTCTTTGCCACACTGCATGATTATCATGACAGTTAACATGAAAGTATAGTTCACTTTTATCGTCAAATCCACCACCTCTGTATATTCTTATATTTCCTTTTGTACCAACTGGATCTGTTACATCTGTTGTACTGTAGTTAATAGGGTATGTATTATCTGTTTTGTCAGCACACATCTCATATACGTTACCTGACATGTCGTATATACCCAATTCGTTTGGTTTTTTTGTACCTACAATCTGTATTGTTCCATTAGAGTTATTTGCACTCCATGCAACATCGTTAAGTGTATTACCACCAGAAAATTCATACCCCTTACTTTTTACCCCTCCAATTGAAGCATATATAAGTTCTGCCTCTGTAGGAAGTCTGTATTTTTTTCCTGTTTTCTGATTAAGCTTTGCTATAAAGGTTTGCATCTCTTCCCATGAGATATTTACAACAGGTAATTTACCACCTTTATAGTTAAGTGGTTTCTTCCCCATTATCTTAAACCATAACTCCTGTGTAACCTCATATTTGCATATGTAAAAATCGCTTAAAGTAACATTATATGAAATCTCACTATTCCCTTTAGAACTATTTAGCTTAAAGGTGCTGCCTTTTACAAATACCATATCGTTATGATCTTTGTTACCAGCAAGCTTTACAATAAAACTAACATATCCAAAATCTGATGGAGTAGCATTCTCAGTACTAACAACCTCTACCTCAATTTTTGAATTATCACCCGATGTAATATTAAAATCAATACTTAGAGGATTTGATACATATGCAGCATATTTTGAACCTTTAATTGGTGCCGCAAATATTGTTTTGTTATCCTTATTCTGTAGCTCGAATTTTGTAAGCTTATATCCATTTGCCACAAGCAACTTAATCTGCTGGGTAGAGAATTCTGCAGATGATCCCCATTGCGACATTTTTACATGTTGCAGATCGTAATTCTCATAAATAGCTCCATCTTTTGTAATAGTTATTAATGCATGTGTAACCTCTGATAATTTGTAAGAAGATGCTCCGGCCGATCTTCTGCTACTCTTTTCTGAAATACCTAATTTAAGACTACTGTATTCTTTCTCTTTAGACGATACTTCGCTTTTTTCACAACCTGTAAATAGCATAAATGTTATTGCAATAACTGCAATACTGTAAAAAACTCTCATAATAATAATTTATTTAAATTAAAATATATATGAAACGAGCAAAATCAGTCTCATTTATAATCACGCATTACAAGAGACATCTCTTGCAGGTTTCATATTACAATCCCAACTAAAAATCTAATGATTGCTAATTTATATTAATTGGAATATGCTATTGAATATTTGGTATTACATTATGTTAATAGTATATTTTTTGATTGTTACAATAGATTAACAGCGTGTGTTAATGCTCAAATAAAGAGTCAGATAGTAATTGCTTTTAACAATGAGATAGTTCTATGCAATATATTTTGTTAAAGAAATTATTATCTGATTAAACATGAGTAGATAACTATATAAAAACTAAGGGTAAGATGTTAAAGTAACATACTTACCCTTTTTAATCTAAAAAATAAACCCAAACAGGCTACTATGATATATTATATGTGCACTCGGTTTTAATTATAAAATAGAGCCTGGCTTTATTTAACCTATTTACACAAACAAACCTATATTTTTATCACAAGAGGCAATATGTCTGTATGAACAGACATATGCCTTTGACACCAACATAAATCAAAAAACCATCTCTGTTCTGGCTATGATTTAACGATATTAACTGCAACACAAAATACCAACCACTATATTGTGAACAACCAATAATACTCCGAAATTAAATTATTGATTTTATATGGTTAAGTGTTTAGTATTACAATATGTTTACACACCTGTTTATGGTGTTTACATTAGATATATTATGTGAGATAATAATTGTACAATTAGCTGTTTAGCGATATAAAAATTGTACCTGTATATTGTGGTTATTGTAATTAAATGTTGCTATTTAATTACTCTTATTACTAATAAACTCCGACATTGCCTCTGAAATCTCCTTTGGTTTATCAACCATAGGCAGATATAATGGACCATCTATATGTTTGAACTTGCTATTTGTTATATTATTATTGAACAGCTTAGATATACGCATTGATGTTTTACCATTTTTATCGCAATGTATAACTAGGGTAGGGGTGGTTATTTTGCTTAACTGAGGTAATAGATCGTCTCTGTTTTTTGATAGCTCATATAGCTCCTGCCTTAACATCAGTACCTGTGCCTCTCTGTTACCATTATACTGTAAAATCTCTTGGCAATAGTTAATCAGACTATCTGTTACAGCCTCATCATCGTGCGATATGTCTGCTAGTACATGTTTAATGAGACTTGATGCAACTATTCGGCACCCAATCTTCTGTAGAATCGATAGTTTATTGTATTTAGGATCGTCAGGCGAAACACTATACTCATTGGCAAGCATCTCATCCTCCTCTTCAAACTCATTAAACGATATCCCCTCAGAATTTATAAGTATCATATTATTAATCTCATCAGGATATTTCAGAGCCATCTCAATAGCTATTGCTCCTCCAAACGAGCAACCAGCAATGTTGTATCTGTTAATGTTAAGTTTCTCAAGTAACATATGTAAAGCATCTCTATGCGATGTCCTTGTATATATATTCTCAGGATATTTTCCGGTTAACCCATGTCCTAAGATATCAACAGATATAATCCTGTAATCCTTCTTAAGATGTTCAACAGATCTCTCCCAGGCGTGCAGCGATGTGAATCTGCCATGTATCAGCAGAATAACCTCTCCTGATCTGTTGCCCTGATCTCTGTAGTGCATCTTGGCTCCGTTATCAAGTAACATAAATTTAGACGACTCAGATATATACTTCTTTAACTGACTTTTAGAAAGATCAGGCTTGTAGAATACAGCGATAAACAGCACAATAAGTGCAACCATAAAAGTTACAATACCAAAAAGGATTTTCTTAACCATTATCTATAATTTATGTCTTGCGAAACAGCTGCAATATAGTTGTTTTTAATAAAAATGTAATTCAGAACAGCTGTTACAAGTAAATAAACGATGATTACTAATAGTTATTGCGTGAGATTAAAATACTTGTATATAGTGTATTAGCGATACTTGTTCATTCGTCAAAATATAAATAGAGTGTCTGATTGTAACCATACTGGTTAGTATCAGACACTCTATTTAAAAGATTTTGCACATATAAACTATACAGAATTTTGTACTATACAGCTATAATAAGCGGATTATTTTACCGGAATACAGATATCAATGGTATAGTTACCATCTACCGGAGCTCCAATATACTCCTCAAAGCATGGCTTATCATCGGGCATATAACCACTCTCTGGTAACCATGTTCCGTATGTCCAGTTCCATGCTCTCTGAAAATCGGCTCCTGTAAGTTCAAAACGAGCAACAGCATATCTCGATCCCTCAATAACCATTTTACCAATCTCTCCACCGGTTTTAGTATTGGGCGGTACAGTAACACATAGTGTCATCCTCAGATTATCATTTACAGCACTATCCGGATTGTCATGATACATTACCAGAAACCTGAAGTTATCTGTATTAATTAGTCCATGTGCACCTGCCCATGTAAAAAGTTTGTTACGTAACTCCTGAAACATCTCTTTGTTGCCATTGTACGGACCAATATTTCTAACATATGCAACAGTAAGCTCTTCCAGTACTTTAACCTCAACACCTTTGTTTAATTCCATATCTGATCTCCATTTAATTGTTTGTAATTCAGGACAAATATATGGTTCAGAAGAGTCTCTGTATTGTACTTTATTGCTATCTGTTTGATCTATATTGCTATTCTCTGTTTTTATATCTCTGTACTCCGATGCCGATATACCAAAATGTCTCTTAAAGCATCTTGCAAAGATTGATATATCTGTAAAACCACACTGCATTGCAATATCAGTTATTGATATATTATAGTTATTGAGTAGATACGTGGCAGCCCTCTGTACCCTTAATCGCTGAATAAAGCTGAATGGTGTCTCTCCGGTAAACGATCTGAATATACGATTGAAATGAAATTTAGAGAAGTTTGCGGCATTAGCAAGCTCATCAAGTGTCATCTGCCTGCTCAGGTTATTCTCAATATAATCCATTGTTCGGTTTATTCTTGATGTGTACTCGCTCCTCTGTCTGTCTTTTATCATAATAATTTTACTCTATATGCGAATATACAAAAAATGAATTCTGATAATAATTTACAATATGCTTTATGGTTATCCGTTATTATTATATATTTACATATCAATATATAGAGATTTGTCAGCTTTTAGCAGATTTTTTTGAGATAGATTCCGGATATTTTATGGTTGTATTACAGTTGACAGCAGTGTTGTGAGTACTGTATGTGTTTTGCTATTTGTGTACGATTGCAGAAGCCGAAAAGCATAAAGAGTAGGCAAAATTATAAATTGTATTTAGCATGAAAAAGATTGGAGTATTATTAGTTATGGCAATGTTTTGCCTGTTTGTAAACGCAAAAGCGCCACTACTGCCACAGGTAAAAGTTAAGGTTATTAGCAGCACTGTTATTGGCGATTTTGTTAAGGTGAAACTGGTAGTTGAAGCGCCTGAAATTCAGGGGCCATTTCAGGTGGTGCGTTGGTATGTAAAAGCTGCAGATGAGTCGGTATACAGACCATTACTTATGACAGAAAATCCGCTTGAACTGGTTTTTGTAAAGAGTAATAATGGATCGATTGGACATTCTGTAAGGGTAGATATTACCGATGGCGAACCAGGAGGTAATATATGCAGAGGTGAAACATCTTTCTACACTCCGTTTAATACCTCTATACTTACATTTACACCTGCATTTTAGTTCTATATTCTATAATTTGAGATTTACTCAATGTAATTTAAACATGGTACCTGCTAGTACCATGTTTTTTTATTTTAAAGCTATTAATTTCCGGATAATTATTAATCTGCTATACAGAGAACCTTTGTTATAAGATATTAAAATCTACCTTAGATACTTTCTTTAACCAAAGATTCTTTACTCTGCTATATGATACCCTCATACCAATAATATTATTATTACTGTCTCGTATAAAAAGAATCTCTTTCAGCGGAGAGTTGCTTATAAATTTATCTCTTTTGGCAAGAGCTTCTATTAAAAAATCGCCATGACGTGGGTGATGTCCCATTAAAGTATCATCCTCAGATGTTATAGTATAATATGTATCAAGCTCCGGACTGTAGTAACGTCCTGTATACTCTTTTATATATTCCGGAGAAATATCTACCGGAGTAAATGGTTTAAATATATTTGTAAATCTGTTTGATTTAACAATCATAGACTTTACAACTCTCTTATCTGTAATGAATTTTACCCTCCATTTAGCCTTTGGCATAATTATAAACTCACTATTACCAATATAACGCAGCGGACTCTCGTTACCCATTTTTCTATGGTACCAAAGCGTATCGTTCTTTACATATATTTTACGCCACGAATATGCCTTATCAAACCAGTAATCGCCTTCGAATTTTTTGATATTCCTGATTTTTGCCGTTTTTTTATTATTGAATAATACCTCTTTATCTGCTATTTCTTTGAGTTCAGGAATAATAATCTCTGCTACTCTATTCAATTTACCACGCGGATTACCTCTTGAGAAGTTTGTTAATAGAACAATGCTTATGTTTTTATCCGGAAACGTACATGCAAATGATCTGAAACCACCAATACTACCTCCGTGCGATACTCTCTTTATATTGTTTATGCTATCTATACGAACACCAAATGCATAATCCAGATAATCGCCATTATTAAGCAGATCTGTTGTCTGTATCATATCAAAAGCTTTTTCCCAACCCGGTGTTGGTTTTATATAGTTATTTTGCCAACGCAACAGATCGTAAACATTGGTGTGTATATTACCAGATCCGGTATAGTTCCAGTACTCTACAGATCTGCTATAGCTGTTATCCTTTTTCTGATTGTAAGATGTAGCATTATTAGGTACCACATCTGTTGAGTTAGCCTCAACATAAGTATTATGTAATCCCAGAGGATTAAATATCTCTCTCTTCATCCACTGCTCAAATACTTCGTCAGTAATGTACTCTATTATTAGAGCCATAAATATGTAGTTTGTGTTTGAGTAGAGATACATATCGCCCGGCTTAAAGTTAAGATCACGCTGATTTTTCATAACCCTTATAAGGTCTTTGTTTGAACGAGGATCATTTTCCCTCCATCCGGCAAGGGTGAGTATAGAGTGCAAATCTCTTAAACCACTTGTATGATGCATAAGGTGTCTTATGGTTATTTTGTTACCAAAATCTGGTACAAATGGCAGATATTTTCTTATATCATCATCAATAGATAATTTGCCTTCTAAATGAAGCTTTATTATACCTAGCGATGTAAATTGTTTAGATATAGAGGCAATATTAAATAGGGTAGTATCTCTGTTTGGTATATTGTAATCAATACTTGCCAAACCAAAGCTGTTGGTGTATATTATCTTTCCGTTCTGCATTATGCCAATAGCACCTCCCGGGGCTTTTGCTCTATTCCAATTGTTAACCATACTGTCTATTGATTTTACTGCAATATCATTAATCTGAGCATTTGATACAGAGTAAATTATTACAAGGAGTATTGTCAGGAGGCTTTTAGTTTTTGTCATTACTATTTGTATTAGTTATTATAACTGCAAGCAATATATAAAAAATAGATTATATGTTAAGTAAAGAGTTTTGTTTGTCCAATTTAATAATATGACTAACCCTATTTGTTGTTTCATGAGAGTTTTGTTTCTGGTATAAACCCAAAATGTTGTGGTAATAGATATCTGTGTTTATTATTGTAACTGTCTGTATATTAAGCTGCCCTTACAGGGCGAGGTCTTGATTCTCTGATACCTGAGGCGTTGCCTCAGGCTGTATAAGTTGCCACTTCGTGGCGATTTGTTGCAATTATTACATTAACATATAGCTGCTTACTTTTTTTTGAAGATTATATTGTAGGCTACATTCTATAACCTGGATATTTACCTGCTTGCGATTTATGTTCTTGTGGAGATATTACGGGCTGATGGCTCAGATTACTATACCCAATGCAATGCATTGGGTAACTAATATAGATCATTGATTAAACACATTTTAAAAGATAGATATTAGAGAATACTATACACAATAACCATTCAAAACATATGCCTTGCACTATTCTATATCCATCACAATATCTTTATAAACCTCTCCTGAATATTCTGTATTAACAGCAAGAGTAGGAGGGTAGGTTCCCAAACAATTTACTGACAAAAAATAATTTTATGTCAGGTTTTTGGTGCTTTTATATCGTTTCTAATATTCTGAATGGTATGAAATTAATATTATATATCTCTTTTATGAGTGAAATCGATATCAATTGTACAAAACAGATGATTAACAATTCTTTGAATGATACATTTTGTTCAGTGCACTACAATCTTGAGTCATTTTGTCATGAAAATGGAGAAAATAGCAGATTGTAAACATTCATATTGATATACCACGACCAAAACAGATCAATTTTGAGTGCGTTAAGGGTTGAAAAATTGAAAATAATCAATTTTTAAATTTTTTTTTGATGTTTTTTTGCCAAAATATCATTCCAAAAATTATTACTCTTGCAAAATGTATGTTATCTGTTGTTTATTAGTTAGTTGCGTTGCTAGTGCATTTTGATTATAACAAAATGTATTTTTTAGATTTATTACACTGTTTTATGTATGTGTTCGTTGTTAATATATTGAAACAGAGATAAAAAGATAGAATAATATTTGCGTTGTATTATTTTATGTAATAAATTAGATAATGTATAAAACCATAATTAGAACGTTTATGAAAACTATACCATATTATCTTTTTACAGTAGACAGATTCTACTCATTCACAGAACGAATATTTAATGTATTAAACAGTGTTGATATTGATGATGCTGACCTGATTAAGCTTAGAGGATTAATCTCTGGTTATCTGGAGAGGATTAAACTTGCAATGTATCAGCGTACTACCAAGGAGTTTACCGATGATGTAAGTGAGAAGGATGATCTGTTTGATAATGCATTCAGAGCATTAAGATACTTTCTTAAAGCAAAACAGCTTGTTGGTAACGACGATATTAGCAGCGCTGCCGGCATAATTATAGCCATAATTGAGCGTCATGGTTGGACACTTAACGCACTTACTCTTAGTGAGCAGAACTCACGTGCAAAGAGCCTTATTGCCGACCTGAATGATCCTGAAAATATGAGTTATATTGTTTTGCTTGATGCTCATGAATGGATTAATGCTGTAGTAAACAGATTAGATTCTTTGGAGAATAGTATTGTTGTGAGAAATAGCTTTGTTGCAGGTGGTACTAAGGAGAATACGTCTGATTTGCGTAAAGTTGTTCGCGGACTTATTGATAGTATCATGTTACTTGTAACATCAAAAGCCAGTTTTTCTGATGATAAAAGTTGGGAAACATTGAGGAACGAGATATATCAGGTTATTGATAGCGAAGGAAAGGCTGCAAGAATGAGAAATAGAGTTTAGTAATTTACTGGTTAATAATTGTTACTGTTTTGTAATCTGACAGTTTCGCTTTTTTTGTTCGGGAGGTTTTTCTAGTACCTCCTGAACCTTTTTATATCTATATATTTAATTATAGTGTATGAGTACCATATGAGTAGTGGTTAAGCATTCTGAATGGTTCTGTTTTACTATCTTTTAATAACTTAATTGCCTCAAACATCTTATTACCAAGATTGTTTGCTGATTCTTTGGCTTTTACAAGTTCTTCTTTTGTGGCGTAAGCACTTATAAACCCAGTGTTTGCAATACCATGTACAGTAAAGAATGTCTCTACTGTTTTTATAGCACCAGAATGCCCGATACTTCCGGCAGTTACAATTGTAGCACCCACTTTGTTGCCATTCATAGGTTGTATTGCATATGTTCTGTCTATAATTGTTTTTAGCTGACTGTTTATATCATAAAAGTATACCGGCGATGCTATAATTATACCATCAGCCTCTTTTAGTTTGATGTATAGTTCCTGCATATCATCTTTAATTACACAGCTTCCGACCACTTTGCATCTGTTACAGGCTCTACAGTGTTTAATATCTTTTCCGCGTACTGAGTATATTTCTGTCTGTACACCAAGTTTGTTTAATGTTTCTAATGTGTTTGTAGCCAGCTCAAGTGTTCTTGATTTAGCTCTTGGACTTGATGATATAAGTATTATTTTCATTTTAATATACGTTGTTTCTATTTTATATGGTAAGATAGAATAAAAAATGTTGTATAAATAAATATCTGTGTTTATTATTGTAACTGTCTGTATATTAAGCTGCCCTTACAGGGCGGGTGTTGGTTCTCTGATACCTGAGGCGTTGCCTCAGGCTAAATAGGCTGCCACTTCGTGGCGATTTGTTGTACGATATGTATAATTATTATATTAACATATAGTTATTTACCCTTTGATATGAGATTATATTGGAGGCTACATTCTATAATCTGGATATTTATCTGATTGCGATTTATGTTCTTGGAGAGATATTACGGGCTGAAGGCTCGGATTACTATAGCCCAATGCAACGCATTGGGTAACATATAGAAAGGGATTGTCGCCCTGAAGGGGCAGCTTAAAAATTTAGAGGCAGTTAGCATGAATTGCAGAGTTTGTTTGCTGAATTAATCAGTCCATAGATAACCCTCATTGCAATCAGCGTTATTAGTTTGGAGGAAGTTAAATAGTAAATATTCTGTTTCGAACAGAAATGTTATTACAACAAATCCTCAATTATACCTGCATTTTCATTCTCTATCTTGTTGAATAACTCATTCTCAAACTCAGTGAATCGATTTTTATCTCTGGTATACTTTATCTGTCCGGCATCAAGGTAGTGGATAAGATCACACAGATTTGTCAATGTCTCAATAATATGTGAGGTGATAATTACAGTTTTGCCTTTCTCTTTTAACTTAAGTAGTATCATACGAATAATCCGACACGATTCAATATCTAATCCATTGAATGGTTCATCCAGAATTAATACGGGTTTGTCCTGTTTAAGTATACTCATTAGTGCCAGTTTCTTCTTCATGCCTGTTGAGTACTTCTCAACAATTGTATCAAGAGGAAGTATGAATAGCTGGTTCCACTCATCTACATTAAAATTGTTGTTTCTGAACAGGCTAAGATATTCGCGGCCGGTAATATTTGTGTAGAAGAAGTTATCTGTTGTAAGATATGCTATATTCTTTTTGTTAAGTACGCTGTTGTTGTGTTCTATTGTACCACTACTACTATTTTTAAGACCATAAATAGTATTTAACAGTGTTGTTTTACCGGCACCGTTAAGTCCGACAATACCATGTATTAACCCATCTTTTAGTGATAGATTCAGGTTATTAATTACTCTGTTTCTCTTGTTGTATGTTACCGTTATGTTATTAATTGTAATCATTCAGGTGTTGGTTAAGGTTATTAATTGATTTTATATAGAACCTGATTCCCATAATTATTGTAAGGGGCAGGAGTGGAGCTATTAGTGCTCCTATAGCGCCTATTGCTACCAGTGTTTGAGCAGCCTGCGATTTTACGTTTGGTTTATAGAGTGCATATTTTACAGTAATGGCATATATATGC
This sequence comes from Bacteroidales bacterium UBA6680, assembly GCA_002454955.1. Classification (GTDB taxonomy): domain Bacteria; phylum Bacteroidota; class Bacteroidia; order Bacteroidales; family UBA6680; genus UBA6680. The sequence goes on from DKJY01000021.1 coordinate 20,440, forward strand.
AGTGTGAGTAGTACAATATATTCTGTTGCAACTATATACCATAATGTATGGTTAAAAGCTATAAATAGTATAACCATCGGAATCATTATTACGGTGTATATCTGAAAGTGTCTCTTGATCTTGAGTGCCATTAGTTTTTTGGAACTAAGCTCATACGATGTAAGTATCTGTAAAGGTTCGCACTGTTCATAGAAGCTCAGTACTATTATTCCAATAATAAACATAACTACTGGTATAGTCGCTGTATAAAACGATGCTGCAATTCCGGTTATCCATATAGCTGCTAATACAATCAGGTATCGTCTTGTACCTGATTTAAACTCTATGCTATCATTAGGTATAAGTTTCTGTAACCAACTGTTGTAACTTCGGTTTTGTGGTTTGCTATCTATATTTACTGTAAGAGCTATTGATATAAATATAATTAGTGGTTTGAATTGGTTATTTGCTATGAGTGCTGCTATTACAGGTGCAGACAATATTATATACTCTGTGAGCATTACTGTTTTGTAATTTGTAAAGTGACTTTTTAAGAATAGTTTGTCTTTACGTTTTATGTGTATAATCAGGATAAGGAGATTAAAACCTAAGCTGATGTATAGTGCATTTGTGTAATCGGCAGATTTAATAAACAGTGCTGATATCAGAAATGTGATTATTGCAATAAGGAGTATAAAGCGTAGCAGGCCAATATCTTTTAACGATCTGTATAGCTGTTTTAAACGTATTAGAATTAGAGATTGTACCATCTTTATTATTGATTATATGGTACAAATATAACCTATTGATATATCAGTTGGTTGTTAAATTACGTTAATGCCGTTTTAATGTTTCTAAGAGTTGTTTGGTTCTGATATGTAATAGCGTGTGATATGTTGTTTCAGGGAGAGAGATAATCAGAAACCAAATGTAATCTCTGTTGGGAGTAGATTACATTTGGTTGTTTGGGTTAAGTTAACCCATATTTGCATATACCATTAGTGCAGCAAAAGGTATAAATGCTGTAATTAGTAATAGTCTGTTCTTTGTTTTAGATGGTATATTTTCTTTTGAGTAGTTAGGATTCTCTGTTGCTATTTTCTCATTTATATAGAGTGTCATTGCATCATCTGAGGATCGCATACCATCTTTTTTGTTTGGAGCAAATGATACAAGTTTATGTTTACCTGATTTGTTGTCGTAATATTTTATGGTTACAAACCATGGCGATAAGAAGTGAAACTTTGTTGTCCACTCTATATCTTTGTACGGAACCAGTACCTTTTTTGAGATCTCTGATATTTCTAAACCATCCTCTGTTGCAGTTATGTTTTTTAATATTAATGGTAACCTATGCACTAATAGCAGTGACCATACTCCTGAAATAATATATGTTGTAGCAAAGCTTGGGTCATCGGTAGTATTAAGTTTTAAAATACCTGCTATTATAATAACTAACGACCCAATTGGAAGTACATATTTGAATATTGGAGTTAAAGGCGAACTTTTATACATGATTTTATTATTTAATGAATTATATTCTGGTTACTATTTACGGGGTATTTAATATTCTGTTAAGGAGGGCAAAAATATATAATTTTATTGTAGTTGTATAGTGTTATGTGTACAAAATGATATAAATATTGTGGGCTATTTGTAGTTAAAAGCTACTTTTGTAGGTGAGGTAAAAATAAATTGATATGACTAGAACAGAGACTGAGAATTATAAATTTACTCAACATCGTGAATGTGAGTTTTTTCCTTGTCATAAGGTGAAGAATGAGGATGAGTTTAACTGTCTGTTTTGTTTCTGTCCGCTCTATATGCTAAAGCAGGAGTGTGGCGGTAACTATAAATATACAAATGGCGTTAAGGATTGCAGCGATTGTCTTAAACCACATACAAAAGGTGCCTACGAGCATGTTATGAGTAAGATGGGTATGGTTATTAAGATTGGCAGCGAACAGAAATAGTTACTAATAATTAGATACGGACAACAAGGGGAATTCATTTATCCCTTTGTCTTTTTATTAGCTTTTGTTTAATTCTTTTTGACTGGTTTATATGTACCAGATTATGTCTGGTTGCAGGCATTAGCAGAATACCTGCAACATTTTTCTTAGACCAGAAATCTATAAGCCAGTTTGCCCCTTCGATATCAAGAACAGCGCCCTGATCTATAATGGCTTTTAATCCGGACAGACTAACTCTTGTTTTAAGATCTTTATAACTTAATGTGTTAATAATCTGTTGCGATTTTTTACCTACGGCAACTCTGTAATTTATTAATTCAGGCATGTTTACATTTCTGCTAAACTCTATTACCTCCTGATTAGTCATGGCATTACCTGTATCCTGAATTGTGGTATTTAGCCTCTCCTGCCAGTTATCTGTTTTAAAAACTTGTATATCCTCTGCTACTAACAGGTTCATTGTAATGTCCTCTATTCTTGTAGAGTGCCACATGTTTCTGGCAATTGTTCCGTGATCAGAATTCACAAAATCTCTGAAAATATCTTCGGTAATGTTGTTCCAAAGAGGGTCTTCTAGAGTGCTCTGGTGGTAATCAGACACCTCAGATCTGTGAACCATTGCGTGCTGCTTAAGGCATAAATCTATTGCAGCAGAGTGCGTACTATCTTTACTAATTAAAGTTCTGAGTAGTTTCTGGTTGTTATTCCATTCAGTTGTTAAGGTATCTTTCATTATCAGTAATTATATATTATCTCTGTTCATAAGATTCTGAATTTCATCAATAAATTTACCCAGATGGTATCCATCTATTAAAGCATGGTGAACATGAACAGATATTGGCATTGTTTTTCTGCCATCAGATTCTTCCATCTTACCAAAAGATACTTTAGGGCAGCTATCGTTAAATGAAAAATTCCGTGCATGCGATAGCGATGTGAATCTTATCCATGGAACAGACGAAAAGTGTATAACATTATCGCCAGATATAGTAGGGTTAAGTCCTTTTGTAGCCTTAATCCGCTCTATTTCAACTTTAGCATTCTCTGCAAACTCATTAAATCTGCTACAGTAAGGTATAAATGAGAAATCGAATGTATTGTCGGCTCTGCTTATAGTTGCTGAGACATCAATCTTATCGTATATGTATACCTTATTATCTGATATACGATACCTGAACTCCTCTATATTGTTTACAGCAGTAAGTGTACAGTGCAGGTAATAGATGAAGAATGATATGTTATGGCTTTTACAGTAGTTATATGCTGTTGTGCAATCAATCTCAGTTGTAATCCCATAGAATGGCTCGTCAAACTCTTTAAAGAAATTAAAGTGATCTTTTCTGTTCCAGTTATCAATGTCAAGTAGCTTTTTCATGCATTTACATTTTATGTAATTACGTTTATTAAGAGATTATAATTCTGTAGTTAATCTTTGAATGCAAGCGGGTGATTGCTGTTTAATTGCAACAGATCCCACAGGTTTCCATACAGATCTTTAAATACAGCTACAGTACCATAATCGGCCTCTTTTGGTTCGCGTACAAACTCAATACCTTTTGCAATCATATCGTTATAATCTCTCCAGAAGTCGTCTGAGTTAAGGAACAGGAATACTCTTCCGCCTGCTTGATTACCTATGAAATCTTCCTGTATTGGTTTTGAAGCTCTGGCAAGTAGTATTGTTGTTCCGCTTGATCCGGGTGGCGATACAACAACCCATCGTTTATCCTGTTCTGGCTGGTATGTGTCTTCAACTAAATCGAAGTTCAGTTTTTTTGTATAAAAATCTATTGCTTCATCGTAATCTCTTACAACTAAGGCTATATGTACTATTGATTGGCGCATGTTTATTTATTATAAGATTTCGTAATTCAAAGTTACAATTATAGTGATGTAATGCAATATTGTTGAGTTTACTAGTATCTGTTTTTATGGTGTATTGCACTGCTAAAGTTTGTTTTACGATGTTTTTATATAATTGGTATAATGTGTTAAATACTTAACTGTCTGGTATAGTGAATATGCACTATTTTTATATACATTTATGTCTTTATATATTTATTGAGATATCTAGATAAATTATATGTTTTATTCTTTTGATTAGTATAATATTTATATAGTTATGGAGCAGATAAATTTGAGTAGCGATACAGTTACAAAGCCAACAACGGAGATGTTGGAGTTTATGATGAGTGCAGAGGTAGGTGATGATGTTATGCGTGCAGATCCTACAGTAATTGCTTTGGAGAATAAGCTTGCAGGAATGTTTAAACGCGAGGCAGCGCTATTTTTTCCTACAGGAACAATGGCAAATCAGTCAGCAATAAAGATTCATACACAACCGGGCGATCAGTTTATCTGTCATGAGTGGGCACATGTGTTTAATTTTGAAGGAGGAGCGGCTGCATGGTTGTCGTCAATAAGTAGCAGACTGATTAAGGGTGACAGGGGTATGTATAGTGCCGACCAGCTTAAGGATGCGTTAAATGATCCTGATGATGTACACCTTCCGTTAAGCAAACTTGTAGCTGTTGAGAATACAACAAATAAAGGAGGGGGTGCTTGTTGGGATATTGAGGAGCTTCGTAGAGTACGTACATTCTGTTCGCAGCATGATCTTAGGTTGCATCTGGACGGAGCCAGACTGTTTAATGCGCTTGTAAGAAGAGGTGAGACTCCTGATATGTATGGTGAGATATTTGATACAATATCTATATGTCTTTCAAAAGGACTTGGGGCACCTGTAGGATCGGTTTTGATTGGTTCAAATGATGTGATAAACAGAGCCCGACGTATAAGAAAGGCTCTTGGTGGTGGTATGCGTCAGGCAGGATACCTGGCTGCAGCCGGTATATTTGCTCTTGATAATAACGTAGAGAGATTAAAGGTTGATCATGAACATGCACAACAGCTTGCTATAGCTTTAGAGGCTTGTAATGTGGTTGAGAGAGTTGAAACTGTTGAGACCAATATTGTTATCTTTTATATTGATAAGCAGTATAGGGAAGAGGAGTTTATTAATATGCTTGAAAAAGAGAATATTATTATTAGCAATATGGGGAATGGTAAGCTAAGAATGGTTACACATCTTGATATTACATCAGAGATGATAGAGAGGGTAGAGGATGTTCTGAAAAAATTGTAATGAGAATATAGCAGATTGTAAAAGGGCGCAGTATTATGTATAAGCGCCCTCTTGTTATATTATTTTATGGCTCTAATCTGTATTTTGTATCGGTTATTGTCTGGTAATTTTCAGGTATCTCATTATTTAATGATAGTATATCAAACCTATTGTGCTTAAAGAAACGTTTATAGATTGCATTACGTACCTCTTGTAGTTGACTATCAGACAACTCCTCATTAATAAAGATAACATGGTATGGTTTCTCATTATCAATAGTATCTATATATAAACCTACATGCATCTGTTCTTTGATTGTATTATTGGCAATTAATCTTTTGTATACCTTTTTGAACTCTTTTCTGTTAGATTTATTAGGAAGAATAAAAGCTGATGCAGGTTTCTCCATATTTATAATACCTGTGTTTAGAGCCTCTTCTGTTATATTTGCCATTACATCATCAGTAAGATCAATACCTCCGCGCATGTTTGATATAATGGTTTTTATCATAATAGGAGGGCCCATTGGTAAACCCCATATACCAAGTATAAAGTTAGCTATATTATAACGCATTGCATTTACAGATAATGGATATCCTTCTTCTATAAAATATAGTTTTGATATTCTGCGAACAGGCATAAAGATGGGCACAGATATTATGTAGGAGTATGCGACAAATTTAGCTCCGTTATTTACCTTGTGTTGTATATTGTTTATGGTAAAATCTCTGTTTATTGATAATCTCATATTTATCTAATGTATTTTAGGGTCTTGTTATTTATAATGTTTAGCACAAAGAATACTACGGCAAAACCTGTTAACAGCAATGCAATTACAATCAGATATGTTGTATTACCATGCCTGTAGTATAGTTCAATGAATTTTCCTAGCATGAAGTTTGACATACCAAATAGAGCAAGATATATACCAATGAATAGTCCTCTTAACTTTGTTGGAGCACTGCCATGAACAGATGTAAGTATTGCCGGATATAAAAGTACCTCTCCAATAGCTGTCATTATAACCGGAAAAGCGAAAAACAGAAAGCTTACGTTGGTATCGTATATTCCTATTCCTGTTGTTAATATAATGTAAGCAATAGCGTAAATCAGTAAACCTAAAGATATTATTTTAAACAGCTTAATTCTTTTATTCAGTTGTAAAATAATGAAAAATATAATAACACCGGCTATCATTCCGGATATCGGATTTAATATCATGGATTTAGACATTAGATTACCTAGTTGACTACTTAAATCGGATGATATCAGGTTAAATGATATACCACTCTGATTAACAACAGTAACTAATGGCGATATAAGTATTAGGACTGATAATAAAATAAGCAGATTACTACTCTTGTTTATCTTTGGAGGCAACATTCTGTTACTTTTATATGTATCTAAAGTGTTTGCAAACATCTTTGACATAACAAAAAATAGTGCTGTAGCTATAATTACAGATACTAATGATAGAATAAACATACCTTTCATGCCAATTATCTCTGTCAGATAACCTGATACCAGAACAGTAATTAATGCGGCTATTGATGATGATATGCTATAAACAATAAAACCTATATATTTTTTATTACTATTATCATCAGTGCTGTTTCCGAAAGCTACCATGATATTAGGTTTTAATATACCTGATCCTACCCCAATAATCACCAATAAACCAGGAAATATTGCAGAGGAGTCGCTTAATGGAGTTGATAACATAATATAACCAACAACCATTGTAATAATTCCAATTAAGATAAGAGTTTTACGCTTTGTAAAATCTCCTATTAACCCGGAAAATATTACAGGAACATATGTTGATGCATAGAATATACTATATAGAGTTCCTGCTTCGGAATAACTTAAGCCAAGAGAGCTATTCATGTATTTAATTATAATACCCATAAGGATATATAGTGCAGTACGCTCAAACAAATTTATTGCTCCAAGAGTGATAATACCAAAATATGAATTCATTAGGTTGTTATTTAATGTTTAGTGAATTTAAAGCGGTGCAAAGCTAATATAAATTAGAGTATCTGCTACGTTGTATTATGTTATTTTGTAGATAAACTATAGTAGGGTAGAGATCTGTTGTTTGTTAATTTGCATTTGTTCTTCTATAGGTAGATTTTTAACAAAAAAGTCCGGTAGAATTACCGAACTTTTTGTTGAGTATTTTTATTGAAAAAATATTACGTAGCAGCAACAATAACCGATGCTGTAACAGCAGCCTGAATCTCCTCAATAGCTTTAGCAATACCTACTGATATTACATTATCTTTTACAAGCTCGTGAGTAACGCGTTGTAACGATTTAGCCTCTTTTCTGTCGCGTGCAATTATTTTGTACATCTTACAGGCGTCAATCATACATAAGAGAGCAATATCTTTTTCAGTAACCTTACGTTCGCGTCTGAAAATGCGTCTAAGATCAATAATTATACTTTGCTGTACAGATTTATCCTTTAGCTGCGCTACCCTATATGGTATTAATCCAAGGAATCTCTTTTGCTGTATTGTTATTAGCTGTTTCTCTTGTAAACCATTAAGCAAAGCTTTACGAATTTTATTTGCCTTCTGCGCAATCCTTTTTATCCACCACTTTACCCTTTTCTGTTTTCTGATATTCTTCTTTACAACATCAGAGAATGCAGATATGTAGTAGTTGTCAAGTTGTTTTTCAGATAATACTTTAAGAAATCTGTCGTCGCTAACCTCAATTGTTTTATCAGAAGCAAGATCAAAGATTATGGCTCCTAATAGTCCATAATTCAATTGTATATCTGATATACGATAACGTCCTTTATCAGGGTGCTGAGCAAGAATTACAAACGTTTCTGCTATTGTAAGTTCTTTATCCATAACTACAACGATTTATATATTGTCTCAATCCAGAAAGGTTCTGTTATGAAGAACTTACCATAATCAGCATACTCTTTAAGGCATTCCGATTTTATAATATCCTCCATAGTTTTGCCATCTTTTTTAAGATCGCTAACAATTTTAACTGTCTCTTTAAGTGTTTTAAGATACTGCTTATACTGCTCAATAGAGAATACCGGACCATGACCTCCAACAACCTTAACGTCTGCCGGGATATTTTTCGTAATCCACTCAATATTCTTGAAATACTTGTACATATTACCACCATTCTCTGTATCAACAAACGGATATAATCCGGCAAATAGAAGATCGCCAACCGCCAGAACCTTAGAATTTGGAAGATAAACAATAACATCACCATCGGTATGTCCGCCTGTAAGTGGAATAATCTCTATCTTATGCTCATAGAAATCAATAACTGTCTTCTTCTTTATACGCATATCTGGTTGCGCATATTCCGGTAGAGGTTTGCTATCTTTTCCGAATAGTTTCTGAGTTGTACTTACACGTTTGTATGTATTCTCATGTGCAATAATATTTACATCCTTATCAAATGCAATATTTCCACCTGTATGGTCGCTGTGCCAGTGTGTATTTATTATGTACTTAACATTATCAGTTTTTAAAGTGTCTTTTACCATTTTACCTGTAGATCCATATCCTGCATCAATAAGTACAACGCTGTTGTAACCGTACACAGCAATAAGATTGCATTTTCCGGCAATCTGGTGCAGATCAATATTCTCAGCAAGTTCCGACTTAAAAATTTTAATGTTGTTTTGTGCAAATATTGCAACCGGGATCAGGATAGCGATTAAAAGCGATAGTTTTCTCATACCAAGATTTTTTCTGAGTGTTTATTTAATTAAAACATTTAGGCTAGTCTCTTCGGTTTTTTAATAATCAAAAGACCATATAATGTCTTAAATATACAAAAAGAGTTAACTATTAGTGCAGAAAAATATTAAAAAGCTATACTTTGTCTTTATAAGGTATAGCAATATTTATGTTATAATTAATAGTCTGTATATATCAAAACAGAGGTTGTACCATAATAGATACAACCCTGTCTGTTATAATATTATCTGTATTTACAACATCCTGGTAGTTTGTTGTAGACAGAATCGTTGGCTTTAAACTTATCTGTATCGTGCCCTGCTGCTGCAATAGCTCTGTGTATCTCTGTTAGTGTTGTACTCTTTTCGTTAAACGTTACATTTATAGAGTTGCTATCTCTATTCCATTTTGCAGAGGTTACTCCAGTAACCAATTTTGCAGCTTTTTCAATACGCTCTTTACACATTTCGCAATTCCCGTATACTGTAAATGTAGCTTGTTTATCTGTTGTTTTAACTGTGGCTATTGTACCTCTGTCATATTTACAACATGCCGGAAGTTTATTATATACACTATCTGATGCTTTCTCTTTTTCAGTATCGTATCCTGAACGGGCAATAGCCTTGTGTATATCTTGCAATGAATGTACTTTGCTATTGTACATTATCGTTAACTGTTTACTATCTATATTCCACTCAGCCTCTTTAACGCCAGATAAAGATAGTGCAGCCTTTTCTATAGTTGATTTACACATGCTGCAATTTCCTGAGACCATAAACTGTTCATGTTTAAGATCACTGTTATCGGAATGGTTATGTTGTTTATTCATGTTGCCATGATTATGTCCCATTGCTACTTGTGTGCCTGATGGGTTCATCATACTTCTCTTTCCGGAAAGTTGCGCAGCAGCATCTATTTTAAACACACCGTTTGTCGCTATCTCTTCGCCAACAGACAGCCCCTTTTCTATAGTATAAAAGTCACCTGCCTCGGCTCCTAATATGATTTCACGATATATAAACGATGTGCTCTTGCGTTCCGGAACTTTTACATAAACAACAGCTCGTTTGCCTGTCCAAAGTACCGATGTTTTAGGGATAATAATTTCACCACTCTTTTTTGCTGTCTCAGATAGCAGTGTTCCGCTTACAAACATATCGGGTTTTAGTATCTGTTTATCGTTACTAACCTCAATACGTACATAGGCAACCCTTGTCTTGCTATCTATATACGGATCAATATAGCGTACCTTGCCTGTAAATATCTTTCCGGGAACCGACCTTGTTGTGAACTCAATTTTATCACCACGTTTTATCCAAAGCAGATAACTCTCATATGCATCAAATATCACCCACAGTTTAGACAGATCTGTAACCTCAAACATCAGCGATCCTTCATTTACATAATTGCCGGATGTTACCTCTCTTTTTGTGACAATACCCGTTTGTGGTGATAGAATATCTATATTGGTTTTGAGTGTTTTACTATCCTCTATGTTATCTATCTGGCTATCTGTTAACCCCCATAATTTTAGTTTTGTACGTGCAGATTTATACAACGACGATTCTGACGACTTGTATGTTGCAGCCTCTAATAACTCTTTTTGTGCAGCAATAAGCTCAGGAGAATATATTGAACCTAAACGTTCTCCTTTATTCACTCTTTGTCCGGTAAAGTTTATATACAACTTCTCAATCCGTCCGCTAAAGCGAGCCGTAATTACAGATACCCTGCGTTCATCGGCTTTTATTTTTCCGGATAACCTGATATTCATTTCAGGAGTACCGCGTTTAACTATTGTTGTTTGAACAGATGCTAATGCCATAGCCGCATCTGTCATCTGTATCTCATCCGGATTAATATGATCTCCCTCTGATATACCAGACTCAAGAGGAACAAGATCCATTGCACATATAGGGCACAAACCCGGTTTGTTTTGCTTTATCTGTGGATGCATAGAGCATGTGTAAACGGTCTCTTTTTGTTCAGTATCCTCGTTACTATTTTGTTTATCTGTGGTACCGCTATTACTAAACAGTAACCAACCCAAAAACAGACCTGCTACCATTGTAATTCCCAGTAGTTTTATATCTCTTCTATTTATCTTTAAACGTCTCATAATAATCAAAATTTCTCTGTTAAACTATTTACCTTGCAGATACCTGATAAATGCAATTGATGCACTCTTATCGGTTATGGCCTTTTCTTGCTCAAGGGCATACTTTAAAAGCCTGCGCTCCATCCTTAATATCTCCTCAAAATCTTTGTTGTTTGTAGCATAGTTGGTTTTAAGAATAGCTAACGATTTTTTTGCAAGATTGGTCTGTTTTCTGAACAGATCCATACGTCGTAAAGCATCCTTATAGTTGTTCCATGACTCCTCAAAGAGCACTGTAACACTATTTCTCTTATCTATATGCTGAAACTCTTTAGCTCTCTGTCTGTATATCACCTCCTGAACCTTAGCTCTCTGCTTTTTGCGATAGATAGGAACAGTTAACCCAATCTTTGGGAAGATAAAAGCATCCTTTCCTGCATTGGCTGCTGTAGAGTTATCGCTGTTAATGAATGCATACTCTATACCTAACGATATCTGAGGTAGCCCCTCTTTTGTAGCAACCTTTTTCTGATACTCTAACCCCTCTAGCTGATATATAAAAGAGTTCAGAGCACTATTGCCGGTATATATAGAATCCATTTCGCTCTGTTTTGCAACTAGTATATTGTCTGGTATACTATCAGGTATATATATATATGACCCCGTATCTGTATTAAGCAGTGTATTGAATCTTATCTTAAGTAATCTCAGATCATCCTTTAACTCTGCAAGCTGATTCTCAAGGTCATTTATCTCCATCTGAATCCTGTACTGATCAATAGCTGAGGCTTTTCCTGATTCAACCCTTATATCGGTAATATTTTTAAGCGATAGTAGAATGGTAATATTCTCCTCAGTAACAGCTATTGCTCTCTCTGCAAAGTATAGGTTATAATATAGTGCTTTTATATCGTAAAACAGCTTTGATTTAGCCTCTTTAAATAGCTCATATTTTGATTTAGCCAGATATTCGGCAGAGTTCTTTCGGGCAGATAGTGTTCCGAACCATGGAAACATCTGTGTTGCCGATATCTTTGCTTTTTGAGGACCAAGACGTGTCTCAATGGGCTGTATAAAATAACCAAAGGCTACTGTTGGATCTGGCAGAGCGCCTACCTGAGGCACCTTCTCAAGTGTTGCCATATATTCATTAAACAGAGCCTTTAATTCAGGATTGTTTAAAGCTCCTGAACTCAGATAACTATTCAACTTCTCCTGACCTCTTACATTAACTGACAGAGATGTGAGAATTACTATGTATATATATAATATTCGTTTCATGGTTTATCTGTTTTTATCTGTTGTGGTTCTATTCTTTAATAAACTCTTCTCTTTCCACATGCTATAGAGTACAGGAACAACAAAAATTGTAAGTATTGCTATTAACATTCCTCCAACCGATGGAATAGCCATTGGCACCATAATATCTGAGCCTTTACCTGTTGATGTAAGAACCGGAAGAAGTGCAATAATTGTGGTTGCGGTTGTCATCATTGCCGGACGAACCCTTTTTAATCCAGCTTCTAGAACCTTTTCTCGGATCTCTTTTACCGATGAAGGTTTTGTCTTGTCGAATATCTGTTTAAGGTATGTACTTATAAGTACACCATCGTCAGTAGCAATACCAAACAGAGCAATAAAACCTACCCAAACGGCAACACTCAGGTTTATTGTTCCTATCTGAAACATATCCTGCATGTTTATTCCTGCAATTGAGATATTCATAAACCATGGCTTGCTATATAACCATAACATTATAAATCCGCCCGAGAATGCTACAAATACTCCGGTAAAAATCAGCCCTGCTGCTGTAACAGATCTGAACTGAAAATATAGAATCAGAAAGATAATAATCAGCGATATTGGTATAACTATCATTAACCGGTTTGTTGCTCTTACCTGATTCTCGTAGTTTCCGGTGAACTTATAATTAATACCCGATGGAACATTAAATTCACCACTCTCAATCTTATCTGAGAGATATCTCTGCGCATTCTCAACAACATCTACCTCGGCAAATCCGTCTTTTTTATCAAATATTACATAACCTACAAGAAATGTGTTTTCGCTCTTAATTAGCTGCGCACCTCTGGTATATCTTATATCAGCAAGTTCGCCAAGTGGTACCTGAGTACCAACAGGTGTTGCTATTAATATGTTCTTTATATCTTCGGGGTTGTCGCGATACTCACGTGCATATCTTACCCTTACCGGAAAACGCTCACGGCCTTCTACTGTAGAGGAAAGCTGCATGCCTCCTATAGCACTGCTCAGAGTCATCTGCATATTGGCAACAGTTAATCCGTATCGTGATATTGCCTCTCTGTCTATATCTATCTCCAGATATGGTTTACCAACAACCCTATCGGCAAATACCGATGTTGGATCAACTCCGTTTACATGTTTCAGATAGTTCTCTAACTGATAACCAACCTGCTCTATAGTCTCAAGATCGGGACCAAAAACCTTTATGCCCATTGGTGCGCGCATTCCGGTTTGTAGCATCACCAGTCTGGTCTGAATAGGCTGTAGTTTGGGAGCCGACGTTAATCCCGGAACCGATGACTGCTCTATTATCTCTTTCCAGATATCATCCGGCGATTTTATATGGTTACGCCATTGCCTGAAGTATCTGCCTGAATTATCAGCGATTAATTGATCTCTGTTTATCTCTCTGAAATCATCTATATCCGGATTGTACACACTATTGTCTTTTAGAATAAAGGCTCCGTTTTTATCTGTCTTAAACCTTAGTCTATAACCGTCTGTATCTAATATATATTCCGGTTTATAGTTTATTACATTCTCAAACATAGATACCGGAGCAGGATCCAGAGCGGAGTTTACACGTCCCCATTTTCCTATAACATTATTTACCTCAGGTATTGCATTTACCTTCTTATCTAATAGTCTGATAACCTCCAGATTCTCCTCAATACCGGAGTGAGGCATAGTGGTTGGCATTAGCAGGAACGAACCCTCATCTAGTGCAGGCATAAACTCTTTTCCCATGCCCGGGAATGTGTTATTAAACGATTGCCATACAGAACTCTCTTTTATTGATCCCGGAAGAAATGCAAATAACCTGCCTGCTCCCTGCCAACTTAGTATACCAAACAGAATAATTGCCACTGGTATAGTCAGAAAAAGCAGTTTATTTTGTAGAGCCCATGTTAGTATCCTTTTATAGGCCTTAACAACAATAAACATTACAGCAAGTACTGTTCCTATTATTATTGTAGCAAATATAAGATTTGATAGATTACTGTTCTGCGCACCCAGTGGCATCCACTCCTTTGCCAGCAGATGAATAATTATTAGCGCAACAATACCAATATTTATATATGTATGGTATTGTTTTTTTATGTTTAACCACCTGTGAGCGGTAAGATTATTAATTGCTATTGCAACAATAGCAATAGCTATAAAGATCTTACCAAATAGTATAAATGATAACCCTGCTGCAATAAGTATGATGTTAGACAGTTGTTTTATTCTCTGTTTATTAATCTTTATAGAGAATATGTAGTGTGCCAGAGTAGGGATAATTGATAAGCCAATTATTAGTGCCGATATCATAGCAAACGTTTTTGTAAAAGCTAGCGGCCTGAATAGTTTACCCTCAGCAGCCTGCATTGCAAATACAGGCAAGAAGCTTACAATAGTTGTTGTTAATGCTGTTATTACAGCAGGAGCAACTTCTATGGTAGCTTCATATATGATAGCTATAAGCTTTCGGTCTCTGTTGCCCTGCATATTTATATGCCTTATAATATTCTCTGTAAATACCACGCCAACATCAACCATTACACCAATGGCAATGGCAATACCAGAGAGAGCAACAATATTGGCATCTACACCAAAATTACGCATGGCAACAAATGTTATCAATACACCTATTGGTAGTAGCCCTGATATAAGTATCGATGCACGCAGATTTATAACAAGTATTATTATTACAATTATACTTATCAGTATCTCAAGTGTGAGTGCCTCCTCAAGTGTTCCTAAAGTCTCCTTTATAAGCGATGTACGATCGTAGAATGGTACAATAGTTACCTTAGATACTGTTTCGTTTTCCAGTTTTTTTGATGGTAACCCAGGAGATATCTCCTCTATCTTTTGCTTTACGTTGTTTATCACCTCAAGAGGGTTTGCTCCATATCTGGCAACAACAACTCCTCCAACAGCTTCGGCACCTCCTTTATCTAAACCACCACGCCGTGTAGCAGGGCCGTAAGTAACTCTGGCAACATCTTTTATACGTACAGGTGTATTTATGTTGGTTTTAACAACACTCTCCTCAATATCCTTCAGGCTCTTTATATACCCTAACGCCCTTATCAGATACTCAACCCGGTTAAACTCAATTGTTCTGGCTCCAATATCAAGATTACTGTTCTTTACAGCATTCATTATATCTGTTACTGTAACGCCGTATGCTTTCATTGCATCAGGTTCAATATCTATCTGATACTCCTTAATAAATCCTCCAATTGAGGCTACCTCTGCAACGCCTTTGGCTGCCGAAAGTCCATATTTTACATAGAAATCCTGTACTGTTCTTAACTCATGCGGATCCCAACCACCACTGGGGTTATTATCTTTATCTCTGCCCTCAAGTGTATACCAGAATATCTGCCCCAATGCTGTGGCATCCGGACCCAGCGATGGAGTAACCCCTTCTGGCAGAGTTCCTGATGGTAACGAGTTTAGTTTCTCCAGTATGCGTGTTCTGCTCCAGTAGAATTCAATATCTTCGTCAAATATTATATATATACTTGACAGCCCAAAAATAGAGTTGCTCCTTACTGTTTGTACACCTGGTATGCCCAGCAGTGCTGTTGTAAGAGGATAGGATATCTGATCCTCTATATCTTGTGGCGACTGACCTGCCCACTCTGTGTATACAATCTGTTGATTCTCCCCAATATCAGGTATTGCATCTACCGGAACAGGGTTGGTTGGGAGCAGTCCGTTATCCCAACTAAATGGCGACGATACTATACCCCATACAATAAATATTGTAACCATAAGCAGGGTCACCAATCTGTTCTCTAAAAAGAACTTTATGATTCTGTTTAACATATTTTCTCTGTTTATAAACAATCCATTATTTTAATACATAATAGAGATTTTAACCTCTATTACCCCGGTTAATCAGCAGGATATAACCGGTTTGCATATTAGCTATATGGAGAGTCTAACACAGATATGTCTGCAACAGTGCTAGACGAACCTGAATTGCGGATATATTAGGAATATCTCCAAACAACAGGTCATAATGTTGTTCCTCAACAGGAAGTGGTTGGTTATATATAAACAGAAACACCGGAATAAGTAGCTGTGTATCTGCTATTTTTATATTATTATGTTTAATGCTGCCAAGGTAATCATCGTCTATGTCAAGATGTATTGTAATGTTTTCACAACATTCGCCAGTGCCATCGCAACATGTTTTTACCTCTTTATTAACCGATGCAGATATCAACTCTCCGCCACAGTAGTGCATAGAGAATGTTGCCCCTGTAGTTGTTGTTATAAGGAGCAGTGTAACAATTATATGTGATATCTTTCTAAGCATCCGGTTTGTTTATATACAAAGAAACGATTAAGTTACTTAAAATGTTTTATATAATTATGGATAAGGATTATAATATTTTGTTATGGATTGTAGCTCTGTCTGTTATTATGGTTTCTGTAACGCCGTAATTGCTATATGTTATCAAGAGGTTTGCGACTGTTAGATCTGTTTTTTCTGAATTGCGATGGTGACTGGCCTGTAACCTTTTTAAACTGACCTGACAGGTGCTGAATACTGCTATAACCAAGTTTATATGATATCTCATTAAGCGATAATTCGCCATACATCAGTAGCTCTTTTACCTTTTCGGTTTTTTGTAGGATGATAAATTTTTCGATGGTAATACCCTCAACAGATGAGAACAATTTACTCAGGTAGGAGTAGTCGTAACCAATCTCTTCTGATATATACTGCGAACTGTTTACATATTCAGGGGTGGTATCTGTGTGGTGAATCTTCTCAATAATTAAAGTCTTAATACGATCAATTAATCTGCTCTTTTTATCATTAATTAACTCAAAACCATTGTCAGACAGAGTAGTTTTAATCTGCTCTTTAATCTTGTTAGTTAATGCCGAGGTTATATATACTCTCCCTAGCTCTATCTTATCAATCTCTATATTAAGCTTTGTAAGTTCTTCTTTTACAACTTTTATGCATCTGTTGCATACCATGTTTTTTATATAGATAGTTATTGGCTTTACCATATTTACTGTACCTGATTTGTAGTGCAAAGTTATTAAATAATAATATGTTTTTACCAGATTGTGAAACACTAATGTATATGTGTTGGATTTTAAACCTGTATAAGGTTATAGTATTTGTAAGTTTAGTGATATCAGTTTTATCATATATCGACAAATATATATTTAATATCAGATGTAATTATAAATAACAAATTGTATACAAATTACTATATAATGCATACAAGATATAACTGTGATAAAAAGGCTTTTATGTTGTGTGTAATATATATTTATTGCCCGGATATATTAGAGGTGTGTTTTCAGAATATGTTAGATAGATATTTAATAGATAATACAAAACAACCTCTGAATATATAATAAAGTATTTAACTAAATTTTATGTTATGATAAAGATAACGCCAGTAATGTTTTTGTTTGTTGTATGCCTGTTTGTATCATATAATGTGTATTCTCAGAATGTTATTCTGTATCAGGATTTTTCAACGTGTAAGGGGGAAACTCCGCCGAAAAACTGGAGTAATTCAGGTAAAACAGCAAAGTGGTTATTTAGAACAGGGAATTTTACTCATGATTTTACAGAGGTGAGTTATGATGGTACATTTGTGGGTATTCATGACGAGGGTAATAAAAACAGAGAATCTGTAAGGCTTGAGACAGAGATATTCAGCTTAGAGGGGTTTAAACATGTATTTCTCTCTTTTGACCTGTATTTCAGAGAGTTTTCATATAAAGATACTGTAGAGAAATTTAGTATAACTATCTCTGATGATGGAGGTAAGACCTGGGATACTGTAGCTAATATTAAAGGAAATCCACTTTATCATAAGGAGTATTGCGATATAAGCAGATGGGCAGGAAACAGTGAGGTAAAATTATGCTTTAATTATAGCGATAACGGAACATGGGGTTATGGTGGGTTCTTTGATAATGTAAAGGTATTTGAACCTAAGCCTGTTGATGTACAACTTACTGATGTTAAACATTCCGATTATGCTGTGCTGAATGATAGTATTTATATAAGTGGAAGAGTAGAGAGTGTTGGTAGTGATACAATAAACTCGTTAGAGATTGCCTACTCTGTTAATGGAGGAGAGGTTTTAACAGACAAAATTAGTGGGCTCACAACCTCATGTTTTAAAGGGATTAATTTTGTACATAGTACTCCCTGGGTGCCGAATAAGATGGGTAGATATAATGTTGAGATATGGATTAATAAGGTTAACGGACAATATAACACAGTTGATAATAAGCATCAATTATCGTTATACGGAACAAAAGTGGTTGACAGATATATTAAAAGAGATGTATTATTGGAGGTATTTGCAGCTTCGTGGTGTACTCTATGTCCTGATGCCGGAGCAAAGGTAAAGGAGATTATTGATTCTGTCTCAAATGTTATCCCTGTTGCAATACATATTCCGAATCATAAAAATGATACATCGTTTTTGTATAAGAATGGTGACCCGATGTATTGTAATGAGGGTATTGATATCTGTAGCTACTATCATTCAAATCCGGGTTGGTTGGCAAGTGGTATGATAGACAGATATCTGTTTGTAGACGAGAATAGTATAGATCTTGACAGGAAGGTTTGGGCTGAACATATCTATAATAGATCTGAATCTGTTTCTCCTGTTGAATTGAAACTTACACATAAATATGAAGCTTCTAACAGAGTGTTAACTGTTGATATAACTGCTGAGTTTGCGTGCAATTTAACGGGCGATTTCCGGTTTAACTGTTACATTGTTGAGGATAGTATTGAGTTTGATCAGCATAGCTGGTATTGTAATCCGGATAGGATACCCTACTATCATAACGATGACTGGAACTCGACAGTAAGAAAAACAGAACACATTACAAACTTTAAGCATATGAATGTTTTAAGAGGTGCTATTGGTGGTGTACATGGTGTTGCTAATAGTTTACCAGATAAAATAAAAAAAGGAGAGAAGTATAAATGGAGGTTTAATTATCAGGTTCCTGCTGAGTTTAATATTGATAATGTAAAATTTATTGGGATTGTAAAAAGGGGTATAACGCAACATGAAATACTGAATGCTAAAATGGCATTCATATTATAGTGTTGCAGTTAATTAGATTATTCTACTCCTGATAAAACTGTTATATTAATAGTTATCTGCCTTATAATTATTGATATAACAGTTGTGCAGAACATTGCTGTTTCTGTAAATTTGTATTGGAATTTGTTAAAAGCAATATGGCAGATGAAATATTCCTGTTTGCTTTTATACTATTGCAATTGGAATATCTCGTCAGCAAGCTTGCTTTTGTTGTATGCCTATTGGAATTTGTCAAAGGCAATATGGCAGAAGAAGTATTCCTTCTTTGCTTTTAAGCTATTCCAATTGGAATATCTCGTCAGCAAGTTTGCTTTTGTTGTCTGCCTATTAGAATTTGTCAAAAGTAATATAGCAGAAGAGGTATTCCTTCTTTACTTTTAAGCTATTCCAACCGGAATATATGGTCAGCAGATCTGCTTTTGTTGTATTCCCTGGAATTTGTTAAAAGCAATATGGCATATGAAATATTCCTGTTTGCTTTTTATACTATTCCAATTGGAATATCTCGTCAGCAGGCTTGCTTTTGTTGTATGCCTATTAGAATTTGCCACCAGAAATATAGCAGAATAAGTATTCCTTTTTTACTTTTATGCTATTCCAACAGAAATATAGGGTCGGCAAACATGCTTTTGTTGTCGGTTTGTGCAACTTTATGAAATTGCCTGACATATTTTACATTATCTTTCTTTAATGAATAACAGAAATAAAACAAGACTCTGATATTAATAACAATTCTCTAATTAGGTATTGATTTTCTGTTCCGGAATATCTGTAATTCCTGTTTATTACATAGATACTCTTGTCTTAATACCAATTCTGTAACAATCTTATCTCTATCTACTTAGTTTACTATTTCAGTTGTAATATAATTATGGTGTATTGCTTCTACTGCAATTATATAATAAGCTATTTATACTGGTAATATTATCAGCTAATTGGGTAAGGTTTTTGCAGATTTTGATATTTCTCAATCGGTTAAGGATATATTTTGTTGTTACATATTGTAACCTTTTGGTTAAAAGAGAGTAAAACAGTTCAGTAAGACAAAATTATTTACCGTTAAATATTTATAATCTAAACACAGAGAGATGACATATCACTTAACAACTACCAGTACAATAGGGTTTAACGATACCATAGAGCGTGTAAAGATGCTGTTGGGAGAAGAGGGCTTTAGTATTCTTTGCGATATTGATGTTCAGAGTAAGTTTAAGGAGAAACTAAATATAGACTTTAAACGATATCGTATTCTGGGAGCATGTAACCCTGTATTTGCGTATAAGGCACTTGCGTTTGATAATAAGGTAGGAACAATGTTGCCATGTAATGTTGTTGTACAGGAGGTTGACAATTCGCATATTGAGATATCGGCTATTAATCCTGTAGAGTCTATGCGCGCAATTGACAACGATGATTTAAAAGGAGTAGCGTCTGAGATACTTCAGAGGCTTTGGAATGTTATTAATAGGTTTAACAATTAATTATTATGAAGAAGTTGTATTACATTTTTGCCGCTATTGTTGCAATAGCATGTTTAACTGGTTGTTGGGGCGAGCCTGAAACCAGTAAAAAGGAGGTTAGTAAAAAAGAGAGTGCAGAGAAGACAGAAATGGAGGATAAACATGAGCATAAGGATGCCGAAGCCATGTTTGTTGTGAATGGTGCATGTGGAATGTGTAAAACGCGCATTGAGAGTGCTGCCAAAGGTGTAAAAGGTGTCTCTTCTGCGGCATATGACCTGGAGGCACAAAAGCTTAAGGTTAAGTATTGTGATCATACAACAAACAAGGATGCAATACTAAAAGCTGTAGCCGAATCAGGTCATGATAACGAAATGTTTAAAGCCTCAGATGAGGTTTATAACGGGCTACCTGGGTGTTGTAAATATCGGGATGAAGACAAGAAGGAGTAGTAGGTAGCTTCTTGTAGCAGAGTGTGCTTTATGTTAACGGACCATAAGTGTCGCTGTTTATGTTACGCTTAGTGCATAAGGCATACCTGCTATGCTTTTATATAGCTGTTTTCTGAAAAGCTGTTGTGTTTTAATAGTGTAATAGAGAGCGGAATTAATTATTCTACAAGCTATTTTTGTTACTTTTGGCAAAAAATAGTTTATGACTACAGATAAGAGCGTATTGTTGGGTATGAGTGGAGGTACAGATAGCTTTGTTACCGCGCTGTTACTGAAGGATAGAGGTTACAATGTAAAGGGAGTAACCTTTAAGATGTGGAGAGACGGAGATAATAGTCATATAACACAGGCAGAAGATCTTGCTGCCGGTATTGGCATAGAACATAAGGTAATAGATATATCAGATCATTTTGATGATACAATAGTGTCGCCTTTTATTGATCAGTACCTTAGCGGGCGTACGCCAAATCCTTGTGCTTATTGTAATCCGCTAATTAAGTGGGATTTGATGTTGTCTGTGGCCAATGATATGGAGTGCAGATATGTATCTACAGGTCATTACATACGTATTAAAGAGTTTAATGGATTAAGATATATCTATAAAGGCGTTGATCCGGTTAAAGATCAGTCATATTTTCTTTGGCGTCTTAATCAGGAGGTGCTTAACAGAGCTATAACGCCATTAGGCGACTATACAAAAGAGGAGGTGAGAGGTATAGCCAGAGAGAGGGGTTATAGCGAGGTTGCTGGTAAGAAGGAGAGCATGGGAATATGTTTTCTGCAGGGTAGAAACTACAGAGATTATATAGAGGCAAGGGTAACTGATTTTGCAAACAGAGCCGTTAAAGGAGATGTTGTTGATGAGAGTGGTGATATTATAGGAGAGCATAACGGAATAGTAAATTACACTGTTGGTCAGAAACGTGATGTTAATTGTTTTGATGGCAGATCGAGATATGTGAAAAAGATAGATTCTGAGAACAATATTATTGTTGCAGCAGGTAAACAGGATCTTAATTGCATGGAATTTGTTGTAGATGATCTGTATGCTGCAAACAGAGAAGAGTTATCTGAATTTAATGCCTTTACAACTATGGTAAGGGGGCTGGGATTGAACCCGGAAGGCGATAGTTTTGTTACACTTATGGGTGATGACAGAGCCAATGTAAGGTTAACAAATCCGGCTTGGGCAATGGCTCCCGGACAGCCAGTAGCATTTTATGATGGAGAACGTTTGGTTGGCGGCGGTGTTGCAGTTTAAACAGCAATTGAGTATGGAGATAGTAAGAGATAGTTATTTTATATATAATGGTAATATATTATCGTCGGATAGATTCGATGACAGATCGGTAGTTGGTGATGGTGCAGTTTATGAGGTGTTTAGGGTTATTGATGGTAAACCTCTGTTTATAGAACAACATACTGAGAGATTAAAGAACTCGTTTGTAGCAATAGGAGAGGAGCTTTGGGTGCACGACAGTGTTATATCTTCTGATATTAAACGGCTGATTCATGAAAACGGCATTGTAAGAGGTAATATAAAGATGGTTTTTCATACCGATAACAGAGATTACTATATATATATTGTTCCGCACAGGTATCCTGATGATAAACAGTATAGCGATGGTATAAAGGTTATTACATATGATGCGCTGCGTGAGAATCCTAATATAAAGCTTGTAAACAGAGAACTGAGAGAATCTGTAAATAGAAAGATAGCAGAGGAGCATGCTTATGAAGCATTGCTGGTTGATGATAATGGTTATATAACAGAAGGAAGCAGGAGTAATGTGTTTTTTATAATTAAAAACAAGGTGTATACTCCGCCGGTTGAATCTGTTTTGCCTGGAATAACGCGTGCAAATGTTATATTGTTGAGTAAAGAGTTAGGCTTTAATGTTATTGAGGATAATATTAAAGCCAGAGATATAATACATGTTGATGCTATATTTATAACAGGAACATCGCCGGGGATACTTCCGGTGGTAATGGTTGATGATTATAGATTCTCAACACAGAGCATTAATCTTATGAGATTAATGCAGAGCTATAGAACATTTGTTAAGCAGTACCTTAATAGTCACTAATTGTTTGTTTTTGGTTTGCTTTTTCTATTCTGATTTTTGTTTCGGTTATTCCCCGGTTTACGTTTAAAATATCTGCCAGATTTTTTCTTTTTGGTTTTAACCTTCCACTCAGGGCTATCTCCAATATCTTCTGGTGTAGGAAGTTTTAGCACCTCACGCTCAATAAGCGACTCAATTTCGGCAAATTTAAACATATCGTCTTTACTTATAAGAGTAATGGCAACGCCTGTTGTTGCAGCTCTTGCTGTACGTCCTACACGGTGTACGTATGCCTCCGAATCGTTTGGTACATCGTAGTTGATAATAAGATTTATATCCTTAATATCTATTCCTCTGCTTATTACATCAGTGGCTATAAGTATTCTTATATGTTTTGCTCCAAACTGCTTTAGAACCTCTTCTCTCTCATCTTGTTCAAGGTCAGAAGAGATACCTTCTACATCGTGCTTTTTTCTTCGCAAACTTCTTACAATAGATGATACCTTACTCTTTGTAGATGTAAATATCAATATACTGTTGTACTCTGGTTTATCCTTAATAAGTTCGTGTATCAGATCCATCTTGTACTCTTCGTGTATCAGGTAGGCAACCTGTAGCACACCCTCTGCAGGTTTAGAGAGTTCAATGGTAATCTCTTCGGGTTTATTAAGAATAGATCTGGCAAGTTCTCTTATTTTTGGTGGCATAGTGGCACTGAACATAAGAGTCTGACGCTTCTTAGGAAGATAGCTTACAATCTTCATTATGTCATCAAAGAATCCCATCTCAAGCATCTTATCAGCTTCGTCAAGAATAAGGTGTTCAAGATCGTCAAGTTTTACGTATCCCATATTAAGGTGAGCAATCATCTTTCCGGGCGTAGTAATTATTATGTCGCAATCGCCTGTAAGAGCGCGTTTCTCCATATCCCAGTCAGAGCCATCTCTACCGCCATATACGGGCATAGATGTAGCGGGAACAAAATATGAGAATCCTTGTATCTGCTGATCTATCTGTACGGCAAGTTCACGGATAGGAACAATAATAAGTGCTTTTACACCGCCACCTGTATTACTCTCGTTTAATTTGTGAAGTATAGGCAGGGTAAACGCAGCTGTTTTTCCCGTTCCTGTTTGTGCACATGCTATAAGGTCTCTATCATTAAGTATTGCCGGTATAGCTTTTTCTTGTATAGGAGAGGCGTTCTCAAAACCCATATACGATATTGCCTCTAATATATTGTCATTAAGGTTAAATTCGGTAAATTTCATTAAATGTTGTCTCTTTCTTCTTCAAAATCCCTGCAAAGATATCCTTTTTACTGAAGTATGATAAATAATATCTAATCTAACTAAATTTTTCTTAAAGATCAATTCTGGAGTAGAATATATCCTTGTATGAATCGCTTATAGGAATTATCATATCGTCAATATATATTCTGTTTTTCTCAATAGTATCAATCTTATTAAGCGATATAATGTACGATCTGTGTACCCTGCAGAATAGTTTAGCAGGGAGTATCTCTTCGATATTCTTAAAACTCATTAGTGTTAGTATATTACCTTTTGTGGTTACTATTTTAAGATAATCCTTAAGCCCCTCTATAATTATTATTGAACAGAAATCTATCTTAACAATTTTGTGCTCAGATTTTACAAAGAAGTACTCTTTATCTGTTTTGGTTAGGTTAATAACCTCAGGAGTTTCTGTTTTGTGTTGGTTCTCAATAATATTAAGAGTTTTTGTTACAGCCTGAAAAAAGCGTTCAAAGGCAAATGGTTTAAGCAGATAGTCAATTCCGTTAAGTTCGTATCCTTGCAGTGCATAGTTATCATATGCAGTTGTGAATATTATAAATGGTTTGTTGTTTAATATTTTTAGAAAGTCAATTCCGTTAAGGTCAGGCATCTGTATGTCCAGAAAGATAAGATCAACACTATTGTCTTGTAGATATTTTAGTGCCTCAATAGCACTACAGAATGTCTTCTGAAGATTCACAAATGTTGTTTTTTCGCAGTAATCCTCTATAATATCTATTGCCAAAGGTTCATCATCAATTGCTATTGCCTTTATCTTCATCTGTTTACTTATGCTTTTGTTGTTTTGTTTAGTACCACAATATACCTAATCTTTTGTTGCGGAACTATTTCTGTGTATGCTGTTTTATGACACTATTTAAATGTAAAGTTTTATATGTCTAGTATAAGCTTAACACTGTAGCTGTTGTTGGTTCCGTTAATGCTTAGTTTGTGTCTGTCTTTATATAGTAACTCTAAACGGCGGGCAACATTACGCAGACCAATACCACCACATTCGTCTTTTGATATAGTTTTAATTCCGGATATATTGTTGAATATCTGAAAGGTTATATTTGTTTTTGTAATGTCTATATTAATATTAATAACATCCTCTTTAGGACCATGTTTAAAGGAGTTCTCTATAAACGGTATAAATATCATTGGTGCAATTTGTGCGTCAGTATTCTCTCCGGTTATATTGTAGTTTATCTTGTCTGGGTTTGCATATCTTATCTTTTGTAACTCAATATAGTTGTTCAGATACTCCAGCTCTTTTGATATATCTACATAATCCTCATTACTTTCATATAGCATATATCGCATAATACCAGACAGTTTTAATACCGATTCTGGTGCTTTATCTGATTTCTTATATACAAGTGAATATATGTTGTTTAGTGTATTAAACAGAAAGTGAGGGTTAACCTGTGATCTTAGCAGAGCAAGTTCACTCTTAAGATTTTGTTTCTCAAGATTGGTCTTTAATTTCTCATTTTTAAACCACTCTACAATAAATCTGGTAACAACTCCAAGAAAGGCGAACATACCGCAGTAGAATATATTTGATATTATATGTGGTATAAGATCCATGTCCTTGAAAACAGGGCCAATTATTTGTTCATTGTATATACTGTGCATAATTTCACCTATAACCATTTTAAATATTATTACAGCTATAAGCATTAATACAGAGTATATAACAAATAGTAGGAAGCTTCTTTTTCTCAGAGCCGGTGTCATTACAAAAATATAATACATATAGAATATTGTAATATTCACCAATGAGTTTGAAACTGAACGGATAATGTTCATTCTATTAAATGATGCGTTTGTGTTTAGCAGAACCGGAGTTATAGTAAAGAATAGTATAAGTATAATCCAGATTCCGGCATGTATAAGTGTTTCTGTTTTATTAATCTTCATCTGTCTGTTTTCTTTTTAAGGTCAGATAGAACACACATTTATAATTATCTCTAGTGCAATAAATGTTTGTGCCATGCTTTGTCTTGTAAAAAGTGTTTTGTATAAATCTATGACAATTCTATTAAAAAAGGGGTGATATATCAAGAATATAGGATACTACTTAAAATGTAAATCTACCAATTGGCATAATTTATCTACGAATCCGTAATGGTACAATTTGTCGATGAAATATTCTGATTGGTATATCTCTTTTTCATGACCTCTGATATGATATTATAATTGCATTGTAATTAAATGAGAACAAATAATTGTTAAAACATATTAATGTTATGAAAGATCTGATAATAGAAACCAAAGACCTTTACTACAATTTTGGAACTAAAAATGTATTAAGCGGTGTTTCGCTTGAGGTACCAAAGAACTCTATATATGGTTTTATCGGACCAAATGGAGCAGGAAAGACTACAACAATACGTGTTTTGCTTAGTTTATTAAAGGTTCCGGCACACAAGGTTAGAATATTTGGTAAGGATATATCGCGTAAAAGAATTGATATTTTAAGCAGAGTAGGAGCACTTATTGAGGAGCCATCGGTTTATAAACATCTATCTGGTTACGATAATCTTAGGGTTCAGTGCAGATATCTGGGTATAGATAGTAAACGTATTGATGAGGTATTGGCTATTACAGAGCTGCTTGATGATAAAAACAGAAAGGTTAAGGAGTACTCGTTAGGAATGCGACAACGACTTAGTATTGCCTCTGTTTTGCTTAACGATCCGGAATTACTTATTCTTGATGAACCTACAAACGGTCTTGATCCGGCAGGTATACACGATATGCGTAAGCTTATGCTTAAGCTTTGTAAGGAGCATGGTAAGACAATCTTTGTATCGTCGCACCTTCTGTCTGAATTAGAGAAAGTTGTTACACATATTGGTATAATTGATAATCACAAAATCAGATTTCAGGGAAGTATTCAGCAACTGAAACGTCTCACATCAGATTATCTTGTAATTAAAACATCTGATAATAGCGATGCACTTAAGAGAATTGTTGATCTGGGGTTTGCTGTTTCGGTTCTTGAGGATAAAAGTTTACGTGTAACGCCAAACTCAGACGAGAATGCCAATAAGATTAACAAACATCTTATAAAGAGTGGTATTGATGTGTATCATCTGGCTCATCATTCGGGCGATCTGGAGAATATATTTATGGATATTGTAGGTAAGTAGTAGTCTTAATTAGAAAAAATTTAAAGTTATGAAGAGTATAGTTGTTGATTTATACAGAAGTTATATAGCCGATATATTAAAGTTTAAAGGTTCAAAGGTTTTGTTTATTAGTGTAATCTCGCCACTGTTTCTGGTAGCACTGTTTTTTACAATATTTCTGTTTAAAACGCCCAATATTGTTGGTGAAAGTGCAAACGGATGGAACATGTTTATGGGTTATGCGTCAAATTCGGGTCTGGCATTCTTTTTCCCTCTCTTTATCATACTAATAACATCTATGATAAGCCGGGTTGAGTACGATGCGAATGCATGGAAACAGATTTATGCATTACCTATTCGGAGGGGTGTTGTGTATACATCAAAGATTATAATGACTATTACAATTGTATTGCTTAGTCTGATACTTTTTGGGGTGTTTTTTGTAATTGCCGGAGAGATTCTTGCTCTTATATATCCTGAGAATTATGTTGAGACAGCAGATCTGTTTAGCAATATTACAAAGCTGCTTATTATGAGTTTTGTTGCTTCATTGGCATGGGTTGGTATACAGTTTTGGGCTACCTACAGATGGAAGAATATGGTATTGCCAATAGCATTTGGTATTGTAGGGTTTGTTGTTGGAGCAATACTTATAAGATGGGAGTTTTCAATATATGTTCCGTTTACATATCTTCTACAGGCAGCTACATCAATTAAAGGAGAAACGTTTAATATACTCGGAGATTACTTCTGGTATAGTTTAGCCTACTCTGCACTGTTTATTATAATAGGATATGTTGAGCTTAAGCTTAAAAAGCGATTCTGATATCTGTCAGAAACAGACAATTAAAAGAGTTTATAAAGTATATTTTAAATTAATTATTTATTAACCAGAGAGTGGTGAATGTAATTGATTTGTTTGGTTCAATTTAAGTTGATGAGGGTGTTAGGGACACCCTCATTTTTTATATGTTA
Source organism: Bacteroidales bacterium UBA6680 (assembly GCA_002454955.1). Lineage (GTDB taxonomy): Bacteria > Bacteroidota > Bacteroidia > Bacteroidales > UBA6680 > UBA6680. Next base: position 49,102 of record DKJY01000021.1, read on the forward strand.
CTTTCTGTATTTAAATGCCTCTGTACTTATCCAGTAGATATCTGAATTACCATTTTGTGGCTCGTTAATAGCTTTATACATATCTGTTGTATTATATCTGGTAATGGTACTGCTATTCTGTCTGGACTGACTAAAAAACAGATACTTACCATCTGGTGTGATATATGGAGATAAGGCATGTGATCCAGAATAGTTTATGTTGTTGCCTAGTAGTGTTAATTCACTCCATGTATCGTTATCAGATCTGTAGCTTATAGCGTAATCTGTTCTTCGACTTTTACCGTCGGTAATATTTGTGCATAGAATAATGTACGATTCATCTGGTGCTATACATGCATTGTACTGAAACTTGTTTCTGTTAATCTGTTTTGGTAGTTTCTCAGGTTCCTGATATTTACCGTTTACCATTTCAGATCTGTATATATACTGTTCTCCATTAGCTTCTTCTCTTGTAAAGTAAAGTGTACCGCTATTTGTAACCGACGGAAAATATTCACCACTATCTGTATTAATTGGTTTGCCAAGGTTGTATGGTTTGCTCCAGCCATCGTTGGTTTTATCGCATACCCATATGTTTTGGTAGTGCCATCCCTCTTTCTGCTCCATACCTTCTGGTGCTCTTGTAGAGAGAAACATTAAATGCTTACCGTCTGGTGTAATGTGTGGTTCTGCATCAAAGTACTCTGTACTGCCTGAGAAATGTGCAACCTCTGGTTGGCTCCATTTATTGTTTACTAGTTTTGATGTAACAATAACAGAGTAGTTCCGAGACATTATTGAGTAGAATATCTCTGTTCCGTCAGGATTTATTGTAAAATCGCGTTCATACAGACCTCTGGATACAGTTCCCGGAGCAAATAATTTAAGGGTGGTATCTGGTTTGTTCATACTCAGATAGTTGAGAGATTTTTGAGGATTGTTATTGCTGCATGATATAACTGTTGCAACACATACAGCAGATAAAAGTAGTTGTTTAATCATATTAATAGTTTTTATACCTGAGGTTAGACCTCATTTTATTTAAGAGGATTAATATGATTTAGTAAGATATTGTTGATAGAACAGTATCAGTAATCTTTGATATCTGTTTTATACTGTTTAGTGTTGTAATATAACCTTACCCTCTTTTATATTTTTAACGTAGAGTGTACCATTGCGTGTTCCTGTTGTGTATTTTATTAGTACCTTAAAATTTTTGGTGCAATAACTATCTGGTAGAGCGGTTTCGTATTTTGGGATTGCAATAATTGTATAGGTTCTGAACTGTTTTAATCTCTTAAGAAGAGTGGTTTTACCTTCGATTGTAATGTCAAATGCCATATTATAGTATCTGTTATTACGGCATACAATAATCTCTTTTATTGTAACATCTTTTTTACATCTGTTTTTTACTGTTAATGTATACCTGTCTTTACTCTTCACCCCCTCGCGTCCGGCAACAATAGTACTCTTTTCTGAATCTATTACCTTTAGCGTTGTTGAGCATGATAATAGTAATATTATACAAAGAATATAAACAACGGCTTTTGTGTATCTCATTACTGTTCTGTTTTAGATGTTTAGAATCTGGTTTTTACAATCTTCTTAACCGATCTGTTTTTTCCGTCGGACAGAGAGACTATATATACTCCGTTTACATAGTTTGTTAGATCTACTATTTTGTGTGTTCCGTTTATCTTATTGCTATATACAACACCACCAATAGAGTTGTATATTATTACACTGTACTCTGATCTGTTATTGGGCAATGAGATGTTTAACATACCAGTTGTAGGCGTTGGGTATACATTAAACATTATATTGTTGTTACCGCTTATGTTATTCGGATCACCACCATTGTCGTCGTCATCATCATCTCCTGGTTTAAGATCTCCATTAGAATCAGCGGTTATGGTAGTCTCCCATATGCCTCTGCCAAATGTTGCTGCTCTTAGTTTTCCTGCAGCGTAAAGAATCTCAAGATCGTTAACAATTACATTTGGTAACCCGTTATTGAATGATACCCAGCCAGAGGAGTCCCCATCTTTGTAATATACACCAAGGTCAGTACCAATATATAACTCGTTATCACTTCCTGTTTCGTATATAATTTTATTTACAGGGATATTTGGTAACGATCCTGTTATGTTAGTCCATGTACTACCGAAGTCTATAGATTTGTATACTTTAGATCCGTCAACATAACCACCAAAGGCGATATAGAACTCTTCAGGTCTTACTGCATTAACTGCAATACTGGTTATTGTTCCTGATGTTGGCTTTGTAATTGTAGACCATGTTTTTCCATTGTCTTTTGTTGCAAATAGTTTAAATCCGCTTGAGCAGTATATATATTTAGCGTCAGATGGCGATACAGCAATAACCTTTATACTTCCGTTTGTAGGTGATGCAAGCGATTGCCAGTTATCGCCTTTGTCGGCACTTTTATATATGTTAGAAAACCCGCCAAATAGTATCTCAGGATTTGTTGGGTGTATCTCAAGAGGCCAAACAAATGCAGCTCCGCTTGGTGTATTCAGAGCTATTGCTGGTGTAGCCCATCCGTCGAGTGTTCTATTCACAAAGCCATTCTGACTACATGTGTATGCTATATTCTCATTTGAGTAATCCCATACAGTTTCAACGCCATCAGATCCGTAGTTTCTGTTGTGCCATTTGGTTCCATCGTACTGAGTAATATCGTTGTCTTGTGCTCCACCCATAACCAGATTACTGTTTTTAGGTGTTACAGCTAATTTGTAGTATTGTGTAATTGCTAATCCATTTGACAGATCCTCCCAGCTGTTGTCTGTTGTTATATCGCCCTTAAAGAGACCACCATCATTTGCTGAGAATAGTATAGAGTTACTTCCTGGCAGAAACTTAAGATCGTGATGGTCAGAATGTACATAGAAGAAAGGGTTGCCGGCAACCCAGTAACCATCCAAGTATTTCTCCCATGTAAGGTTACTGTCAACTATCTTCGATCGCCAGCCATCAACACCACCAAGAATCATCAAGTCTTTGTTGTTAGGTGCTATTATTATTGTCTGGTTATACCCACCTTGTGTTTCAAACTGTGCAGGTATATCCATATCGTTCCATGTTGTACCTCCGTTGGTTGACCTGTACCCATTGCTACTACCTATTGCTACCAGAATCTCAGGGTCATCTGCTGTTACAGCAAGGTCAATTCTGCTTGTCTCAAAAGAGTCTCCTGTAATATCCTGCCATGTTTCGCCATTATCTGACGATTTATATACATCGCCTGATTGGGTAGAGGCGTACATAATTGTTGTACTGCCTGGTTTGTACATTATATCGTTAAAGAAGGTTGTAGATGTCTTTACTGTCCATGTGGATCCTTTATCAGTAGATTTATATATGCCATTTGATGTTGTGGCGAACACATTATTACTATTAGAGGGGTCTATAATTACATGAGCAATCTGTCTAGAGCTGGTAACATTATAATTAAGCCCCGTTGTTGTCCATGTCTCTCCACCATCAACTGATTTAAAAATACCAAGAGAGTTATTGTGCTGACCATCGTAATCTCCTGTAGCTAGATACATTATATCTGTATTGTTTGCATCAATTGCTATATCAGACACACCAAGATTCGGAATATCATTACCTTTTACAGCCCACGACTGACCGGCATCGGTAGATTTCCATAAACCTCCCGCCGGTGTACCTATCCATATTATATCAGAGTCAGACGGATTAAACTCTACAACATTTATTCTGCCCAGTCCTGCATAGAAAGTAGATGTTGATTCCGGAATTGTAGATGGACCAAGTGATGTCCAGCTTTCAGATGTTGTACTCCTACTCTGATTTGCCTTGTATTTAATCCACTCATTATACGTATGCATTGGATTTTGGAAAGAGCCATTGCTTAATACTCTGTTCTCCCAATAATATTCCCACCTTTTAAATTGTTTATATGCTCTGCTATAGTTTTTTCTATCAATATGTTTACTGAATGATCGCCCTTTAAACTCGTATTTTATATTGTCTTGTATAGTGTTAATGTTTAAGTCCTCTGCCTGCATCTTCTTCCAGTCCTGAGCACTTACATTGCCTATAGTTATTAGTGCGTATAGTGCAGTAATAGATAGTATTCTAACTATTGAGATCATATAATTGAGTTTAATGTTTAATTACAAGTTATTCAATATTTTTGTTATTTCAATAGTTATAACATAAAAAGAGTTATAAAGTTTGTCCCCAGAACCTATTAGCTACCATATCGTTTTTATTGTTACTATTTTTCAATATCTTAACATGTTTGGACTTAGTTCTTCTTAGTAGCTTATTGAATGTAATACTCTCTATTTTACCATTACGTAATATTGTTAGATTCATCTTTGATGCACTTATATGAATATCCTCTAATGTTGGGTTAGCTTTGTTGTTAATCTTTAGAATAGTCAACTCTTTCTTACCAAAGGCCTTATTAATATCGCTTTTTGAAATTACCATGCCATTTCCATATTTGGTTTTAATGTATTTAACAGATTTTATCTTTACATAGTAGTAACTTTTCTCTTCTTTTTTGTTAAGAACATTATATCCTAAAACGCCAAATATATATTTCGGATTAATATTTTTTCTTCCTCTTATATATCTTGATATTATACGTTCAACATTTACAATAGAGTTTATCTCATTAATAATATCTTTACTATCAAAGCTCTTGTGGGTATATCTGTCTCTTAGTATTTCAACAATGTCAAAAAGGTTTTTCTCTCCGTTACTACTCTTTATAATTTCAATATCAAGCATCATAGCAACAAGAGCACCTCTGTTATATACTGTTCCGTAATTTCTTCTTCCGTACCATGAGTATATATCTTTACTAAGTTTTGTTAAAGATGCATTTCTGAGACGAATAAAGTTTCTTTTATTCATCTTATCTTCAGCATATTTATTATACATCTCTTTTATAAACTCGCTCTTTGTATAATAACCTGATGTATATTTTACCTTTTGCGTAAGATACTCTGTAACTCCTTCGTATAGCCAAAGGTGTTCATCGCATTTTGGGTTTTGGTAATCAAAGTTCTCAATTACGTTACTTCTCACAACAAGAGGCAAATAGCATGCATGTATAAATTCGTGAATCATCATTGAGTACAGAATGGAATACGTTTGTGTAAACATCCTATTCATATTAATGGTATTCACAGAGTTATCTTTGTGTTCTAATGCACTATGTGTGGTCTTGTTTTTAGTAGCATATATAAAGAATGTATACTCTTTATTTGGATACCTAAGGTACTTTGTTGCTATCTCAACTGTTCTTTTAAGATCGTTATATATTGAATCAACAGGGTTCTCATCTGTACTTGAAAAGCTTACAATATTAAATGTTTTAGAGTTGCAAGTGAACTGTTTGGTCTTTACCCCACTTTTAAACATCATCAGTGGTTTATCTATCAACTCGTCGTAATTTGATGCGTATAGTGTTAAGGTGCTGTCATTAGCTTCTTTGTGTTCTAATGTGCTATATGGTTTTAAACATTCAGGTTTTATAATCTCTATGGAATAAGGAGTTTTATCTGTATTGTTAAAGTAACCGATAATAGAGTACCAGTTAAATACAAATACCGAATCTTTTATAGCCACAGAACCTTCCGGCGATAGATAATCCCATTTATTGAAATTACTATAATATTCAAAAGATGTACACTGTGGAATTTTAACCGAATTTATATCCTCTTTTATTATATCCACACCTTTACTTGTTCTGAAACTGTTACATTTAGATCCTGCGTTTTGATGATTATAGGTACCATATATCGATTTTGGAAAGTAGTAATGTCCTGAAGTTTCTTTGTTGTTATTAACTTCAATCTTTAGTTTCTTGTCGACTAATTTTTTAAGGTTTATCTTAACGTATATTGTGTCGGTTGCAAATAGAGAGGTTATGCAATAGAGTACAAATGTCAGAGTAACAGTTAATTTCTTCATAAATTATAAATTCTTTTTTTTATATAAATATTGCATTATGTTGCCATGATAAATATCAGGACACAGGTGGTTATTTTATATGCGTAAATTCTATTTTATGTAAATAAAGAGCAATTGTATGTTCAGGACTAAACACATGATATAAATCTATTTTTTTTCGTTTTTATTGTGTAAGTGTACTATTTATTGACTGCATAGGTGTTTGTAGAATGAATAATTTTGTATTTTGTACGTTAAATAACAGGCAAATATCTATGGAAAAAATTATTACACTTACCCACGAAAATATTGATGAAGAGCATATATGTTGTGCAATATCAGATAAGAAATGTAAAGAGGGATATCTAGCCAAAAAGGAGTGGATAAAACAACAGATTGATGATGGTTTTGTATTTAAGAAACTTGATGTAAGAGGAAAAGTTTTTATAGAGTATTGTCCGGCAGAAAAAGCCTGGGCTCCTGTTCATGCTCCCGGATATATGTTTATTAACTGTTTCTGGGTTTCCGGTAAATATAAGGGCGAGGGAAACGGAAAGAGTCTTTTGCAAGAGTGTATAAACGATGCTAAAGGTATGAATGGTATTGTTGCTGTTACATCAACAAAAAAGCAGCCATTTTTATCGGATAAAAAATTCTTTAAGATGCAGGGGTTTGAACTGTGTGATAGTTCTGACCCATACTTTGAGCTTTGGTATCTGAAATTAAAAGATGATGCCCCAACTCCGAAAATAAAAGATTGTGCAAAAGATGGAGTATGTGATATAACCGATGGATTAGCTATATACTACACAAATGGTTGTCCGTTTACAGAGTACTATGTTAATCTTCTGGAGGTTATTGCTTCAGAGAAGGGACATAAAGTATCTGTAATAAAGATTGATAGTAGGGAGAAGGCTCAGAACCATTTTGTTCCGTATACAAACTATGGAATATTTAACAACGGAACCTTTGTTACTCAGCATATCCTTAATGAGAAGTATTTTGATAAGTTTATAAAGTAGTCTTCTTTTTATAATCACTGTATGAGATAGGTTTTGGTTTATTATTAGCTATTTTAATAATAAGTTATATATTTTTAAAGCAATAATTTAATACAACTCCAAATGAAAGCCATTAGATATACATTGTGTATGGTAACAGCTATTGTGTTACCAATACTTATATACGCAACACCCAATTCACAACAAGATATATATCATAGTGATGATAGCAGAGATTCTGCACTGATAAAACTGTATCTTAAAAAGGGTATGAGAACTGAGAGTGTGAATTTTGACTCAGCAATGCACTACTACAACACAGCACTTGATATATCTGAAAGAAACAGTTGGATAGATGAGCAAGCTAAGGTTCTGGTTAATATCGGATTTGCATATAGATACAGCCTTAACTCAAGAGAGTCTTTAGACTATCTTGACAAAGGTTTGAAACTATATAAAGAGGCTGCTAATGATAAGGGAGTTGCAGATACATATTATAATATGGGTATATTCTATTGTTATTTTGAGGATTTTGCAAAGTCGATAACATGTTTTATAAATGCTGTAGAGTTAAGCACAAAACTTGGAGATAACAAAAGGCTTGGGATGATATATAATAATCTTGGACTACAATATTATTATACCGGACAGTATGAGAAATCTAATATATATCAGTATAAGGCACTTGGATATAAAGAGGCAATTGGTGATAGAACAATTAACTTTACTCATCTGAATATTGGGCTTAATTATTACCAACAAAAAAAATATGAGAAGAGTATTGAGCAGTATAAAAAGGCTCTTAACCTTACCAATATAGATAAAGAGAGAAGTGTTGTGGCTACATGTAATAAAAATATTGCCGATGTATATGTTGATATGGGCAGATATGACTCAGCCATGTTTTATCTTGAGAGAGCACATATAATATACAAACAACTTGATGATAAAATCTCAATAGCAAGATACTATAACAAATTGGGAGATATATATCTGCATGAAGATAATCTTGACAAAGCAGAGAAGAGTTATCTTAATGCTGTATCGCTGCTATCATATAATAATGCAAAGCGCCCTCTGTTTTATTCATTCTCTAATCTGGCAGAGTTAAATATACTTAAGATTGATAAAGGTATTGGTAATAGACAGCTATTAGCCAAAAAAGCTATGCAATTTGGAACAAAGATGAGAGCTCTGGCAGATAGTACAGGTATGTTGCATTGGAAAAAAGATAGCTATGAGATTATGTATAACCTCTATAAACGAAGAGGTGATAGCGACAAGGCTCTTAAATATGCCAGTGATCTACTGTTAATTAAGGATTCGTTGTCTTCAGTTAATCGTGATAAGGTTGTCTCTGATTTGCAGGTTAAATATGAGACATTACAAAAGGAGCAACATATAGAGCAGCAGCGTAAGGATATTGATATTCAGAAAAGAGTTATTGATAATGAGAGAAGGTCAAAGAATATATTGATTATTGGATTGTCGGTTCTTATATTGCTGATGGTTACAATATATATATTATATGTACAGAAACAGAGGGCAAACAGAAAGCTACAATTGTTGTCGCAATTTAAGGATGATATGTCTGGTATGGTTGTACATGATCTTAAGACACCGTTAAGCACAATATTAAATGCCGATGTAATAGCTGACGGAAAGGAGAGGAGCAACCTTATTAAGCAATCTGCTTTATCAATAAATAACCTGGTAGATAATGTTCTTGATGTATACAAATATAAAAGTACCGATATCAAGATTGTAGAATCAGATGCAGAGATTACCGATATTGTTAATAACTCGATTAGTCAGGTAGCACTGCTTGCAAGTAAGAGGAGTATAACTATTAATATTGATATTAAAGAGGGATATATTGTATCTGTTGATACTGTGATTTTAGATAGGGTTCTTATTAACCTTATGTCAAACGCAATAAAGTTCTCTCCTGTTGGTAGTACAGTAACTGTATGTGCTAAACAAGATAGTAACAAATCGTTATTATTATCGGTTGCTGACAACGGAGAGGGAATACCTGATAGTATGAAAGAGTCGGTATTTGATAGATTTGTTCAGGGAACAAATAGTAGTAACCGCAACAGAGGCTCTGTAGGACTTGGACTTACATTTTGCAAAATGGCTGTAGAGGCACATAACGGAACAATTAGTGTTGAATCCGGAGAGAAGCAAGGTGCCACGTTTATTATAGTGCTCAATAATGTTATTAAGGATAAGAGTAATAATGCCGTATATAATACAGGTATTCAGGCGTATGACCTGAGCAACTCAGATATAGAGTATCTGAAACCATTCTGCGATAAACTTAAGAGTTATAAGATATTTCAGATATGGGATATCAACAATGTATTGCGAGCCATTGATAATAAAAGCGAAGGTATCATAATGTGGCGCGATATGGTTGATAAAGCCGTTTATAATTGCGATGATATTATGTTTGCAAAGCTGATAGACTTTAAGTAGTATATATGTTGCATGGTTGAATAATTATTTAGTATGTTGCAATACAGCATAAATATAATTGCTGTAACTGTTTTTAATTATAATATTGACATGCTGTATGAAGAGTTATAGAATATTATTAGTAGATGATTCTATTGAGGAGATAAAGACAATGGTGTCGATATTTGAGACATTCTTACCAGATTGTATCACATACCAGACAAATAATCCGATAATGGTTTTAGATATTGCCAAAGAGGTACATGCTGATCTTATTATAACAGATTGGGATATGCCGGGAATGTCGGGATTAGATTTAATAGATCATTTAAAGAGAGATAATGATACAAAAGATATTCCGGTAATAGTTGTTACCGGAGTTATGCTTACAGCCGATAGCCTTAACAGAGCACTTGGTTCAGGGGCTGTTGATTATATTCGTAAACCAATAGAGCCAATAGAGCTCATTGCCCGCACAAAATCAGCACTGCTTACTAAAAGCTACTATGAGCAGATTGTAAATCATAAAGATCAGGAGATTACAGAGAGTTCACTCTTTTTAGTAAAAAACCATGAGTTTATCTCAAGAGTCTCTAAACGAATAGAGAAGATAAAAGATATTATCGATATTAATCCGGAGAAGGCTAAAAAAGAACTTATTACAGTGAGGAATGAGATTGAACGGAGTGGAAACGAAGATAGTTGGTATCGTTTTAACCTGTCGTTCTCTAGAGTGTATAAAGAGTTTGACAGAAACCTTATAACAAAACACCCAAACCTTACTCAAACAGATGTAAGGCTCTGTTCGTTTATCAGATTAGGAATGTCTAATAAAGAGATAGCACTTGTTCTTAACCAATCAACAGATAGTGTTAAGGTAACAAAATACAGACTGCGTAAAAAGATACTATACGAGTCAGATATTAGTTTTGAGAACTATCTTAAACAGTTCTGATACTGTATTAGCCTGTTTTACTATTAATATCGTTATCAGGTTCTGTATTATTTGTATATAACTTTGATACATACCTGTTAATTATACAGCTTACCTCGTTGGCTCTGTCAACTATTATAAAATGTCCTCCTCCATTTATTATATCAACATTTCTCGATCGTCGTGGAGGGATCATCTTATCGTCAGAGCCACTAATCTTTAATACATTCTTCAAAGATGTCTTATTGCTCCAGTTAGCAAGAGCACCAACAGCCCATTTCGCAAAATTAAGATCTGTATCTTTAATAATACTGTTAAGAAGCTCTTTTCTGCTTGTACCAAACATTCTATGAGTAATTATTTTTGGTGGCATTATAAACCTTTGTGGTATAATATTAAATATCCCTAAACTACCCATAAACTTCAGGAACGGACTGAGTTCATCTCTGGTTTCGGCCGATGATATTAATATTGTTACTTTGGGCTTTAAACGTTTGCTAATCTCTGTTGCAATAAAACCGCCAAAACTTACGCCAAGCAGACCAAAATCTTCATTAGTATTAATAGTCTCTGATAATCTGACGGAGTAATCCTTTATAGACTCGTTCTCTATTGGTTTTATCCAGCTGACAGGTACAATTTCATAGTTCAGAGAGAGGTATTTGAATACTCTTGTATCTGCACCTAATCCGCTAATACAGTATATTTTCATGCGTTTAGATTTGGTTTTTTGTATAATCATTTCTCTATGTACAGCCAGTAATAATTACATATAAATATAGCAATATAATGACTGTAACGTTTTTGTATTTGCTATTTATTATATGTATGTGAAAATTTAAACTACTTTTTACATATACATATTAAAAGTCTATTATACCAAGTGTTATAATTTTGTCTATAAGTTGTTTATCTGTATATGTTCTGATGCGGAAGAAAATAAAAATACTCACTATTGAGTATTTTTTTTGTAGTTACTATTTGCTTCTTTTATACATATCAAATATTTAACGGTTAAATAATATTTATAGTGGAGCTCCCAATCAATTACTTAATCAAAATTTACATAAAATGAATAACCTTAACTTGTCAATTGAAAAAATTAGATGTTTACGTACCAGTATTGAGATAAGTCGTGATGAGATATATTGTGCCGGGGTTTTTGTTCCTATAAAAGAGGTTGCTAATGATCTACAGCCCGATATAGGGATCAGGTCATTTGCTACATCGGTAAATAAGTTCTCTGGGGGCTATGAGAAACTGCTTAAGGAGGATTTTGATTTTACATTTGGTGATGACTTTCTGCTTATTCTTCATCTTATAGAGAAAGATGATGGTGATATATATAACTGTTTTGCATCGGGTGAGTGTACTAAAGAGATTGGAAATATTGACATATGGGAAAATCTTAAGAGTATAATAGTGCAAGAGGCAGGCACTATTGACTTAATAGGTATGATAGATTATAAATCGGCACTGCTTAAGCTTATAACTAAAGCCCTTCCGGGATTCTTTAAAGACCTGTTTATTCAGGTTAAGCGCGACGATATATTAGAGGTAAAACGATTTACAAAGAATAATCTGTCAGAATTTGCTGATGTGTCGGGTGGTAAAACATTTCTGTTTAAAAATATATTTGCTAAATATGAGGTAACATTAAAGCTTAGTATTAGCTAGTTTTCGGTGTGGTTCATGTGGTCGTAGATATCTGTTTACGGCCACTAAAACGTATTTACTATTAGTGATGTTGTATTTGTAAGATCTAACTTCTTAATTATCTTTCTTCTGTGTGTATCTACTGTATGTTTACTAATAAAAAGTATATCGGCAATAGAATTGCTGCACATTCCCTGACACAACAAGTTGTATATCTCTTTCTCCCTTTTTGATAATAACTGTACGTTATGATTTAATCCTCTGTAAACAGTATTGTATATCTCCCCCTGCTTATAATATAGTATAATGTTTATATTATTATCGTTCTTTATATGTGTAATGTTTGTACATATGTTTTTACATATATAATTGTCTCCTCCTTTGTCTGGTAGTATTAATAACGAGTGCGTTAGTATCTTTATATAGCTGCCATCTTTTACTCTTAACCTATAGTTTAATCTCAGAATATCAAAACCCGGATTACAATCAGAGATACGTATCTTGCTGTATAGTTTTCTTATATCTCTTGATATTACTTTGCAGTCGTCCGGATGAATCATAGATCTTAGCCTGCTAAATGTTATCTTGTTGTTATCAATACCTGTAATAACTTTAAAGTTATCAGACAGGTATACAATTCGTTTATCTATAATATCTACTATATAGAAAAACTGATCTGGCAGGGTCTCACCATATGTTATAACCTCATTTGCGGAGGTACTGTTTGCGTATTTAATAATATCAGATTCTAAAAATCCGGTTATCTATTGTTCATGGATATCATTATTTAAATGATGTCTGAAATATAGTTAAAATGAGGTAATATATAAAGAGCCAAATGTTATTGTAACTCATTTGGCTCTTTCTGTATATATTGTCTTTAAACCAGATATTTATGTTATTCTCTCCAGTTCAGATAATACCTCGTTCAGACTTTGAAGTGGCTTAGAACAGCTATTGTTATTGCAGATATATACAACAGTTTTACCTGTTACATACCTGTCTTTTAGCAAAGGGACATTCTCAGATGTACCTCCTGTAAATATCACATTTGGCATATATATCTGCATAATACTGTTGCGGAGTTTGTTTGAATCTTTACCAATAACAGAGATCTCAATTGGTGTAAATGACGCATTACCTAAAAGCATTGCCCATTTGGCGTAGTATGCACCTCCGTTAATTAACGTATTCTCTACTATGGCAAGCATACGCATAGCCATATTGTAATAACTACTGCTTTTATATATATACGATAACCTGAACAGATTATCTGCCATTACAGAATTTGATGCAGGCATTACATTATCTGTCATATCCTGCTTCCTGACTACTATCTCATTATCTTCATCAGATGTATAATAGAATAGCCCCGACTCCTTATTATAAAAGTGATCTATACAGTACTCTGTAATTATCTTTGCATTATCTATCCATTCCTTATTAAAAGTTACCTCATATAACGATATAAAAGCCTCTGTCAGGAATGCATAGTCGTCCAGAAATGCATTAACGGTAATCTTAGAATCTTTGTATATACGGTTTAGTCTGCCATTACTACCAGTCATGTTCTGCTGTATGAATCTGGCGTTCTTTATAGCTATATCCAGATACTTTGAATCTGATGTTGCTCTGTATGCATCGGTATATCCTTTAATAGCCAGAGCATTCCATGCTGTTATTATCTTATCATCAACACCCGGTTTTATTCGTTTGTTACGTTCAGTATATACCCTCTCTCTAAACTTGCCAATAATATCTCTAAACAGAACTTTGTTTATTCCGTTCTTTTCGGCAAACTTATCTGCACCATCATAAGCATGCAGAACATTACTGCCATGTTCCCAGTTACCCTTATCTGTTATGTTATAATAGTTACATATGGTATCTGCGTGCTCAAGATCTATAAATCTGAGTAGATCACTCTTTTTCCATATATAGAACTTCCATTCAACACCTTCGGTATCTGCATCAAGCGATGAATAGAATAATCCCTCATTACTTAACATCTCTGTTTGCAAAAATTCAGATGTCTGCTCAACAACGGTCAGATACTTTCTGTTTCCGGTTATCTGGTACAGTTTTGAATAGAGACTTATTAGTTGAGCATTATCATAAAGCATCTTCTCAAAATGAGGAACCTTCCATATATCATCTGTTGAATATCGGCAGAACCCTCCTCCAATATGGTCGTATATACCACCTGAAGCCATCTTTGTAAGTGCAGTTTCAGCACCAACTAATGCTTTTGTATTGTTTGTAAAGAACTGATACTGTAACAGAAATTCAATACCAACAGGTAATGGGAATTTAGGCGTGCTGTTAAAACCACCATTTGTATAATCTATACCTTTTGAATAGTTATCAAACAGCGATCTGTAATACCCTCTGCTTCTGTTTGCAGTGATGTCTTCCGGTGTCTTTACAACATTTGTCTCGGCAATACCTTTTGCCACTTCGGTTGCCTGATCTATAAGTTTGTCAGGAGTGGTTTTGTGTATGTCAACAATCTGCTTCATTAGAGCAAGCCAATTCTCCTTGGGGAAATATGTTGCTGCATAAAAAGGTTTACCATCGGGTAGCGCAAAGGCATTAAGAGGCCATCCGCCTCTGCCTGTTGTAAGATGTGCAGCATCCATATACAGATTATCGATATCCGGACGTTCCTCTCTATCTACTTTAATGCATATAAAGTTACTGTTCATATACTCTGCAACAGCATCGTCCTCAAACGATTCATGTGCCATTACATGACACCAGTGACATGCAGCATATCCTATACTTACAATTATTGGTCTGTTCTCGTTTAAAGCTTTGTTAAGAGCCTCATCGCCCCATTCATACCAATCTACAGGATTGTTTTCATGTTGCTTCAGGTATGGGCTGCTTGCATATTGTAATCTGTTTTTGATTGTCATATTAGTAATAATTTACTCAATAAACAGATTGATAATTGTAATGTTCAGCAGACTGAACGGCCTTACCAGCAGTTATATGTTGGTATATATCTGTTGCCTGCAATAATACTACTCTATATTACAGACAATAGATATATAGTATTATTTTAATATAGCAGATTTATCACCCTTATCAATTACCTCACCAATAATATTAGCCATTGGGTGAAGTCCAGATTCAAGGATATCGGTCAGAAGATTATTTGCATTCTCTGCCGGAACAGATATTAAAAGTCCTCCCGATGTTTGAGCATCGTTTGATATAAGCTGTCTGTTATAACTTACCCCCTCTGCAATAGTTACTTTATCCTCAATATACTCTCTGTTTCTGAATATTGCTCCGGGAATACACCCTTCGTCAAGTAGTGCCTCTGCATTATTAAGAACAGGTATACTATTACTATCTATTATCACAGTAACATTACTTGCCTCAGCCATCTCTATAGTGTGTCCTAATAATCCAAAACCTGTGATATCGGTACATGCATTTGCACTATATCTCTGCATAAGCTCAGCTCCTTTTCTATTTAACAGTTTCATCTGATCAAGAGCTTGCTGATACGTGGAATCATCAATCATATCAATCCTTTTGGCTGTGGTTATTACACCAGTACCTATAGGTTTTGTAAGTATAAGTTTGTCTCCTGGTTTTGCCCCAGCATTTGTTATAAGTTTGTCAGGATGAACAGTACCAACAACGGCTAAACCATATTTGGGCGGATAGTCCTCAATTGTATGACCACCAAGAATAACAGCTCCGGCTTCTGATGTTTTAGCCTGACCACCCTTTATAATATCAGCAAACGACTCCATTGGGATCTTCTCAGATGAGAACATCATCAGGTTAAGAGCCATTAATGGTGTTCCGCCCATAGCATAAACATCGCTAAGCGCATTTGATGCTGCAATCTCTCCAAACTCATACGCATCAGAACATACCGGAGGAAAGAAATCTGTTGTATATATAAGAGCAGTATCATCGTTTAGTTTATATACACCGGCATCGTCATGTGTCTCTATATCAACTAATATATTAGCATTGTCTGGTTTTGGTATATGTTCAAGAATCTTAGAGAGTACCTTGGGTGGTATCTTTGCAGAGCATCCGCCATACTCAACTGTTGACATCAGGTCAAATTTATTTTTACTATTCATTTAATACTTAATTATAACGTAATATGTCTGTGCGATATACTATTCTCTGTGAGTGTATCTATAATTCTCTCTATATTCTCTGTAGCTGTGGTAATACTCATACCACACTCTGCTGATATCTCTTTAGGTACAGGAACAACAGAGTATTTTATATCTGTTTTGCCCAGTATTCTATCGCTCTTTATTGCATCTCTGGTAGATCTGAATACAAAATACTCACGTCTCATTTAACAACATCCTTTATTGCCCTGTACAGATATTCAAGATCGCTGGTAGTGTGTAGTGGCGATAACGAAAATCTGCACGATCCTGTATTGTCCGTGTTCAGATATTTGTGTGCCATAGGAGCACAGTGTAAACCTGCTCGTGTCTCAACTCCAAATCTACTATATAGTTCAGCAGATATTGCAGAACTATTCATGCTATTATGTGTAATTGAGAATAACGATGATTGATTCTCCGGTTTATTTGCACATATAACTTCTACTCCATCTAAAGATTTTACTCTCTCAATAAGATCTGTTAAATCTGCTTGTGTATGGTTATATACTAACGGGTTGTTCAGAGCAGCAAACAGACCGGCAAAACCCACCATGTTTGGAGTACCAGCCATAAACTTATCAGGTGCATAATCGGGCATAACAATATCCTCAGAATTACTCCCGGTGCCACCCTCAATGAGTGTATCTGTTGTATTAATATTCTTAATGTAAACACCACCTGTACCTGTAGGTCCGCCAATTGCTTTGTGCCCGGTGAATACTGCAAAGTCAATACTCCACATATCACACTTTAGTTGCTCTTTTCCTACCGACTGCGCACCATCAACCAATAGAGCTATATCAGGAGCAGCACCTTTTATCTGTTTAACAGGCTGTATAACACCGTTTACATTACTTACATGGTTTACAATAATAAGTTTTGTTCTGTCTGTAATATGGTTCTGTATCTCATCAACCAATATCAGGCCATCACTATTAGCAGGAAGAGTACTCCACGATATATTAATGTTATTGGCCAATCTCTTTAACGGACGCATCACGGCATTATGTTCAAGAGGACTTACCAATACATGATCTCCGCTTTTAAGAAAGCCTTTTAAAACAGTATTGATAGCTTGTGTGGCGTTGTTGCATAGTACAATATTTTCTGGATTGTCAATATGCATTAATTCAGCAAGTTTATCCCGGGTATCTTCAATAATAGCAGATGCCTCAATGCTTCGTTTGTAGAATGACCTGCCATAGGTTCCGCCTATACAGTTAAGATAGTGCGACATTGCTTTGGCAACACTCTGGTGTTTTGGAAAAGAGGTGCTGCTATTATCAAAATATGTAAGGTGCTCTATATTCATCTACGGAACAATTATTTTATCGGCTCTGTTCATAATATCTGATATTGTATACATATTAGATACAGTTCCTACCTGAACCTTATCTTTTATGTCATAAAAATCTATACAGGTTCCGCATACCACAATCTTAACCCCATTGTTCTCTAACTCCTTTAGAGCATCGGTAACCCCGGAGTTGGCTGTAGTAAGCTTTACCCCTGAGTTGTATAATATAATGTGCGATGGCTGCTTATCAAGCTCTTGTATAGTATTTACAAAAGCCTTTATAAGAATCTCACCCAGATCAGGATCGCCTTCGCCCATCTTATTACTCTTTATAGTAATAACACTATTACCTGCATCTGGTTTTTCAGGTACCGGACAGTACTCCTCTGTAATTATAGGAGCAGGGGCATTACCCGATGTATTAAAGTTTATTCTGAATATATTGTTATCAGACTCGGCATTAATCTCAATATTCTGATCGTTCAGGTATGAGCAGACATTCTTAAATGCTATATCGTTATCACAAATAACCTGAATCTCTGTTCCCGGAGCAGCCTCTTTAATAGCCTTTCTTGTTAATATAAGTGGTTTAGGACACAACTGTCCTTTTGTATCTACAATCATACTATGAAGTTTTTGAAGATGCAAATTTAGTTTTTTTGATTTAGCGACAGTTAAAATTTGTTTTTGAATTGTCTATAATCCATAAATAGCGGATTTTGTAATGATAAATTGTTAATGATCAGTTATAAATTATAATGTAGATTGATGTATAAACTAATAAGATAATGACAATGCGTTACTGTGCGTATTCAAAGAAGTTTACATTTGATATTTGTATATTCTAATAGGGTCGATAACATATTTTAATATATTTGCTTATGATATATAGATTCCATTTTGTTATATACTACGAAACAAGCATATTAGTGGTATAATAACAGAGCATAGATAAACATATTAATTTTTAAATTAGATTTAGAATTGAAAGAAAAGGAATATTTAGGTTTGATTATGGATCTAAAACAATAAAAATAGCAAACGGACTGGATGAAGACGAAGGTAGATTTATTCTGAGTAAGATTAAAGAGAAAAACTTACTGAGCGGTTGATTTATAAAGAGTGAACAATAAACACTGTAATTATAATACCAATGTGATTGAATTTATAATATTTTTTAATGATAAAAAACTATGGGTTTACGTGAAGTAAAATCGGAATTAAACAAACAGGACAAAGAGACTTTGATAAAACACATTTCGGAACTTTATAAGAAGTTTAAACCAGTTAAAGAGTATTTTGATTTCTATTTAAATCCAAATGAAGAAGAAATACTGAAAAAGTATAAAGAAATGGTGAGAGAAGGATTCTTTCCTAAGCGTGGGTTTGCATTAAAATTATCCATCTCAAGAAAAGCGATTAACGATTTTAAAAAACTTGGAACATCAGAAGAAAGCTTGGTTGATTTACTCCTATATTATGCTGAATGTGGAGTTGAATTTACTAATGAATATGGAGATATTGACGAAAACTTCTATACAAGTATTGAAAATACATATGATAAAGCTTTGAAAATAGCCGAAAAAGAACGTGTTTTTGAAAAGTTTAAAAATAGAGCATATAGTTTAGTTGAAGAAACTGTAGATATAGGATGGGGTTTTCATGATTATCTAAGTGAAGTGTATTATAAACACTATAGATAAAACAAAGAATGAGAATAATTATTGAGTTTGAAAAGATTGATGAAAATAACTACTTTAAAGACGTGAATCTTTATAATATTAAAGAGATTATAAATGAACGGACATAGATGTGAATTGATTAAGCTGGTTAATTCATAGCTGTTTAAAGAAGATGTTGCTGCTGTGTTATATAAAACAGTACTAACTTGAGATTTAATACAGATAAGAAATGAGTATCTGTAAAATCTTTTCAAATACATGTGGCTGATTATTATACTAGCTCCGTATTACAAATGAAAAATAGATCTAAACAAATGAGAAAAGTAGTATACCTGTCGTTAATCTGTTCTATCTTAAACATTACTCTCCTGTTTGGTCAGAAAGAACTTAAAACTGATACATTAAACTTTGTATTTGAAGGTAAAAAACTCTCTGGTTATATAGATGTGCCAAAAAATACAGAACCTGTTGGAATTGTAATTATAGTTCCCGGACATGGGAAGACCAGTTTTAATAAAAAATTCTGGTATTATGATTCGCTCTATAAAAATTTTGGAGAGCTTGGTCTGGCAACATTTCGTTATGATAAAACAGGTTGTGGAGATAGTCAGGGGAAATATAATCATGAACAATCTGTATATAACAGCGCAAAAGAGATTATATCAGCCATTAATGAATTAAAACGTAGAGATATTCCCGGTTCCGACAAGATAGGTTTATGGGGTATTAGCCGTGCTGGATACATCTGTCCGTTGGTAATACAGGAATATCCTTCAATTGCTTTCTGGATATCGGTAAGTGGTACAGATGGTCTTAATAGCTATCCGTATAAACTTAAGTCCGATTTAGTTTTTGCAGGATTAACAGAGGCAAAAGCAAAATTATTTGTGTCAGAGTACCTTCAACAGAAAGCACTTATAGAAAATGGAGGTACATATAAGGAGTATGTTGATCTTAAATTGAAACAAGCATTCAGAAAAAATGAGTTCTTTATGTCCTATATGAATATCGACAGAGAATTTCCGAAGAGTCTTTATGATGATTATCAGAGATCGTTAAAAGTGACCTATAAACGCGATAAAGAATCAAATATAAGAATATTGGTATCTGATTTTGATAAAATTCTGAATGAGGTTAAATGCCCCGTTTTAGCTATAATGGGAGAGAAAGATTTTATTGTTGACTGGAAAAAGACGTTGTTGCTTTACAATAAAACCATTGGAGCAAAGAATAAAGATATACTTACTGTAAAAACATTCCCAAATGGAAACCATAGCCTTTTAAAATGTAAAACAGGTGCACCAAATGAGCGGTTAGAGTCTATGGAGTTTTGTGATGGTTATATTGATTCAATGACCATATGGCTTAAGCACGTTTTAGATAAATAAATTTACATAAGGTTTTGCAAAACTTACCTGCAAATAAGGTTCGGGTTTTAGTCTTGTTTTAATCTATAACAGTATCGGATTAGCTATAACTTGTACCTCACTAACCTGTATCAGATAAAATAATTAATTATCAGCGCATATTTTTCAGATACCTGGTATCACCTATTTTTTTAAGCAAAATAATGGTGTTAGTTTATCTGTTTATAATTGTTTTTTAGTTGTCAGATGGAACTCGCATTTATAATCATACGAAGCATGAGAATAGTCATTCACACACACGGAGATGATTATAAATGCGAGTTCCATCTGGCAAATAAAAAACAATTATAAACAGATGAAAGATAGGTT
>DKJY01000110.1 GCA_002454955.1 Bacteroidales bacterium UBA6680
GTTTGAACCTCGTCTCCCGCTCTAACGCCGATGTAGCTCAGGGGTAGAGCGCTTCCTTGGTAAGGAAGAGGTCACGAGTTCAAATCTCGTCATTGGCTCCATTCAAAATCAACTTTCGCAATATTACTCTCTAATCTTATTCAACATATTTTTTGTTATCAAATATTATCTTAATTTCGTGAGATATCAACATTAAAATACTTTTGACATTAAACTATATACTATGAGTAACTATTACTACACAGATGGTACAGAAAAATTTGGTCCTTTTAGTCTTGAAGAGCTAAAAAATAAAGGGATTACTAAAGAGACAAAGGTCTGGTTTCATCCAATGGAAGATTGGAAAGCTGCCGGAGAAATACCAGATATGAGTATTCTATTTGGAGAACAAACTTATACTACTCCCCCACCACCAAAAGCTTCACCTAACCAAACTCAGAATATCACAAACCAAATGCCTCCAAAGACATGGCTTGTTGAATCTATTCTTGTAACTATTTTATGCTGTCTTCCTTTTGGTATTGTAGGAATTGTTTTCGCCTCTAAAGTAGAGTCTCTATTCTATGCTGGTAATATTGAGGCTGCAAAAAAAGCTTCAGAAGATGCCGGAAGATGGACTAAGATAGGTTTCTGGATTGGATTAAGTTTTGCGTTATTGTATTTGTTATATTTCTTATTTGTTTTCGGTCTTGGATTTGCAGGGATACTTTCAACACTATAAAAAGATAATTAAGTGGGGAGTAATTTCAATAATAGTTGTTACCGCAATTATTATTTATAAGAAGTTTAATCCTTCTAATGTAAATTACTTTCCAAAATGTCCTTTTCTTAGTTTAACAGGTCTTAAATGCCCTGGTTGCGGGTCACAAAGAGCAATACATAGTATTCTTAATCTGGATATATATGCAGCACTTAAGCATAATTTTCTACTTGTTCCGGCAATTCCATATATAGTTTTAGGTGCATACTTTGATATGTTAAATGCTCCAACTATAAAGCAGGTTAAACTTAGAAAACGATTATTCGGGACAAAAGCAATTATGATTATTTTAATAATAATTGTTGTATTTTGGATATACAGAAATATAATACTATTCATCCCATAGAACTAGATATTATGAGCCACGGTCATATTTTGGATATGATAAGCAGATTAAAATATAATTCTGCTGAAAAAAAGATTCGACAACAGAAAAGAGAAGATTTCAGACAGAAATTTATTGATGATACAAGAATAGCCGGAAGCTATAGTGTTAGGCATTCTGATATCTCAGATGAGGATTTAATGGATCTTAAATTAAAGATAAAAACTGATATAAAAAGTGATAGAAAAAAGAATATTATAAGGGCTATTATAGTTACTACTATTTTAATATCCATTTGCCTGTTTATACTAATAACCAGAATATAAAACAGGTTGCCTGCAAAAATAACAGGCAACCTATATGAATTGAACAGAGGCACCTATTCAATTATTAATCTTATACTTCCGAAAACTCCTCTCGCTTCTGCTTTAACAATGTATAATCCGGATAATAGAGAAGATATATCAACACTTTTTTCAGGATTTGTTACAGAGTCTGTGTAAATCAGTTTACCTGAAATATCATATATATATAACCTATTAGTTCCCTCAGGCAATATGAAATTCACAATATCCTTTGCCGGATTTGGCCACATATTTATTGTCAAATTAGCAGGTTCAGATACATTATCAATAGACGTAATATCAGATAAAATAACTACAGTTCTTGATATAGGTTGTGCAGGATGAAAGTTATTATCTCCATCCTGAGATGCCGTAACAATAACTTCACCAGGCTTATGTAATACTAATGTATTATTTTGTATTGACGCAATAGATTCATCAGAGCTGCTATAATACAAACTTAAACCAGAAGTACTATAAGCTCCTAAATCAACTGATTGCACAGAAGAGTTTTGTTGTTCAAAATATTTAAATATTATTGTTTGCGGTGATTTAACTATCTCAAACGTTCCTTTCTGATATATTAACTCGTAATTATCTGATGATGCATTCTTTACAATAATATCATAAGAACCAACATCTGTTATTGAAGATCCTTCTGTAGAGATATCTGGAAGACTTCCTAATGCTGACAATGATTCATTTCTTGAGAATCCGGATACCTGATAGGTAAGATCAGGAACCTTCTCTCCATAATTCATACTTTTATCATCTGCTATTATATACAGTTTCTTACGTTCTATAGTAAACTTACCACTCTTCCTGATTATATTGTAATTATTATCAGAACCACCTACAACCTCAACATCATAAATTCCAACACCACTTGAGTTATCTACTGTATAATTAAGTGTTGGAGATGCATCCAGAACTGTTGCATCTTCACTGTTTCTAAAGCCAGAATAGACTATAGTAAAAGATGGAACATTATCACCATAAGTTATATTACTATCATTTACTTTTGCCGTTAAGTTCGTTTTGCTTATTATAAGTGTTCCATTAGCATATACAAAC
>DKJY01000097.1 GCA_002454955.1 Bacteroidales bacterium UBA6680
AATAACAAACGGTACAGCTCCGGTTGATCTGGCTAAATATATGGATAATACAGATACTCAGGCATTGAGTTTCTCTGGTAATACATTGTCTATATCTGGTAATGCATCAACAGTAGATTTTGCTAAGTATCTTGATAATACTGATGCGCAGGATCTGAAGTTATCTGATAATAATCTTACAATATCAAATGGATTAACAACAATTGATCTGTCGAAGTATATGGATAATACAGATACTCAGGCATTGAGTTTCTCTGGTAATACATTGTCTATATCGGGTAATGCATCAACAGTAGATTTTGCTAAGTATCTTGATAATACTGATGCGCAGGATCTGAAGTTATCTGATAATAATCTTACAATATCAAATGGATTAACAACAATTGATCTGTCGAAGTATATGGATAATACAGATACACAGGCATTGAGTTTCTCTGGTAATACATTGTCTATATCAGGTAATGCATCAACAGTAGATTTTGCTAAGTATCTTGATAATACCGATGCACAGGATTTGACACTTACAGATAATAGCCTCACAATAACAAACGGGACAACACCTGTTGATCTGTCTAAATATATGGACAATACTGATTCGCAGATGCTGAGCGTTAGTGGTTCTATATTGTCGATATCAAACGGAAACTCTATTGATATGAGTAAACTTAAGTTTGCTACAGACGATAACCAGAATATGGAGTCGGCAACACTTAATGGAACAGTACTTACAATTGATATAGAGAATGGAAACCCGGTATCGGTTGATCTTGCCCCAATTGTAGATGGTTATGAGGCACGTATAGCGGCACTTGAGGAGAAGATGAAACAGGTTCTTGCTAAACTGGAGGTTACATCGGTACCAACAGAGGCAAACAGACCAACTGCTGTGTTGTATCAGAATGTTCCTAATCCTACAAAAGGATATACAACAATTAAGTATTATGTGCCGGAGAGCATAGGGAATGCTATTATTGTTTTCTATGATAATAACGGAGCAAAGAGAAAAGAGATTATTCTTTATGAGAGAGGAGAGGGTTCTGTAGTAATACCTGAAGGTGAATTTAGCTCAGGAGCATATTTTTATACACTTGTTACAGACGGTTTAAGAGCAGATACAAAAACAATGATTGTATCTAAATAATGAAAATATATAAGTTTTGAACACTAAATAGTTATAGATAGATTATATATAATCAGGGGCTTTGGCCCCTTTTTTTGTATGTTTTGTAATAGCTCTATTGTAAAAATTTTGATATTATCTTTACATGTTGTAGGTATAAAAATGGATATTATTTATGGAACATATAGTTTATTTAGACTCACGTGCAGATGAGTATGATAAGATTATTCATGGCAAAAAGAGTATGGTTATTCGTGGGTCATCAAAGAGATTGGCTCCTTATGGTAAGGTGTTTGAAGGCGATAAAATATACTTTGTTAATGGTATTGATACCAACAGTATATTAGCAGAAGCAACTGTTGTAAG
Organism: Bacteroidales bacterium UBA6680; assembly: GCA_002454955.1. Taxonomy (GTDB): domain Bacteria; phylum Bacteroidota; class Bacteroidia; order Bacteroidales; family UBA6680; genus UBA6680. The sequence continues at coordinate 1,487 of DKJY01000097.1, forward strand.
GGTTATTAATACTGAGAATCTTTCAGGTGCAGGATTGTCTGCTGTTGTTGAGAATAATATGGATAAACTAAATCTTACACCTAAGCAGATTGAGCGGTGGGGTACAAAGAGATTTATTGTTCTTGTAGAGTTTGATAATTTCAGGCTTATTGATACGATAGAGTTCGGTTATAATGACGATGAGGCAAAAAGCGATTGGATAATTACAGACTCTGTGCAATAATATATCAGTTTTAAGTAAACTTATTCGGTAAAGGTTAGTCAAATCAGGGAGTATATAGGAGACAGAACAAATTATAAACAATACTAAACAGTGTAATTAAATGAGACACAGGAGTTTTTTATTACTTGTAGGGCTGCTTATTGGTGTTAATACTTTTGCACAAAGGGGTGATGAGTTGATGAAGATTTTTCACTCAATACGCTCAGCAGAGGTGTTTGGATATGCAGATACATTAAGTAGCGAGAGATTTAAAGGGCGTTTAGCAGGTACCCCAGAGTATATGGACGCTGCAAATTGGGTAGCAGATCATCTTAAGAGTTGGGGTGTTAAGCCAGCAATGAAAGATGGTTCGTACTTTCAGACATTTAAGAGTAACTATACAAAGCGTAACGATGTAGGTATCTTTTCGGTTGTTTTTACAGACAGAAGCGGACGTGAGATAAAGAAGAGTTACAGATTCCCTGATGATTATTTGCCGGGATCTAACTCTGGTACAGGCGATGTGAATGCAGAGGTTGTTTATGTTGGGTACGGAATTACAGCACCTGAGTTAAAATATGATGATTATAAAGGTGTTGATGTTAAAGGTAAGGTAATTATTCTTGAAGCAGGAATACCATACAAAGGAAAAGAAGAGGAGGTTAAGAAGCAGTGGGCAGTGTATGCCTCATCAGCCCTTAAGGTTGAGAATGCGGTTAAACATGGTGCTGCTGCTGTATTACATGTTGGTATGGTTGGTAAGCCCGGGTATCCTTATAGCGATAAACTTGTGTATAATCATGTTTCAGATGGAGTTGTTTCTGAGCTGTTTTATGGATCAGGTAAGGAGTATAAGGCACTTAAAAAGAGGATATCTGAGAAGATGAGACCTCAATCTTTAGAGTTAAAGCATAAGGTGAGACTTACAGCAGAGACAGAACGATTTAATGATAATATTACTGGAAATGTAATTGGATTAATAGAGGGATCCGATCCTGAACTTAAGGATGAAGTTATTATACTTGGTGCACATTTAGACGGACAGGGAAGTCCGGGTGCACTTTTTGCCGGAGCTCTTGATAATGCATCGGGTTGTGCAAACCTTATGGCGATAGCAAAAGCTTTTTCGCAATTAAAAGAGCGTCCGAAAAGGTCTGTAATGTTTATCTTTTACGGAGCTGAGGAGATAGGATTGGTAGGAAGTAGATTCTATAGTGAACACCCTCTGTTTCCGATGGAGAAGACTGTTTGTGTTGTAAATATGGATATGGTTGGTAATGGAAATAGCTTTGTTCTTACACGTGTTGATTCAGATCCGTTGCTTAGACCATATTTTGTTGATACAAATGATAAGTATATTCACAGAGCATTGCGTACTTATAAGGCTCGCAGAACAAACAGCAGACCAAGAACCGATGGTCATCTGCTGTTTAATAAAGGTTATAGAGCATATGGTTTGTGGATAGGTGGTCGTGAGAAGCCTCTCTATTATCATCATCCATATGATACAAAAGAGACCCTTACGCCAGAGATAATGGAAGATGTAGCAAAGTGGATGTTTTTATCGGTTGAGAAAATCGCCAACGATTCTGAATTAGATATAAAAAAATTATAATACCTGAACATATTAATAGTGAGTGATAAAATATGGATAAAGCGGATATTTATTCATTTTTTATCACTTTTATTTTGTAATAATATGAACAAACATGTGCTGTTGCTGTTTGTGTAGGTATAAAAATTAATAAACTTAAAAAAATAGACTATAAAATGGAAGCACTTTATAAAACAAAAGTAAAGGTAGACGGAGGTAGAAACGGAAAAGCAGCTAGCGAGGATAACGTGTTAAACCTGGAGATGAGAATGCCTAAAGAGTTAGGAGGAACAGGTGGTGAATATACAAATCCTGAGCAGCTTTTTGCAGCGGGTTATGCTGCATGTTTTGATGGAGCGCTAAACCTAATGGCAAAGAACAGAAAGATGCACCTTAAGAACACTGTAGTAACAGCAGATGTTACTTTAGGAAAAGTAAGTGATGGTCTTGCATTAGCTGTTAATCTTGAGGTTGAGATTCCTGGTGTTGAGGAGGCTTTAGCAAATGAGCTACTTGAAGAGGCTCACCAGTTTTGCCCTTATTCAAGAGCAACCAGAGGTAATATTGATGTAACAGTTTCGCTTAAGAAATAATATTACTATTCTTTCATTAGATATAAAGGGAGTCTTGGCTCCCTTTTTTTGGCTATTGTTAAATGGATAATATATAAGATTAACATATTTTAAAAGTCATTATTGGTGAACAATACAACTTTAGAGAGGTTTATAAGAGAAAATATTGTTATGAAGATTAAACACTACGTTATTTTATTGTTGACTACAGCACTGTTTAGTATGTGCGGAAATGCACAGAAAGCCGATGCACAGGATGATAAAGGGACAAAGAAGCTTGCAGAGTTTTATAGTTATAAAGCTAATGCTCTAACAGGCGAGGAGGTACCAATGAGTAATTATAAAGGAAAAATAGTTCTTGTTGTTAATACTGCAAGTAAGTGTGGTCTTACGCCACAATATGCAGGATTACAGGAGCTATACTCTGAGTATAAAAATAGAGGTGTTGTTGTTTTAGGTTTTCCTTGTAATCAGTTTGGTGGACAAGAGCCAGGAGGAAAGAAGGAGATTGATGTTTGTCTTGCAAACTATGGTGTAGACTTTGATATGTTTGAGAAGATAGAGGTTAATGGAGATAATACTCATCCGCTTTATAAATACCTTAAGCGTGAACTTAAAGGAACACCGGGTGGTAAGATTAAGTGGAATTTTACAAAGTTTCTTATAGATGCAAACGGAAAGCCAATAAAGCGTTATGCCCCAACAACAAAACCTGAGAAGATTAAGAAGGATATTGAGAAGCTTTTAAATGGCGAGAAGGTATAGTTTTAGTTTTTTATATTTAGTGTACAATAACACCTGAATCAGGGTTGGCTGAAATATTGCCAACCCTTTTTCTTTGCCTGTTTTTTTATAATACAGATCTACTCCATTCCCTTAATAAGAGTAAGAGGATCTATGTTCTTTTTATCCTTAACAATCTCATAGTGCAGATGTGGTCCGGTAGACATTCCGGTATTACCAACATAACCAATTATGTCACCTTTTTTCACCTTTTTGCCTTCAGTAACTTTTACCTTGCTAAGATGAGTGTAGTTTGTCTGGTATTGATCGTTATGTACAATCATTATGTATATACCACGACCTTTATCCTGACCTGTTTTTTTAACAATTCCATCGCCAGTAGCATGAACAGGAGTACCCTCTTTTGCAACAATATCAATACCATTATGCATATACATCTTCTTTTTAATAGGATGCATTTTTTTACCGAATTTACTTGATATTCTTTTTAGGTCTTTACTCTTGATAGGCTTACCTGTAGGGGTAGTATTATCCAGCTCTATTACCTTACTAATAGCTGGAGTTACTTCCTTTATGGTATTGTTAACATTTGTATTACCTGCAAAAGCAAATAGCGATAAACTAACTACAGGTATTGCAAGCATATATTTTAGATAACTGAACTTATTTGATCTGTTTTTTGTAATCATAATAATACGTTTTTTGGTTGTTGAGCAGAAAGAGTTAACCAAAACACCGTTTGAGTTACTATAAGCTACATCAATGATTGATTCCATATAGTTAACGCTGTTTTTGCGTCTCTGTATGGTCATCTCATCAGCCATAAATTCATTATTCTCAATAAGCGATTTTTTAAGCAGATATATCACCGGATTGAACCACAGAACAGTTGCAACAGATTCTGCAATAATATTGTCGATAGTGTGAAGACTTTTTTTGTGCATCTTCTCATGTTCAATAATGTTATTCAGATTCTTACTGTTTCTCGTTTTTTTATCTATTACAATCCGGTTAAAGAAAGAGAACGGAGCCTGATCTTCTTTTACAATATGAATCTTTGAGTTGTTAAGTCTGATAACCTTTCCGGATATTAACGTTTTTGTAATCCTGAATAGTTGAAAGAGTAGCCGAATTGCCAATATCAAACATCCTGAAAGATATATAACAGAGATAACCGACCAAATATTTATACTGTAAGGCTCAATTTTTTTAACTGTTGCCAATCCTGTTTGATCAGCAACATTAATACTTTCAAAGACATCGCCAGTAAAAGGTAATGCTTCCGGTAGCGCTATATTAAACAACGATAACAGAGGTATAGTAAATGATACAACTAAAGATAGTAACAGATATATTCTGTTGCTCCTGAAATTTGTCTCTCTGCGTAGTGTAAAGTGATAAATGGCATAGAGTAACGATAAACATATACTCACCTTAATAAGGTATATAAGTGTATTACTGTTTATTATGTCCATCTTTTTTCTCTTTAATCTTCTGATCTACTATATTTTTTATCTCCTCAAGTTCATCAATGTTTAAATCTTTATCGCTGGTAAAGAAAGATGCGAAACTTGTAATTGATCCGTTAAAATAGTTTGATACCATATTTCTGAATCTCTTTTTTGAGTATTCGCTCTTTGTTAGTTTTGCATAATACTCATTTGTTTTACCATAAGTATTATACCCAATAAATCCTTTTTTTGTAAGGACTCTTATTACGCTTGATATTGTAGTGTATGCAGGTCTTGGTTCCGGAAAACTTTCAACAATGTCTTTTAAGAAACATTTTTCCAGTTTCCATATATACTGCATTACTTGTTCTTCTGCTTTTGTTAACTCTTTCATGGTTCAAATATATAACTATATTTCTAGTCATACAACTATTTTTATAGTAATATGATTGTTTTTATAGTTGTGTGCGGTTTATTTAGTTGTTAATTATGTGTTTATGGTTTTAGTTTAAAAAATGTTTGTGAATATCTTAGGTAAGCAGATAAAAAGCTTTTAACTTTGGTGCATTAACCAAATGGGGGTGCCTTAAATATTCGGGCTGAGATTATACCCTTTGAACCTGATACGGATAATGCCGGCGCAGGGAGATATCGTTTTAAAGCGATCCCCATTTTAAATAATTGTTTAATGGATGTTATAATCAATGGCGAGACTAAGTCAGTTTCTGACTGTATTTCGCTCAAGGCTATGCTTGAACATTCCGGCTTTTCTGATACCAGAGGAATGGCCGTTGCAGTGAACGACAAGATTGTTTTCAAAAACAAGTGGGACGAGTTTAAACTGTCCGATCAGGATAAAGTGTTATTAATCAAAGCCACTCCGGGTGGATAATCTGCAAAAAATATAGTTATGAGCAATACAGAAAAATCAGTAAATAGTCTTGTTACAATGGGGCCTATACCAGGTTCAAAAAAGATATATGTTAAAGGAAAGTTACACGATATAAGTGTAGCAATGCGTGAGATTGAGTTATCAGATACAGTTGATACAGATGGTAATGTTGAGAAGAATGCACCTGTTACAGTGTACGATACATCAGGATCATATACAGATGTAAACGCTAACGTTGATCTTACAAAAGGTCTGCCTCGTCTGCGCGAGAAGTGGATTGAGGATCGTAATGATGTTGTTCGCCTTGAAGGTCTCTCTTCAGAGTACGGACAGCAACGATTAGGAGATGCATCGCTTGATGAGTTAAGATTTGAGCATGTTGTAACAAAACCACTTGCAGCAAAAGAGGGTAAGAGACCAACACAACTTGCTTATGCGCGTGCCGGCATTATAACACCAGAGATGGAGTATGTTGCAATACGAGAGAATCAGCGTATTGATGAGTTGTTTCCGGAGAAGGAGCATATAACAGCGGAGTTTGTTAGGGCAGAGATAGCTTCGGGACGTGCAATACTTCCGGCAAATATTAACCATCCGGAGAGTGAGCCAATGATTATCGGGCGTAACTTCCTTGTTAAGATAAATTCAAATATTGGTAACTCACCAACAACATCATCTATTGCAGAAGAGGTTGAGAAGGCTGTATGGTCGTTTCGTTGGGGTGCCGATACAATTATGGACTTGTCTACAGGAAAGAATATTCACGAAACACGTGAGTGGATTGTAAGAAACTCTCCGGTTCCGGTTGGTACAGTACCTTTGTATCAGGCTTTAGAGAAGGTAAACGGAAAGGTAGAGGATCTTAACTGGGAGATATTTAAGGATACACTTATTGAGCAGGCAGAGCAAGGGGTTGACTACTTTACAATTCATGCTGCTTTGTTATGGAAACATGTACCACTTACGCAGAAGCGTATGACAGGTATTGTATCCAGAGGAGGATCTATAATGGCAAAGTGGTGTATGTATCACCATCAGGAGAGTTTCCTTTATACACATTTTGAGGAGATCTGTGAGATACTTGCTCGTTATGATGTTGGTATATCGATAGGGGATGGTTTGCGTCCGGGATCTATATATGATGCAAATGACCGTGCACAGTTTGCCGAGCTTAGAAAAATGGGAGAGCTTACAAAGATTGCATGGGAGCATGATGTACAGGTGCTTATTGAGGGACCAGGTCATGTACCTATGAGTAAGATAAAAGAGAATATGGATGAGCAGCTTAAGCACTGTTTTGAGGCTCCGTTTTATACATTAGGACCTCTTGTAACAGACATTGCTCCGGGATATGATCATATTACATCGGCAATTGGAGGATCGATGATTGCACAGGAGGGAACAGCAATGCTTTGCTATGTTACTCCTAAAGAGCACCTTGGTTTACCAGACAGAGACGATGTTAAGGTTGGGGTTGTTACATTTAAGCTTGCAGCACATGCTGCTGATTTGGCTAAAGGACATCCGGCTGCACAGATAAGAGATGATGCAATGAGTAAGGCGCGTTTTGAGTTCCGTTGGAAAGATCAGTTTCATCTGGCACTTGATCCAGAAACAGCTCTTAAGTTTCATGATAAGACATTGCCGGATGAAGGGCATAAAACAGCCCACTTCTGTTCTATGTGCGGGGAACACTTCTGCTCAATGCGTTCATCAAAAGATTTGAGAGAGATGGCTTCTAAATATACACCAGAGGAGCTTGAAGAGAAGATTAAGGAGAAATCGCAAGAGTTTAAGGATAAAGGATCTAAACTATATATATAAACCTTTTTTTACGATGGAGATAATTGTAATTACAAGACCTGATTTTTTTGAAAATGAATCTTATTTAGTTAAATCGCTATTTGAAGCAGGTTTGCATTGTCTTCATCTTCGTAAAAAAGGGGTGTCACTTAAGTCTGTATGCCGGTTTATTGAATCTATTCCGGATAAATATCATAACAGAATTGTTATCCATGATTTTCCGGAACTGGTAAATCAATACAGACTTAAGGGAATACATTTTAACTCTGAAACAGCTGATAGGGTTAGAGAATTTTCCAATACTAATATAACTAAGAGCTATTCAGCTCACTCGTTTGGTGAGATTGAGAAGTATAGCAATATGTTTGACTACTTTTTTATAAGCCCTGTAGCCAACAGTATATCAAAGACCGGATACAGTGCCGGATGGACTACAGATGAGTTAATAGAGAATGTTGACAGATGTAGTGTGCCAGAGAAACTTGTTGCTCTTGGAGGTATTAATAGTGAGATAACAGATAGGTTAACCGGAATTGGATTTAACAGATTTGCACTGTTGGGTACTATTTGGGATATCAATAATCCGGTAGAAGCTTACAGAGAGATAAAAGAGAGAAACAGACCTTTTGTTTTGTCTGTAGCAGGTTACGATCCTTCTGCAGGTGCCGGAGTTATGGCAGATGTAAAAACATGTGAGCAGATTGGAGCTTACGGGTTGGCTGTAAATAGTGCAACAACTATTCAGAACGAGAGCAGTTTTGAGGATGTTGATTGGTGTAGCAGATCTGTGATAGAGAGACAGATAATATGTCTTGCCAAAACAACAGATATTAACATTGTAAAGATTGGTCTTATTCAGGATATTGATACACTTATATCTGTTTTAAAGACAATAAAAGATCAATCTGTTAATTCTTATATTATCTGGGATCCAATTATTAAGGCATCGGCAGGTTTTACATTTCATTCAGATATAAACAGAGACAAACTTTATGAGGCGTTAAAGTATATAGACCTTATTACACCAAACAGACCAGAGGCAGAACAGCTGTTTGGAGGGTGTGATGTGGAAGATATACGTAATAACATCTGCATTGATAGTAATATCAGTGTTCTGCTAAAGGGAGGACATGGAGTTGGAGATACATCGGTTGATATTCTGATAAAGCCGGATGGTGTAAAAGAGTTCACAGGAGTAAGACATAAGGGCTTTGATAAACATGGTACTGGTTGTGTATTATCTGCGGCAATAGCATCGTATCTATCGTTAGGGTTAGATATAAACAATGCTATATTAAGGGCTAAGCAGTATGTATCAAAGCTTATAATTTCAAATAGTAGTTTATTAGGCTATCATAATATTTTATAGAGATATGGAAAAATTCAGTGCCACACAATTTATTACACATACCATACCCGGCTTGCCTCATCATATACAGGCACGCAGAGCTATAGAGGGTGGTATAAACTGGGTTCAGGTGAGGGTTAAAAATCAGCCCGATGAACAGTTTCAGAATGTTGCCAATGCGGTTATAAAGGAGTGTAGAGATGGTGGTGCAACTATAATAATTAATGACAGAGCTGACTTTGTAAACAAGCTAAACGCTGATGGTGTACATCTTGGTAAGGGAGATATGTCGGTATCTGAGGCGCGCAGGATTGTTGGACCGGATAAGATAATAGGGGGTACAGCAAATACGTTTGAAGATATTGAGTCTCTTGTATCAGAAGGTGTTGATTATATTGGTTTAGGACCATTCAGGTTTACAGCAACAAAGCAGAAATTGAGTCCGGTTTTAGGTATAGATGGATATAGTAAGGTTGTATCCTTATGCAGGGATAGGGGTATTGATATCCCGATTGTTGCAATAGGGGGAATAACAAACGATGATATCCCTGATATATTGAGTACCGGAGTAAATGGTGTTGCCTTCTCATCGCTTATTACATCAAGAAGTGATATTGAGGTGGCTGCATCGGAGATTGTTTCAATAGTAAAATCAATAAAAACCAAATAGATGGATTCATTAAAGATTGCTGATAAGGAGTTTAAATCAAGACTTTTTACCGGTACAGGTAAGTTCAGCTCATCTGTAGTAATGGAAGAGGCTCTTCTGGCATCAGGTTCGGAGCTTGTGACTATGGCATTACGCAGGGTTGAGATGGATAACAGAGATGATGATATTTTATCGCATCTGAATCATAATCAGTTTAATCTGTTACCTAATACCTCAGGTGTAAGGAATGCAAAAGAGGCAGTTTTTGCAGCATCGCTTGCGCGTGAAGCATTAGATACAAACTGGGTGAAACTAGAGATACATCCAGACCCTCGTTATCTGCTGCCTGATCCGGTAGAGACACTTAAAGCTGCAGATGAATTGGTTAAACAGGGATTTATTGTTTTGCCATATGTACAGGCCGATCCGGTATTGTGTAAGCAGCTTGAGGAGGTTGGTACTGCAGCTGTAATGCCTTTAGGATCGCCAATTGGTAGTAATAATGGTTTGCAGACGGTAGAGATGCTTAAGATTATTATTGAGCAGAGCAATGTACCTGTGGTTGTAGATGCTGGTATTGGTGCTCCATCGCATGCAGCATACGCTATGGAACTTGGTGCTGATGCCTGCCTGATAAATACAGCAATTGCAGTATCTGACGATCCGGTTAGTATGGCAAAAGCATTTTCTATGGCGGTAGAGGCCGGACGTATGGCTTATCTTGCAAAACTTGGAGCAAAGAGAACAGGAGCAGAGGCAAGTAGTCCGTTAACATCGTTTCTTGACGATTTAAACTAGATATTATGGACTTTATAGACCATATAAAGGATATAAATTGGAGCGATATTGCGGACAAGATATATTCAAAGAACAGCAGTGATGTTGAGAGAGCTCTTGCGGCAGACAGACCATCTGTAGATGATTTTATGGCGCTTATATCGCCTGCTGCATCGGGTTATGTTGAGCGTATGGCTGTAATGAGTAACAGGTTAACTCAGAAACGATTTGGTAAAACAGTACAGTTATATGTTCCTCTGTATCTATCTAATTATTGCGAGAACCAATGTGTATACTGCGGCTTTAATTCCGGGTTAAAAATACCGCGTAAGGTACTTACTATAGAGGAGGTAAAAGAGGAGGCTATAGCTATAAGCAAAATGGGCTTTAAGCATATTCTTCTTGTTACAGGCGAATCTTCAAAAAAGGCTGATGTAGATTACCTTGAAGAGGTATTTAAAACAATAAAACCCTATTTCTCATTAATATCAATTGAGGTTCAGCCGTTGAGTCAGAACGATTATGAACGTCTGCTTAAGGTAGGATTACATACAGTTTATATATATCAGGAGACTTATAACAGCAATACATACTCTAACTATCACCTTAAAGGTAAAAAGAGCAGTTATTCGGGGCGTTTAGATACGTATGAGAAACTTGGAAGAGCTGGTGTATATAAGATGGGATTAGGTATACTTGCCGGGCTTGAGGATTGGCGTGTTGATACACTCTTTACAGCACTGCATCTGAGATATCTGCAAAAAAGGTACTGGCGAACTAAATATTCTATATCGTTTCCGCGGTTAAGACCAAATGCAGGAGGGTATGAACCTTCGTTTGTTATGACAGATAAGGATCTTGCTCAACTGATATTTGCATACAGGATATTCGATAATGATGTTGAGTTAGCACTATCTACACGTGAGGACAGGCTATTCAGAGATAATATGATAAATCTTGGGGTTACCAGTATGAGTGCCGGATCAAAGACAAATCCTGGAGGTTACGCTCAGGATAATGACGACCTTGAACAGTTCTCAGTTAATGACGATCGTACCCCTGTTGAGGTTGCCGAAGCAATTAAAGATCATGGTTATGAACCAGTATGGAAGGATTGGGATTCATCGTTACAGTAGATGACTAATATTAATAAAATTCATAGCGGGAGGTTGTGTTGACTTCCCGCTTTTTGTATCTGTGTAAATTATTATAACATAAGGCATGAACTTATTTTCTGAGAATTTATATTTGATTAAATTTGCAGCGATTATCCAATATTATTGGTGTTGTAATAAACTGTATTTATTTAGGAGAGTAAGAGGAGAGAGGTTATGAATGAGTATATAGGATGGATTGGTAGTATATTCTTTGCAATATGTGCTTTGCCACAGGTGGTGCAGACATTTAGAACAAAAAGCGCGAAGGATCTTAACAGCCTGTTTTTATTGTTGTGGTTGTTGGGTGAGATATTTACATTCTGGTATGTGCTGTATGATGATTTCAGTAAAAAAGAGTATCATTACCCTTTGTATTTTAACTATGTTTTTAATCTGCTGATGTTGGTTTATCTGGTTTATGCAAAGATTACTTATAAAGATATAACAGAGAAAAAGCCCGCATTATAACGGGCTTTTTTGTTTTATAGTCTGTCTTCAAGAATTACTTTGGCATCGTCAGTTTTTACATCACCAGCCATTCCAATAGCCGGAACTCTTCTGTCTGTAAATCGTTGTATTATTCTGTCAACATCTTCCTGCTTTATGTTGTGATCTCCAAGTCTTGTTTTAATATCAATACTGTTGAAGAACTCCTCTGTTTTTGCAATAGCCATATCAATTTTTGAGTTATCATCGCCATCGGTAATATCCCAAACACGCTCAGCAAATTGTACCAGTTTTACATTGCGTTTCTCTTTAAGGTGCTTCATAAGCCCCGGTAGAACAATTGCCAGTGTTACAGCATGATCAAGACCGTGGAAAGCAGTTAACTCATGACCAATCATATGTGTTGCCCAATCGCTTTGTACTCCTGCTGCAATTAACCCGTTAAGTGCCATTGTAGCAGCCCACATCATATTTGCATACTCGTTATAATCAGGTGTTTCTGAGTTGTAAACCTTTGGACCTTCCTCTATAAGAGTTTTAAGTATACCTTCAGAGAATCTGTCCTGTACAGGTGAATCAACAGGGTATGTAACATACTGCTCAATTACATGAACAAATGCATCTGTTACACCATTTGCAATCTGGTGTTTTGGCAGAGAGTAAAGTGTCTCCGGATCAAGTATAGAGAACTTAGGGAACAGAAGAGGTGATCCAAATGCAAGTTTCTCCTGAGTTGCAGCTTTGGTAATTACCCCGCCGCTGTTCATCTCGGAACCTGTTGCAGCAAGTGTAAGAACAGCACCAATGCTCACAGCCTTATCTACTCTTGCTCTTTTGGCAAGTATATCCCATTCATCATCTCCTGTATAGTGAGCAGCAGCTGCAATAAATTTAGTTCCGTCAAGAACAGAACCACCACCAACTGCCAACAGAAAATCTATATTGTCATTACGCACAATCTCTACAGCTTTCATAAGTGTTTCGTAACGAGGGTTTGGCTCAATACCACCAAACTCTTTTACGTTAAAGCCTCTTAGAGCCGACATTACCTGATCATATACACCATTCTTTTTTATACTTCCTCCTCCGTAGGTAATAAGTATTTTGGCATTCTCCGGAATCTGTTTATTTAATTCAGAAATCTTTCCTTTTCCGAAAAGAATCTTTACCGGATTGTAAAAATCAAAATTGTTCATGCTTTATCTTTTTTGGCACAAATATGCCGGTTACACATTTAAAACAACACCAACTTTATGGTTGGTTGTATAAAGATAGTTAAAGCAACTAATATTTTTTTTTGATTACGATACTTTGTTTGTATAACAATAATAACTGAAGTTAATATCTGCTGATTATTATAGTTCTTACAATATTACAGAGAAAGGCAGAATCATACAACTTAATGTATAATCCTGCCTTGTTAGTGATATGATAGCTATTCTATTTTGTCTATTAGTTAATTGCCAACTACTTTATATGCTACTTCGCTATCATCAATGATTACCTGTTTATATAATATGTTGTTTAATTGGTAGTACATCTTTCCGTCAATAACCTTCTCTTTATAACCCTCTGGTAAATCGTAAACAATGGTTCCTACCGGAGGATTAATAACCTCGTACTTAACACCATGTTGTGTAATAACTTTCATGTAATAGGTGCCAAAGTAGTAGTAATAATGGTTTCCGCCTACTCTTATAACTCTGCAATTTGTTGGCAGAACCCTTATTCTTAAGCCAACCGGAGCTCCTGATACTACATATACTCCCGATCTTTTTCTGTAGTATACACCAGAGTCGTAATAGTAGTTATGTTTTTTATAGATTATGCGGGTATTGTTTTTGGGTAATACCTTTACTCTCACGCCCCAATGCAGATGTATATGACGGTGATGGCGACGTTTTTTGTGTTTATGTTTCACATATACAGTCTTTTTGCCGTTTTTGTGAACAACAACAACCTTTTTATCTTTCTTTTGCTTCTTAACTCTTTTTGAATGTGCAAAAGAGTCTGAAATTATAAACAGCAGAGCAAATACTATTACTGAAGCTATTGTTTTTGCGATATGTGTTTTCATAAGCTTATATTTTTTATCTGCATACAGAACTTGTGTAAATAATTTTATACCTGTTCTATAATCAGAATAATTAAGTTATTACTCTTTTTTGTTGTTGTAAATGTATTGTTGTAACATGAAGCAGAAATGAAGAAATGTGTATCTGCTCAAATTTTTATAAAAAAAGAGCCGATCATTATTGTTTGACCGGCTCTGTTGTTAATTATTTGAATATACTCTTTAATCTTCTTTTTTATTCAGTTCTTCTTCCAGCTCTTTAATGCGTCTGCTCATTTCATCCTCTTTTCTGTGCCACTCTTCGTTGGTAGATTGCAACTCTTCCATATTCTGACGCATCTCCTCTTCCTGAGCAGAGAGCTCTTCGGACTGACTTTTAGACACCTCAAGAAGCTTGGTAGTGTTTATTGCCGTTTTTGCTGTAAGAACTGTTGCAGCAATACTTTCAGCACATTGCTCAATAAATTCTATCTTATGTTTATCTATCTCATTAAATGAAGCAAACTCAATAACGCCAACTAATTTTTCATCTGCAATCATTGGGCAGATAATAAGATCAGATGGATTTGACCCTCCTAAACCAGATGTAATACTGATATAGTTATTGGGTATCTCTTTAAGATATGTAGTTTTACGCTCAATAGCACAGGTGCCAACAAGACCTTCGCCCAGCTTTATAGATTTTGTAATAAATTTCTCTCTGTTGTATGCGTATGATGCTGTCAGGTTAAATGTATCTGGATCATCCTCATCTGCAATAAATATACCACCCTGATTAAAGTCAGAATATTCAATTATCTCCTTTATTGTTTCTTTAGCCAGAATGTTAATATTACTCTGATTTTTTCGTAGTATATCAGCAACATTTGAGTTACCATTCATTGTCCATGTTCTGATATTTTCGTCAATTATTCTCTGATCGTCTTTAGTTTTAGCTGCTTTAAGACTATCTCTCATACTTAACAGAGATTTACCAAGAACATCATGTTCTGAAGAAATATTATAGTCTATATTAAACTCACCTTTTCCGATATTGGTAGAAAAATCAACCATTTCTTTCATTTTGGCTATCAGGTTATTGAGAGAGATAAATATCGGTTTTACCTCATCGTTTATCTGATAATCGTAAGGATTTAATTTCCCTAATGCTATATCGTTAGTAATACTTATTATTTTATTAAAAATTCTAAATATGAATTTGCTAATACCTATTATTATTGTAATAACAAAAGCCAGAAGCAGAAATATACCAATTATAACCCATTGCTGAGTTTTAGAGGCTTTGTCTTGGAGTTCGTTAATAGAGTTGTTCTGAATTGTTTCAAAAGTATCAAGATATGTTCCTGTTCCTATCCAGAATTCGGTATTAGGAATCATTTGTGAGTATAGAAGTTTTCTCGTTTTTCCTAAACCTGGTTTTTCGTAGAAACCTAATGTAAAACCACCACCACGTTTTACCTGTTCGTATTCTGTCAGATCTTCAAGGTGTTCTCCCTGATAGTGTTTGTTTTCTGCAATAAAGAAACATTTAGAACCTTTATAGACATAAAAATATCCTGTCCTGTCGTTCTCGTATCTAAAATCGTCTAGATGATGTTCAAAAATAGCGTAGGCAGAGCTATCTGTTTTTATTGTATCTGCAACTAACATCTTAGACAGACTATTACAAGCTATCTGGGTTATGGTTTTTAACTTTACTCTCTCGGTAGAATCAAGAATCTCTGATGTTCGTTTTAAAGACGATTCTATAATATTCTCATTTCCTCTGAATGAGATATAGGCTATTAAAATAGCCCCAATTGCTATTGGTACAATAACAATACTATTCCTACGCTTCATCGTAAGATTGCGTTTGTCAAAAAATTTCATTGTTCCAGGTTTACGGATGAGAAACAAATATAGCTATTTAACAATTATGGGGTAGTAAAAGTGGTGATAAATTAAGGTGTTTTTCTTTGTTATGTTGAACGAAATATACTTTTTTGAGTTGTATAGTTCTTTTTTGTTTTAGATAGTACTTTTAAACTAAAAAACCGGACTACTAATTTAGTAACCCGGTTTTTTTAATATACTCTAATATATGTTATTAATCCTTATTAAGTTTCTCTTCAAGTTCCTTAATACGTTTGTTAAGAGCCTCTTCTTGCCTGTGCCACTCTTCGTTTGTAGACTGAAGTTCTTCCATGTTTTGTCGCATCTCCTCTTCCTGACTAGCTAGTTCTTCTGCCTGATTTTTAGACATCTCAAGCAGTTTGGTTGTATTGATAGCTGTTTTTGCTGTAAGAATTGTTGCAGCAATGTTTTCAGCACATTTCTCAATAAATTCTAGTTTATGCTTTTCAATCTCCTTAAATGAAGCAAACTCAATAACCCCTACTAGTTTATCATCAGCAATCATTGGACAGATAATAAGATCTGAAGGGTTTGCTCCCCCTAAACCAGAGGTTATGCTAATGTAGTTGTTAGGTATATCTTTAAGATATGTAGTTTTACGTTCAATAGCGCAGGTTCCTATAAGCCCTTCGCCTAATTTTATAGATTTTGAGATAAACTTTTCTCTGTTATATGCATATGATGCTGTTAGATTGAATGTATCAGAGTCGTCTTCGTCAGCAATAAATATACCACCCTGATTAAAGTCTGAATATTCAATAATCTCTCTTAGGGTTTCTCTTGTAAGTATATTTATATCACTCTGATTTTTACGTAATATGTCGGCAATATTTGAGTTACCATTCATTGTCCATGTTCTGATATTCTCATCTTTAACTCTTTGTTCCTCATTTATTTTTGCCTCTTTAAGGCTGTCGCGCATATTTAGTAAAGACTCTCCTAAAACATCGTGTTCTGAAGACATCTTGTATTCTGAGTTGAACTCTCCCTGACCTATATTTATTGAGAAATCAACAATATCCTTCAGGTTATTAATCAGGTTATTCAAAGATGTAAAGATAGGTTTTATCTCATCTTTTGTATCATATTCATATGTATTTAGTTTACCTACAGCCATATCGTCTGTTAACTGAACAATCTTTTTAACGGGTTTAAGCATCGACTGTCTGATAGCATATATTATCATAGCAATGAATACTAAAAGAATTAAACTTGCGAATATTACTGATCTCTCTGTTTTTGACGCTTCATCTCTTAATTCACTTGCCACATCTTCCTCTATGCTTTTAAATGTGTCAAGATAGGTTCCTGTTCCTATCCAAAACTCTGAGTTGGGAATCATTTGTGAGTAGAGTAGTTTTTTTTGTTTTTCGGCACCTAGTTTCTCATAAAAACCATAAGTAAATCCTCCTCCTTTTAATACTTGTTCGTACTCTTTTTTATTCTCAAGATGTTTCCCCTGATAGTGTTTATTTTCTGCAATAAAAAAACACTTTGTACCTTTGTATATATAAAAATATCCTGTTCTGTCATTCTCATACCTGAAATCGTCAAGATGATGTTCAAATATTGCATATGCAGAGCTATCTGTCTTTACTGTATCAGCAAGTAGTAGTTTAGATAAACAGTTACTGGCAACTTGCGTTGCCGTTTTTAGTTTTACTCTTTCGGTAGAATCAATAACCCTAAAAGCTTTGTCAATTGATGTCTCAATTAAGGTAACATTACCTCTGTATGATATATAGCCAATTATTGATGCAGCTAAGGTTATTGTTATGATAAGCAAATTATTTTTCTGCTTGATCGTAAGATCGGGTATTCTTAAGCTTTTCATTATTTTGTTGTTTTTTTTGAATGGACAACAAATATAGCTATTTAACGATTATGTAGTATTGTAATTATGTGTTGTACAATAGGGCAGTATTTGTTGTTATTCTTATAATTTGATCATTTGCGACCTGTTATTGTTGATATATTGACTGTTGTGAACTTTGTTATGGCATGTGTTTTTGATCTTTTGTTTTGAATATATGTTCAAAAACATTTTATGATACTTGTTGTTGTGATTGTTCTATTATGCTAATTTTTAGATCAATATTTGATCTGTGTAGTTGTTTTACGAGATATGTATATTGATGTGTTTTTGAGAAATTATTTCTGCGGTTGATAAAATACTTATACTTTATGTTTAGTTAAACCCATTTTTCGTAATCTAGTAAACCTAACTATATCACACTGTCTGAATTGGGTATTATTATCTATCCTGAATATTGTTATATTGTTTATTTCATATTTTAGTAAACAAATGGTAAACATTATTTGGATTTATATAGAATTTTGTTGTAAATTATTAATAGATATGTGATTATATATTTGTAATTGATGAATCTAATATGAATGTTTATGAAAAAATCTACCCCAAGAAAGTCAGTATCGGTGATGTTGAAAATGTATGTAGTATTAATCTGTATATTTACACCGTTTGTGATTTCGGCACAAATACCGAATAGTCCTACAATAGTTAATAAAACTATTTATTCAACAAAAACTATAATTTCAGGAACTTTTGATGATCTGAAAACGGATATACTAGAGGTCTCTTTTAATGGAATTGTGTACAGATACATAAAAGGTGGGAGTACGGATACCGGATTGGATTGTAATGAGAATGGTATTTGGAAACTTTCATTAAATGGTCTTGCTGAAAATGTGGCAGGGTATAACATCAGAGTAGTATCGAAGAACCAATCAGGAGAGTCAACAGCTGACGGAGCGCTTATAGTAAAGCTTGAATCAATAGTAGTTGATTTGTCCTCTATTAAACATGTAAGTACAATAGGTGGTAATAACGGAGCTATTGATATTGACGTTTCAGGAGGTAAGTTTGGATTTTTGAAATTTGGGTATGAAAATATAGGTTCTGATCCTTATGAAGAGCCTCATGGAATTGATTACATAGATTTTGGTAGCCTGATAATGGGTGATGGTGTATATGATGAGTTAACACTTGAAGGTTGGATGAAATTAGATCCAACAGTCTTGAATGCAGGAACAAGACAATCTTTGTGGGGGCAGAACAATGAATTTGAGCTTGGAGTTAAGGATGGATATATTTTAGGATGGAGAGATGTTTCTACAGAGCAAAAAGCTGAATTGTCGGAGCATATTGATATAAATAAGTGGCATCATATTGCAATGTCATCTGATAATTCTGAATTTGAACTGTTTATTGATGGTAGAAAAATAGGAAATACAACATCTGTTAGCGAAGGAAGTCAGGCAGGCGTACAAAATGCTCAGGCTGGAGCAGGAGTATGGTCTGATACAAAAACAGATGAACCTCTTAAAGGATATCTATTCAGAATAAGATACTGGAATAAACGATTTAATGCAGATGAGATAAGAGGATTAATGACCAGAGAAGTTGATGGTTCTGAGGAGGGACTATTGGTCTCATATAACATGGATGAGGGACAGGGGAATAAAGTATATGGAGTTGGAAGCAATGCGACTACTGGTACAATTATAGGAGCCGACTGGGAATTAGCTGAGAATGCATACAAATTTGAGTGGACTAAAGTTGGTGGAGGAACATTCAGAGTTAAGATAGGATCTGCATATAAGGAGGTTGATAGATATTATGGAGAGGGTTTAGAGGGGTTAAGAGCAGGAGTGTATAATGTAGAGATAACAAATATGTACGGAGTCTCTGTAAGTAAGAGTTTCTTAGTGAAGGGTCCGGGATACATACCACCTGTTACTTTTGATTGTCAATCTGGATTCTATCAAATAGCAAGTGATAAATTTCTTGTATATAAGACAAGTTCCGAATCATATGAAGAAATTGGTACAGGTATAGGAACTACAGAGACTAATTCATATGGATATAATACTGTTGATAACCATATATATGGATTGAATAATTCAAAGGAGTTAATAAGAATTAACAAGGATGGTTCGGCAGTAAAACTTGGTGTTGTAACTGGTTTGTCTGAAAGAGGTAATTCCGCGGATTTTGGATCTAATGGTGAACTATATTGTATTGGAGGAAGCAATTCTGGGTTAAAGAGAATATCTATAGCTAATATGAGGGTTGAGGAGACCATAAACCTGACTCTGGAGGAGAATACATTTGATAAAAGCAGGGGAGATATAGTATATATTCCTCATGAACAAAAATTCTATACAATTTCAATTGAAGATCACCATTTGTATGAGATAAATGTTGTAGAAGGAGATAACAAAGGGAAGGTTATTGACAAAGGATATATACAGGAGTTAGATGATTATAATTCTGAAACCGGTAATTATGGTGCTTTATGGTATACTAAAGAGGGATACTTGTATGCTTTTCATAATGATAGTGGAATGATATACAAAATAAGAGTATCTGATCTATCGGTTGCAGGAAGGTATAAAGCAACTAGCAATAATGCAAATGATGGCGCTGGCTGCCCTGATCAGTATGCACCTGTTGATAGTGATATGGATGGTTATTTTGATTATCAGGACAAAGATGCAGATGGTGACGGGATAACAAATAGTGTAGAGAATGGTGGAGTCAATCCATATGATGTAAGTCAGAACTCTTCCACATACATTGATACAGACAGTGATGGTATACCGAATTTTCTTGACTTAGATTCTGATAACGATGGCATACCTGATAATATTGAAGTTCAGGGAACATTTGTATATATTGCTCCAACAGGGAGTGTTGCAGGAAACGGAATTGTACCTCAGTATGGTAATGGAATTATTCCGATTGATAGTGATGGAGATAATATTCCCGATTATCTTGATTCAGATTCAGATAATGATAATATAGATGATTCAGATGAGGGATTGTCGGATTATTATAATAGCCAGAAACCTTTATCTGATAATGATAAAGATGGAATTCTGAACAAGTTTGATATTACTGAAAATGAATTTGGCGATCCGAGTCAAGGGATAATAACAGTTAATGATTTAAGAAACAGATTTATATCTGTACCAGATGGTCAGTTATACTTCAGGTTAGGTGCTGATTTTGGTAAAAGACCACCACTGGCAAATCCTGTTGATATAACTGTCAATGAGGATTTTGTTAAGACAATAAAGGCTGATTTTAAGTATAGTGATCCTGATAATGATTCATTCTCAGGAGTTAAGATATACGAGGTGTCCGCAGGATTGTTATTTATAGATGTGGATGGTGATGGAATCAAAAACCAAGGTGATATTACTATTAATCCTGCTCCAGATAATCCAATATTTGTTAAAGGATCAGATAATCTGAATAAACTAAGCTTTATATCGGTAGATAATGCTTTTGATACACCAAAGTCAATAATTCAATATAAAGTATATGATGGAGAGGTATACTCTGTAAACAAATATAGCTTGAATATTACTCTTTTGGAGGTAAATGATAAACCATTGCTACAAACAAATGAGTTGACAATAGCTGAAGGAGCAACAGTTGATATAACAACATCTGTTTTGAACTCAACGGATGCTGATAATATAGCTTCTGAACTTACATATACAATAACAGCATTAACTAATGGTAATTTTCTTAAAGAAGAAGAAACAGTAACAAGCTTTACAAAACAGGATGTAGATGATGGTAAAATTAGTTTTGTACATGATGGATCTGAAATAGCTCCAAAATATCATGTTAAAGTAACTGATAAAGGAGGATTATATTCAGAGGGAGATGTGATTGTCTCATTTACAAATATTAATGATAAACCTGTATTTATTGTCAATAAACTTATAATAACAGGAGGAGAAACTATTAAAATAACAGGTCAGTTGCTTAACTCAACTGATAATGATAATGAAAGTGAGGAGATAACGTATACTGTATTGTCCGTAGTGAATGGTAATTTTGCAAAAGATGGTAGTCAGGTAATAGAATTTACAAAGAAAGATGTAGATGATGGTAAAATCAGCTTTGTACATGATGGATCTGATAATGCTCCTGAGTATACTATCAAAGTATCTGACATAGAAGGGCTATTCTCAGAAAGTCAGGCAATAGTAACCTTTACCATATATAATGCTCCACCAGTTATTTTAGCAGGTAATAAATCTGTAACAGAAAATTTTAGCGGAATAGTTGTTGGTGTGAAAGCTACTGATGAAGATAACCAGCAATCAGAACTTGTCTTCTCAATAGCAGATAAATTTGATGGTAATGACTTTATAATTGATGCTTCAACAGGAGATGTAACATTTAAAGTTATTCCTGATTATGAAAACCCATCAGACAGTGATAGAGACAATATATATGTTCTGAAAGTACAGGTTACAGATGGCTCTAATATTTCATATAAGGTGATAGAGATAATAGTGTTAAATGATAATACAAGTGCAGATTTAAATAATGACATTGATGGAGATGGTGTAATTGATTCAGAGGATAACTGTAAGAGTATTGCAAATGTAGATCAGGCAGATTTTGATGGTGATGGAGAAGGAGATGTTTGTGATACAGATGACGATAATGATGGGATACCTGATTCTGTGGAGGGTGATAAAGATACAGATGGTGATGGTAAACCAAACTGTAGTGATAATGATTCGGATAATGATGGAATTACTGACGATGAAGAGTATGATTCAAATAGTGATGGAGTTTTTCCGGATGATACAGATAACGATGGAATACCTGACTACCTGGATACAGATTCAGATAATGATGGTATTCCTGATGAGTATGAGAAGGATAGTGATGGGAATAAACATTATCCTGATGACACAGATGGTGATGGGATACCTGACTATTTAGATCCCGATTCGGATAATGATGGGGTAAACGACAGAGATGAGTATCAGAATGGAGATACAGATAATGATGGATTGGCTGATTATCTTGACTCTGATGACGATGGAGATGGAATATCAACCCATGATGAAGATTTTGATGGTAATGGTGATCCTACAACCGATGATGAAGATTCTGATGGAATACCAAATTATTTAGATTCTGACTCAGATAACGATGGAATATCAGATAGCGACGAGAAAGATTCTGATGGTGATGGAGAGGGACCGGATGACTATGATAAAGATGGAATACCTGATTATTTAGATACCGATTCAGATAACGATGGAATCTCTGATAAATCAGAAGGACAAGGAGATTATGATGGTGATGGTATTCCAAACTATATTGACGGAGTTGTATACGATATTCCGGAAGGTTTTACACCAGATGGTAATAGTGGAAATTCAACATTCAGAATTGATAATTTTAACTATGATCACACGCATGAATTTATAGTATATAACAGGTGGGGAAATAAGGTTTATCATAGCAAAGAGTATAATAATAACTGGGATGGAGAAGCAAATGTATCAGCATCGTTTGGAGATAGACTTCCTGTTGGAACATATTTTTATCTACTTATTGTTAAAGAGACAAGTGAGATATACAAAGGAAATGTATATCTGAATAAGTGATGTGTAATTGGCAATAATACTTGAAAGTTAATAGTAATTGGAACATATAATTTAGATTGATGAAACGAGCATGAACAAAGATTTTTTTCATATACACAGGATTATTGTAAATGTGAGTTTCATCAGGTAAATGAAAAACAAATATAAACAGATGAAAACTACAAACCATAGAATATTTATAACGCTAGTATCAGTATTTTTATTACTACAGCAAGCCTTTTCTCAGAGCGAACCAATGTACTCACAATATATGTTTAATACATTGAATATAAATCCCGGATATGCCGGATCTCGTAATGCACTTAGTATGTATATGCTTTCCCGTTCTCAATGGGTAGGAATAGAAGGTGCTCCATCAAGCCAGAGTATTGCTGTTCACAGCCCTTTTTTCAATGAAAAAACGGGTGTTGGAGCATCAGTGACTTTTGATAAGATTGGTCCTTCCAGATCATCGTATATTAATCTTAACTATTCATACAAGATAAGAGTAACAGAGAAAGTGCGTTTAGCATTAGGTATAAAGGGAGGTATAACAAATCACCGTATAAATCTTTCAGAGATAAAGATAAATGCAGCAGATGCAGCTTTTGCAAAGGATGCTAAGAATAGCTTTTTACCTAATATTGGCTTTGGAACTTATTATTATACAGATAAATATTATATTGGTGTGTCAATACCTAAGTTGTTTGAAAGCAGGGTTGTTGGAAAAGATATTGCAAACTATTCAGCTTTTGATAAGGAGAGCAGGCACTACTTTATTATGGGGGGATATGTAATGTCGGTAAGTAGTATGTTTAAGCTTAAACCAACAGCTCTAATAAAGATTGTTGAGGGAGCTCCGGCATCGGTTGATATAAATGCAAATGTACTTTATGGCGAACGTTTATGGTTTGGAATTATGTACAGATTTGGTGATGCTATTGGAGCGTTGATTCAGTATAAAGTTTCAAATCAATTTGCTTTGGGGTACTCATATGATATGGCAGTAACAAAATTAAACTCACATAATACAGGTACACATGAGATTATGATTAGTCTTGATTTTGATTTGGTATCAAAGTATATGAAGCCGAAACCACGTTATTTCTAATAGCCTATATATGAACAGAGGATGGACTGCATAACGAAATACACCCTCTGCTCTTTTTTAGTTTATAGATATGTTACTTTACGCCAGAGCCATTCAAGTGGCCCCTGTTTAAATCTCCTCATGATTAGTGGAGAAATAGTTAATAATACTATCCAAACACCAATAACAACTACTAATTGTTCAAGTCTGTCAAATGTTCCGAATAATCCGAATCCGTGCCCGTAAAATATAAACCCACAGATTACAGATGTTAAAATGTAGTTTGTAAAAGCCATTCGTCCGGCTGCAATAAAGCTTCTTTGCAGCCATCTTAATCCGTTGTTTTTAGACCATATCGCTATTACTGCAATGTATGATATTGCCATCAGAACAGAAGCAAAATAATTATAGTATTTACCAATATTCATCTGCCATACACCTTCCCAGTTGTGTGCGTACGATAGATATAGTCCGGAACCTGATATAAGCAATCCGGAAATAAATGTTATTAGAAAAATCTTAGTATACGTGGTTGTACTCTTTTTTGCCGATATAAACCCTGTTCTGTACATTATAATACCTAGCATCATCATTGGCATTACTCGCCACGACTGTTCAAATAGAAACACAAAGGTTTGTAACATTATAGCTGCAGGTATTCTTATATCCATTTGCTCGCTGAAAGAGCCTCTGTATCCTGATATCTCATTTATTATATCTCCCTCTGTTGGTGTCCAGAAAGCAAAAATTTGTGGCAGTATCTCTTTTGGAGTACCATAGTATGTTAATAGCGACAAGAGAAAAGGAACAATAAAGAATATACTACCAATAATAATTAATCTCTTGTTACTCCATTTTCGCATTAAGAATACAATACTTCCGCATATTGCGTATATAACCAATATGTCTCCCATCCATATCAGATATGCGTGAATAAGACCTACAATTAATAGAAAAATCATTCTTCTGTAGTGAAATATACCTGCTCTTTTCCCTTTTTTGATAATATTATCAGAGAATATCATCATCCCTACACCAAATAGGATTGAGAAAATACTTATAAACTTCATATCTGCGAATAGGTAGTTGAATGCATGAATTATTCCGTTATATCCATCAATTCCGGCACCTAATTTCGGGTTCATATATCCCATTCCTATGTTTGAGAACGAAACAATATTCATTAGCAGGATTGCAAGAACAGCAATTCCTCGTAATAAGTCAATAGATACAACTCTATTGCTTTCATTAATAGGCTTTAGTTTTTCCATCAAGTTATATTTAAAATACGTGGATAAATATATAAAGTGTAGCCATTGTAACGAATTTTTATCAGCTTTTATTGAATATTTTCTTGAGCAGTAGATTTATAGTTACAAATTGAACAATAATCTCTGATAGCTGTTAATACCTATACTTAAAAAGAGTATAACTAAAATTGTATGTTAATACATTATCTATGAAAAAAAACGTTTTTAAGTACTATAACCCTTTAATATTAATGGTTGTAGTGTTGTCTGTGATACTGGTAGTGGCTAATAATAAAGCAAAAGGAGTAAATAACTCTACAATAGCTGAAAAACTAACTCGAAAGAGTGAGATCCCCACAAGTAGAATAGGAGAGAGAAGTTCTGATCATTTTGACTGCCAATCTGGATTCTTTCAGATAGCGAGTGATAAGTTCTTGAAATATATTACAGATCATGAATCTTATGAGCCTGTAGGAGCTGGCGCTACAGTTGGTTCAAAGACCAATTCATACGGGTTTAATACAATTGATGAGTATATATATGGACTTGATCAGAATGAAAATCTTATAAGGTTGAATAAAGACGGAACTTCAACAAATTTGGGTAGCATAACCGGATTGCCTGACAGGGGTAATTCTGCTGATTTTGATGAAACGGGTATCTTGTACTGTGTTGGAGGAAAAAGCTCTACCATGTATAAGGTTGATATAACAACAAGAAGTGTTTTAGGAACAATAGACCTTAAACTGGATGGCAATAACTTTACAAGTACCAGAGGAGATATTGTATTTAGCCCGCATTGCGATCATTTCTTTACTCTGTCGCTCAACAGAATATATGAAATAGAGAAAGACGGAACTGTTACAGATAGAGGTGAGGTTGAGGATCTGACTGATTATGGAGCTACTGGAACCTACGGTGCTCTTTGGATAACAAAAGAGAAATACCTGTATGCGTTTAATAATGGTAATGGATATATATATAAGATAAGAATATCAGATCACTCAGTTGTTGGTAGATATCTGGCTGAGTCAAATGGTAATAACGATGGAGCAGGTTGTCCAAATCAGTATGCGCCAATTGATTCTGATAAAGATGGTTATTACGACTATCAGGATATTGATGCTGATGGCGATGGAATAACAAATACGGTTGAGAACGGGGGTGTTGATCCCTATTCTGCTGGACAACATTCCGGTAACTATGTTGATACCGATAGTGACGGGATACCAAACTATCTTGATTTGGACTCTGATAATGATGGTATTCCTGACAATATTGAGGCGCAAAGTACTACCGAATTTTTAGATGCTAGCGGAACAGTTAATTCAAACGGAATACTACCGCAATACGGAACGGGTCTTGTGCCTGTAAATACCGATGGTGATTCTGACCCTGATTACCTTGATACTGATTCAGATAATGATTCAGTAAATGATAGCGATGAGGGTGTAGCTGATTATTATACCCATGTTTTTCCGATGCATGATGAAGATAAGGATGGAATACTTAATAAATATGATTCAACTCAAGAGGTTTACGGAACCCCAAATCAGGGCTGTTCATCAGTGAATGATCTTAGAACAAAATTTGTATCTGTTCCAAATGGAGAGCTCTATTTCAGATTGGGATTAGCTCATAATAAAAGACCTCCATTAGCTAACCCTATTGCTATAAATATATTTGAAGATTTTGTTAAAAAACTAAAAGATGATTTTAAGTATAGCGATCTGGATAGTGATCCTTTTACTGGGGTTAAAATATATTCCATTTCTGCAGGAATAATGTTTGTAGATACAGACGATGATGGTACCTATAATACAGGGGACGTGGATGTGAATCCAACACCAGGTAGCCCTGTAGATATAACAACTGTTGCAGATCTAGATAAACTAAGTTTTATATCAACAGATAATGCTTCATCAACACCGAACTCAACGATAGTCTATAAGGTATATGATGGAGAGGTATTCTCTGTTAACAAATATTCACTTCATATAACTATTTTTGAAGTAAACGATAAGCCATTGCTACCAACTAATGTATTAACAATAACCGAAGGAGCAACAGTAGATATAACAAGTGTTTTCCTTAACTCAACCGATACAGATAATACCGATGCAGAGTTAACATAT
>DKJY01000176.1 GCA_002454955.1 Bacteroidales bacterium UBA6680
GTAAGAGCTCACCAGTATTGATAGTGATATCAATAGCTGTTCGGCTTTTGGGTTGAAAGACCATGTATACCAGTTATGAGTAACCCACTCGAATACTGGGGGGTAGGTCGAGAAAGATAAATGATAGAGATTCTGTTTACAGATTTACAGGACCCGGCTTATAGGTTTACTCTTTAAACCACTCGTTTTGAGTGGTTTTTTTTATATCCTATCTTTTATAAAATTGAATAATCATTGAATTTAAACTATTTCAACACGCAATCTGCCATTATGGCATGCTGGAATTCAATAAATTTTCAAGAGTATTATTTCTTGTTACATATGTGAATTACAAAAAGCTGTTTTAGAGCAAATACATGGTCTACATTTGTGATGTCTATTTTCTTTGTTGTATACATTTGTAATCGCAATTAAATTACAATATGCAATATAATCAACTACGCAATTCCACTGAAATTTTTATCTTCTATAAATTATAAATCATTGATTATAAGCTCTTACTAATTGCTTATTTGAAAATTGATAATCCCAACTTCATATCGTTTACTTATGTAACTTAATATCAGATCCGTCAATGTTTTACAGTTTAAAATATCATATTTATGACATTCATAGTACTATTTTAAGAACATCGAACTTGAATTCATTGAAAAGTAAGCTCATGAGGTTTTAATATTTCATATTGTACTATGTTACTACTTGTATATTCGATTCTGAAGAGTAAATTTTGACAACTGAGAGTATAACATTCTGTAATTTTATGTAGATTATTACAAATAATCTATTCTTAATCCCTTAAATAATTGATAGGATAGGAGTTTAACTTCTGTAATGTTCACTTATAGGACATGTAAACATAAGTAACCTTATAGTGAACGGCTATTCATTTTTATAAAAAAAATTATAAGTCACGTTTAATCAATGATTTAATAGTTTATAGTAAAGTAATGAATTAAATTTTTGCACAGTATTATATTATAATAAAGAAATTTATTAACAAAACTGTTAGTAAATTGATTATAAGCCAATATCTTACACATTTTGAACTAAAGCTTTAGTTCAAAATATTAGATCTTACTAACTATTAATCATGCAAAAAGTAACATTTGTATAAAGTGAATATTACATATGTGTACGAGATTTATTCACATTTGTATTTTGATCTTGTAAATTTAATACTTACATTTGTAACCATATTGAATTGTTACGATAATACAAATGTGAAATGACATGAAAGATCGGATACAAGAATTTATTAATAAGAATGGGTTAACTCCAACAAAACTTGCAGATTACATTGGTGTGCAACGTTCAACTGTTTCTCACTTATTATCAGGTCGTAATAAACCAAGTTTCGACTTCATTTCAAAAATGCTAATTGCATATCCATCTCTTAATCCAGATTGGTTAATTACAGGTCGCGGTGAATTTCTAAGAAATAATAGCTCTGCTTCAGAGAGAGAAATATCAAACCCTAGCCTGTTTCCCGATCTTGAACCTATAAATACAAATTTACAACTGGATGATAACAAAAATAACACAGAACTGTTAAGTACTGAAAGAACTGATAATAAAGAGATAACAAAAGATATTCACTCAAATATATCTCTTGAGAACAGTACAAATGAAAAAACTATCGAGAGAACCCTTATATTCTATACTGATGGAACATTTAAGGAATACAGGCCTTCATAGTTTAATTTTTTCCATTCAGTAATAGTTTCTGTAATGTCTTTGTTTTATCTTTGCAGAAAACTCATTATGTACAAATCTATAGTAAGGCCATTACTTTTTACTGTTAATCCAGAAACAATACACCACGTAATCGTATCGGTTCTAAAATTTGGCTATAAAATACCAGGAATATCAAATCTTATCAAATGGAACTATACTGTAAACTCACCTCAACTTGAAATAGAATTTTTAGGAATGAAGTTCAAAAATCCAGTTGGCTTTGCTGCTGGATTTGATAAAAATGCTGAAGTTTACAACCCCTTATCAATGTTTGGTTTCTCATATGTTGAAATTGGTACTGTAACTCCAAAATCACAGCCAGGAAATCCTAAACCAAGAATGTTCAGATTAAAATCAGATTCAGGCTTAATAAACAGAATGGGGTTTAATAACAAAGGTGTTGAAAGTGCCGCAAAAAATCTTATAAATAAGCCACACAAAGTAATTATTGGTGGAAACATTGGTAAAAATACATCTACATCAAATAACGATGCTGTAAACGATTATCTGATCACCTTTACAAAATTATATGATCACGTAGATTACTTTGTTGTAAATGTAAGTTGTCCGAATATATCTAATCTCACAAAACTTCAAGATAAGGATTCGTTGGTTGATATTCTGAAGTCTCTTAATATTGAAAGAAAGAATAGAAACAATAGTAAACCGATTCTATTAAAAATATCTCCAGATTTAAACACAAAACAGATTGATGATGTAATTGAATTATTCTATGAAAATTTAATCGATGGTATTGTTGCTACTAATACATCTGTGTCAAGAGACAATCTATTTGAATCAGAAGAATCTTTAAATAATATCGGAAATGGAGGTTTAAGTGGTGTTCCACTAACCAAGAGATCTACTGAAATAATTAGATATATATCTACAAAATCTAAGAGTGAAATTCCGATTATCGGTGTTGGAGGGATTAATTCAGTTAAAGATGCCCTAGAGAAAATTGATGCAGGAGCTACTTTATTGCAGGTCTATACAGGGTTTATATACAATGGACCAGGATTTGTTAAGAAGATTAATAAAGCAATCCTAAAAAGATATAAATAAGACTACACAATATTAAATATTAGAGGCTCTTACAAAGAGCCTCTTTTTTTATACCTAAAAGTCGTATTTCATGTTATAGTGCAGAGCACTCTATATATAATATGGTATAAATCTTTTAAATGTATCTGAGTTGGATAATGATAGATTAAAAGGTCTATCAATTAAGGTTTATACGAAAATTCAGAGTATATCTAGGATAACATAGGTCTTTTAAGGGAAAATATCAAACTCTCTTATTATACTCCTGAAGGCTCTAATTTTAGCTATAAGTGATCCGAAAGAAATATTTGTACCTTCTTAAATATCTCTATGTTATAGAAAGTATATAGTTTCTCAGAATTATATTAAATGATTTAGTCTAAAATCAGAAATATATAAAAACGAAAAAAACCTGAAAGCATATACTAACAGGTTTCTAATAATTATCGTGACTCAGCTGGGGCTCGAAC
>DKJY01000185.1 GCA_002454955.1 Bacteroidales bacterium UBA6680
GGCAACGGGCGTGTACTGTTAAAGTCTTTGTACAGTACATTCAGGTTAAACAGCGGATTGGCACCACTGTAGTAATCCTCTAGTAGTGGCGAGTGTGGTAATCCTATATTTAGTGTTGCCTGAACAGGATAGCCCTGTGCCTTTATTCCTGATATATTATAAACAAACAGCAGCGCTGTAAGTATTACATAAAGTGCTTTACGCATTGTGGTATGGGTTGTTGTTTCTTTAATATTACTTAGTCCAATTATAGGGCTTTCCTCTTTGTTATAGATAGTTGTTTTCCAGAGATCGTCTAATTTAACAATCTCTGGAAAGGTATTATTTATGTACAATTATCTTCTTTGTTATAACCTGGTCACCAGCTTTAACCTGCAACAGATATATACCAGATTTTAGTGTTACATTACTGTTACTTATTACATAATGTAGTTGTCCGCTATTATTTACAGTAAAGTATCTCTTACCGGATATATCAACCAATGATACCTCAATTGGTACCCTCTCAGTTAGCATTATATCTACACTAAACTGCCCGTTATTAGGATTAGGATACACTATTGATGATGATATAACTTCTCTATTAACTGTTGTACGTAACTGTGGCGGTTTGTTTACCAATGGTTCAATATCAACCGATCTGCTATAGAACTTATAACAACCCTTATTATATGTTGTTACTCCCGCATAATAATTTCCCTCTGCAGTAGCTTTTACATGAATCTCATAATCTCCTACCTTTTTAATTACAGGTAGTTCTGCAGGCAGATGCCACTTAACAGAATCTGGCACAGGCCACGATACCTCTATAAATACAATTGTATCACTGACATATGCTTTTGATGCAAGAATAAAGTTTGCATCAATATCAGCATTCCTGCTTATTATTTGAACAGAGTCTTTTGCTTCACAGCCAATATTGTCAGTAACAGTAAGTCTGTATTTTCCTTCAGCGTTAATATCTATTTTCTGTGTAGAGGCAAATATACCAGCATCGGTTGATGCCCAGTTATGTTGTTTATCAGGATGTCCGGCATCAAGTTTTATTACCTCGTTATTACACAAGTACATTGTATCTTTTAACCTAATATCAATCTTTGGCGGGTTGTTTAATGTTGTTGTTACCTGACGCTCACATCCGTTATCGTCAGTAATTGTTACTGTATAATCGCCAGCAGTAAGGCTACCAAATATCTTATCTGCATTACTTTTACCATTAATTGAATATGCTAAATTTCCAGTACCTCCTGTAGCATTAACTGTAATTGTTCCGTCGTTATTTCCGAAACATAACGGATCGTTTTGTGTCGACACAGCAGCAGTAACCTCAGATGGTGCATTAACCGTAATATCCTTTGTTGTTATACAGTTATTATCATCTGTTACAGTAATCTTATACTCACCTTTTATTAAAGATTTTGCTGTATAACCATTCTGTTTTTCAGAGTCGTTCCAGTTAACATTTATTGTTCCTGTACCACCAGTTGTCTCAATTGTAACTGATCCGTCAGAACTATTCCAACACAACGCATCTGTAACATCAATCTTTGATATAACCGGAGCAGGTCTGTCAACCATCTCTATCTCATCTTTGGTAACACAGTTATTTTTATCAACAACCTTTACTTTATATTTACCAGGAGCAAGGTTATTGTTTTCTGCAGTTGTTACAGCTCCATCCTTCCACTCAAATCTGTAATTACCAGAACCTCCGGTTGCTGTAGCTATAACCGATCCGTTATTCTGTGTACAGGTAGGATGCTCTATTGCATCAAATATAAGTTTCATAGTATCAGGCTCTGTTACAGATGCCGATAACTCCTTTACACAATTATTCCTGTCGCGTGCAATTACATTGTAATTCCCTTTTGTAAGATTAGTAAGCAGATCCGATGCTTTTGCAACACGGTTAATTTTATCATCTGAGAACCATACTGGAGACAATCCCTGAACACCTCCAATGTTTATCACTCCATCGGAACCTTTATAACAGCTTACCGGAACTATATTTTCTAAATTAAACTCAAGTTGTTGCGGCTCTGCTACTGCTATGCTCTCTGATATCTTATTACCAAGAAAGTCCTCTACTTTTACATTGTAATTACCTGATGATATATTTGTGAACCTGTTATCTGTTTGCCAATTTATATCATCAATTGTATAACGGTATGGTGCAATACCTCCATTTGCTTTAACTGTTACCTCTGCTGTATTGGTTCCGTAACATATTGGTATTGAAACAATGCTACTCTGTACCAAATCTGACTCTGGAACTACAACTGTAAATTCATGTGTAACTCTATTTGTTGAGCATTTATTATCGTATATATCAACAATATAGTCTCCTTCCTGAAGTTCACTAACTACTCCAACAGATGTCTTATCAATACTGTTAGTTTTTCCTCTTACATTCATTGTAAGATGCGAGTAGTTTGTATCTAATTTTACTGATCCTTTATCCCCTGTATTAACAGGATGAGTTATCTTATATGTAACATCAGACAGATTAGTAATATCCAGATTAATATGTTTAACCGATTTACAACCGTACTTATCTGTTACTGTAACAGTATAATCTCCGTTATTCACATTATATATATCCTCAGTTGTTGCACCATTGCTCCAAAGAGTTGTATAACTATCAACAGGTGTTGTTACTGTAATATCAGCTGATCCATTACCACCATTACAGATATCCGGTGAAACAGTATTAACCTCTATAACAGGTGCTCCCGTCTCTGAAAGATTATACTCTTTAGATACAGTACATCCTGAAACAGATGCTGTTACTTTGTACAAACCTCTTTTAAGATTATTCTGTACCGACCCTGATGCAATACCATCAGGTGTTTGCCAGTTGTAAACAATGTTTTCTGTATGATCAGTTAATCCTACCTGAATCATACCATTACTCTCTCCACAAGAGGGATAGATTATCTGTTTATCAATAATCTGCAATTGTTCAGATGATGATAATTCTGCTAATTTAGATTCGGTTTTTACTCCATCTGCATCGATAGCATATAGTGAATACATACCAGCAGGAAGGTTATTAAATATTCCTGTTGATGATATAGATATAGTTCCAGATTGTGATGTCAGGTTATATCTGTATGGTTCTTTTCCACCTTTTGCCTCTATTTTTATAAGTCCATCTTTAGTACCAAAACATGACGGATTATCTGACAATAATATTTTTATATGATATGGTTCAAAGCTATTAAGTTTCAGATCTTTCTCAACTACACATCCTGCCTGATCTTTCAAGTAGAGTTTATAGTCACCTCCCTCTCTAAAATCAAATATATTAAGATCTGTAAATCTAATATTGTCAGTACTATATGTATAATTACCATATCCACCTATGGCATCTATGGCAACAACATATCTGTTATTATCCGGTGTTGGGTTTGTTATAGATGTTGTAAAATCTAACTCTGCCGAAGGATCGGCTACAGTAAATTTTTTTGTTGTAAATTCCTCCTGATCTGTTAATCTGTTTATACAATTCTCCCAGTCGGTTACCTTAAGACTATACTCTCCTCCTGCTGAAATACTAAACACCTCTCTGTTTGCCAAAGTGTTCCCTTCAGAATCAAGCCATTCATAATTATATTGTCCTGAACCTCCTGTAACTCTTGGTATCATGAGTGTTTTATCGCTATCCTTACAGTTTATTATTTTACTTGCCATTGTAATATCAATAGGCTTCGGATCTGATATAGTAACCTGCTTTGATATTTTATCGCCAAAACTATTCTCTACAGATACATCATACAAACCCGCAACAAGATCTTCCTTCTTTATACGATCAGCATTAAGGGCATCACCATCTTTTACCAATATTGTATTTCCTTCAGAATCTTTAACAATCCATTTATAACCAATTGGTACTCCACCTGTTACTCTGGCATTAATAGCTCCAGAGTTTCCTCCAATACATTTTGCATCTGTAAATGATAGTTTTATATCAATAGGTTCTGGTTGTTTCAATTCTACATTAATAGCAGATTGTAACTGACAATTATTAGCATCTGCAACGTTCAGATTATAACTGTTTGCCGAAAGATTATTAAACTGATATGAGTTAGTATCCTCCGGCAGGTTAATATCATCTCCAATTCCTATTATTGTGAATGGTGCAACACCTCCTTTAACATTTACTGATAAAAGATCGGTACTGCCATGTTTTGAGATATTATAGTTTCCGTAGAATATCTTTGTAGAACTTGCTGATAATCGATTTGGTTGATTTACACTCTGCTCAAGTTTTGCAACACAATTCTTAGAATCGGTTACTTTATATTTATAGTTACCAGCCTCAAGATTATTATGAACACCTCCTGCAATCGCATTGTCGTTTATACTATACATATATCCTCCATTACCACCTGTTGCATTTAGCGTTACGGTTCCGTTCTTATCACCATAACATTTTACAGTATTTGTAACAGTTCCAGACAACAGCATCATATCAGGCTGTTGTATCTCTATATTAAAATCCTGTGACGACATATTGTCATAAACAGTAAGTATATAATTGTCAGCAGGTAATTGCTCTACTTTAATATTGCTTCCGTTGGCATATGATTTCACATTTATAATGTCTCCATCATATTGTGCCGTAAGTATATTCTCAGCAACATCCGGATTTATTTTTTCAAATACCGTTGTTCCGCTTTTTGTTGATAACGAATAACCAAATCCCTGAACATCACCCGTTGCAGATAGATACCATCCTCCTACTGGGGTAAAATCAATTGTACCATTTCTCTCACCATTACATCTTACTTTTATTATATCAGAAGCTTTAGCCGTTAAAGGTTCAGGTTCAATTACGGTATAACTATCTGTAAGTTTACACTCATTATTATCTGCAATTTTGAGTGTATATTCTCCTTTAGAAAGATTTACAGCAGCCTCATCTGATGAGCTGAACGACTCTGTTGTCCAGTTATAGTTATATGGTGTTGTTCCTCCTGTAACAGATGGGCTGATTGACGCATCTGTCTGTCCATTTTTTGATATATGTGTAACAACTGATGTTACAGCTAAAGGATCGGGCTCTGTAATTGTAATACTCCTTGCTGCTGAACATCCTTTTGAATCTGAAACCATTACACTGTATACCTTTGCCGACAGATTTGAGTGATCTTTAGTCTCTCCGCTTTTTATCTGCTTTTGAGAGCCATTTTCAATAGTGTAATTGTATCCTACATCAGATGTCGTACCATTTATGACATTCTGAATGGTTAAACTTCCGGTGTTATCGTTATTACATTTTAGGTTTGTTCCGGTAAGTGAGAAATCAATCTCCGGCTTAGAACTCAATGTAAAATTATCTGTTAATATACATCCATTATTATCTGTTACTTTCAATGAGTAGTCTCCGGCAAATTTATTTTGCAAAGCATTATCCCCTTCGTCAGTAAAATCAATCTGCGCATATTTTTTCACGGAATTTCCTTCTCTGAATATCTCCATATCAACACTATATGGTAGAGTTCCTCCTGTCAGGTTAAGTTTTACAGATCCGTCTTCAACAGCTTTACATGTAGATTTAGATATCTCAGAAGCTATAGCTGTTAACTTTTTTATTGGCTGCTGTATGATAATATCAGTTGTAACGGGTGTCTCGTTACACACCTTCATCTCTGTTATTACTTTGTAATTACCTGCTACAAGTCTGTCAAGCTGTATTATATTTTTTGCTTGATTATCTGATGCTACAGTACTCTCATTTCCAAGATCATCAATTGCTTTAAGTCGATATTGAAAAGCACGACTATCATCATTGTCTGGTGTAATAGTTACTGCTCCTGTACTATTACCAAAACATTTAACATCAATTTTATCAACAATATAGGTTGCTTTTACTGGATGAGATATATCTGCTACATTACTAAACAGGCTATTACTGCAGATATTATCTGTAAGCTTAATCTTATACCGGCCATCGGCAAGATTATTGAAGATAGTATTTCTTCCTGCTACTATTTTAGTGTTAACCGGGCTAAGTGAGTTGCTGAACTTATCAACAAGTTCTGATGTAAAATTACCAGAACCTCCAATAACATCAACAGCAACAGAACCAATATTACCAGATGTACTACACTCCGGATTAACAATGGTTGGCATTGATAATTTAAACTCGTCGTAATGCGTAACAAACACATCACTCTTTTGATAAAGGGTACAGTAGTCATCTTTCACAAGTATGGTACTGTTCTCATTAACAGTAAAAGAGTTACTAACAGTTCCTGTATTACCTGATATTGTAACCGGGCTGGTGTCTTCTGAACCAAAATATAGTTTAAGTCCGGTATAAGGCAAATCTTTTAATTGCAGCTCAACATCAGCAAAACCAAGGTTACGACATATCTCTTTTGAAGAGTATGTTAGATTAGCATCTGTAAGATCTGTTCTACGATCTATAACTGTCGAGAAGTTCTTTGAACAGTTATTATTATCTGTTACAGTAAGATTAACAGCAGCCTCTGCAAAGCTATATGGCACAGTTGATACAGTGCTATTACTACTACCCGTAACATTCCAACTATAGTTATAGTCCGGTTTTCCTCCCACAAATTGAATATCCTTATCCGAATCGCTGCTACAAAATACTAATTTATCTGTCTGTAGATTTCCTGATACCTGAGGATGCTCATCAATGATTATAGAGTTTGTCTCAAAACTACATCCCTCGTAATTATATCTGGCTTTAAATGTTCCCGGTTTTGTTGCATATATACCAGAATTATAATCTATAATACCTGAACCTGATATAAAACTATTTGCATTAATTATATTTGTCTCACTTACATTTATCTCAAGTTTACTATCATGACATAATTTATCTGACACACTAAGGGTGACAGGCACAGGTACATTTACGTTTATCTCTTTTGATATAACACATGTTCCTCCAATTACAGTGTTATATGCAGATATTATACTCTCTTTACCAGAAATACTATACACCCTACTGATCTCTTTATTTCCATGAGTAAACTCCCAGTTCCCATTTAATCTGTAAACAACACTGTTTCCTTCACATGCTTTTATCTCAGAAACACCTGTACTATTTGAACTAATAGTACTTCCTCCACTTTTAAGATCAAAGTTTGGTATTGGTTGAGCCCTAGGTGTTACTGATATTTGCGATTCACAACCATTATTGTCCTTAACCCACACTGTAGTTGTAGTGCCTAATGTAAGACCTGTTACTTTGCTATTATTTGTATAGTTACCATTAGCAGTTGCTTTCCATCCAGATACAGAAGGATTAGTTGCTGATAATATTACTTTTGCCTCCCCTACTTTTATTCCAGGGCAATTTTTATTTAAAGTAGTTCCTATATGCAGTGGTGTATAATTACTAAGTGTAAATGTCTGTGATTTTGTTGTAACAATCTTGTTTCCAATGTATCCTTCTACTCTATATACATAACTTCCTCCATTACACCCGTCTCCTGTTAAGGAGATATTTCCTGTAAATTTATTTCCACTCCAACCTTTAAATTTTTTGCTACTAATTGGTTCAGATAAAATATCTCGGTTTATAAAAATTACATATTCCTCTATTCTGTTATCAGCATTATTTATAATAAAATCTAATGAACTAAATTTAACCCCAGAACATTTTATGAACTTACTATCAGCTATTACTAATTTCCCAGCACCACTATTATCTGATATCTTATCAGATGGTAAAAGTGTTACATTTGCTTTTTCAAATATCTGTATAGGTATCGATACATTTTTTGGTCCTACTATTTCTTTAATTCCATTACTCCTATAAGCCTCTGCATAAAAGAATATTCTCTTATTTCCTGATGGTATTGTAAAACTGTTATAATCAGATATTAAATTCAGATTACTCCCATCTGATTTATTCGAATAGTAATATCTAAATAGCATATCATCTGTGTATCTATTTCTATCAGAAATGGATAATGATACAATATCACCCTCTGTAAATGAGTCTGAAGGATCATTTTCACCAATTTTAATTGCATAAATACTTTTTGGTCTTTTTAAAATTACGCAATGTAAACTATAAATATTACTTCCTGCTTCATGATGGCTTATCTGTTGACCATATTTTATCTGATTTTCTGGAGGAATTGGTAAAACACACGCTCCTCCTTGAAAAAGACAATCGGTATTTATTGGACAGGCTTCCTTTTTACTGAAACCAAACAATATACTGGTTACATAACCATTATAATCAATAAATTCCGGCATACCAACATCTTTATAAGTAGGTCCTCCTTCTAGATTAATCTCTGTTAATAACCCCGTTAGATCTTTTAATCTTATATTTCCAAAATTTGGTATATTGGGTGCAGCTCCACCAGGCTCATTTCCATTATTCAGTCCTAATCCATTGTTGTTATTGAATCTATCCTCAACCATTGCATGTCCTCTTGGAAAATATCTATACTTAGTTTGAGATATTATCTCCTGAGAAACAATAAATATGAATAGTATAATAAATATCTTGCGCATAACTTTAAACTTTAATAGTTTACAACAATTTCATCTGACATTTTAGAGCTAGTTCCATCATTAAATATTGCCCTTACTCTATACTTATATGTCGTATTTGCTTTTACATTTCTGTCTTCGTATATATTGCTGATATCATACATACTTTTTATCATTCTATACCTTCCGTCAGCTGCAGCACGATATATATATATCATCTTTGTTTTACTTTTACTGTATTTAAGGTTCAGCACTATAGCCCCCCTATTTCTATCTACTACCGCATCAAAGACTCCTTTCAATGCTATTGCACTTTTGGGTATCTTTACTGATACACGTTTGTTGTTTCGGCTGTGGTTATTACTGTTATCTACAGATATAACTGTGTATTCATACTTATTTACATTACCTAACTTCTTATCAACAAATATCTCTGTTTGTTCTATAAAAGAGGCTATTGTATCTTTTGTATTATCATAAAACCTAACAACATGGTGCTTTTTAACATCGCTACTGTAGCTTCGGTTCCATTTAAGTATTACAGATCTGTTCTTATATGTTACTGATGTTATTACAGGTGATGTAGGTGGTATAGTATCCGGTTTATCTACCTTCAGAAAATCAGACATCAGAGATCTGTTAAATACCTGATCTATTGCCTGTACTTTGAAATATATACTATTATTAAGTGTATTTAATGGTACTTTATACTTGAATTCCTCTTTAGTTATTGCTTTATTGGTTATCTGCGAGTACTCATCATCTGCATTATTTGCCATATATACTCTATAACCAAGCAGATCGTCGTCCATATTACGTTGCCATGTAATTGTAATATTACCCAGCGAATCTGATACTCCAAAAAGTCCTTTTGGCTTTGACGGAGGTACAAAATCTTTAAGAAGAGCCATCTGTGGCATAGATGAGTAATTATTACCTCCCGCATCAAC
This sequence comes from Bacteroidales bacterium UBA6680, assembly GCA_002454955.1. Classification (GTDB taxonomy): domain Bacteria; phylum Bacteroidota; class Bacteroidia; order Bacteroidales; family UBA6680; genus UBA6680. The sequence goes on from DKJY01000185.1 coordinate 9,441, forward strand.
AGCCTCCACAACAATATAACTAACCCTGGATGGATTCTTTATCGTATATTGTCTGGTATGTGGTTTAAGCAGTTTTGATGTAATTGGTTTATAATCTTTGTTTATCGATGAACTAACCATAACCCTGAATCCCTGACTTTGCATATTATATTCTATCGGGAAATCCCATGTAACCAATACCTCTTTATTATCAATTATTTTTATATCTGTAATCTGTGGTTTCTCTTTAAATCTGGTAAATGTCTCTACACACATTGTATCAGAATATGGTCCTGAAAAACCAAATGGATTTACTCCTTTAATTCTATAGTAATAGTTTATTCCAACCTGTTCAAGTGTATCTACAAAATATGCATTCTTTAAATCTTTTACCGGAGATTTTGTTGATATAGTATATGGTAGTTTATTTATTGGCGTAAAGTGGTTAACATCATTAACAGATTTCTCAATTAAAAAAGAGGTATATACACCTCTATATATCTTAAATGGCCATGATATTTGAGTCTCTTTGTTTCCAAAAAGGGCTTTTGCCATTACAATTTTTGGCAATTTGGTTTGTTGACCTGCCTCTGCATATACCGATGCTGTATCTGACTTTGTATATTGTACTGGTGCATTTGAATACACCTTATAAAGGTAGCCACAACCAGATTCAACATCTTCATCATAAAATCCAAGCCCCATCATCTCAGCAATTTTAAAAGAGTTGTCTGCACCAAACAGAGCAAATGAGAACCTGTTATCAAGATCTCTTGCAGCATTCACCATACTCATAATATCTGTGTTTTCAGATTCTACAGTAAAGTTATTACCATATATTGCCTCAGCAGCTATTGCGGCATATTTATTGTTTTCTGATGCACTTTCCCATTGCTCCAATGGCAATGGTTTTTTAGGCTCTCTTGTTAATACAACCTTTGTATTATTTTTTAATAACTCACCACTCTGAGTCATTTTATAACGAACAATTGTATAACCATATACATTACTCTTCTTCCACAATATCGGATCAGAAGGAGCCCATCTTATCATTATTTTACCCAAAGAGTCTACATGTGACATTAAAACAATTTTTTTCTTGTTACTTTTTACTTTGTCACCACCATTTGCAAACTCAATACAGAATGTAATAATTAATAATATTAATATATATCTATATCTCATGACTCATTTTATATTCAGATGTAACTTTATTTTTTCCAGGTAATACATATACAGCCTTGTACTTATATTTTCCAAAATATTCATTATGAAAGAAGGTTTTTGCCAACTTATTTACTCTACTATTAGATTTATCATACAGATAAATATTAAAAGCCTTGCTTTTCATATAGTAGTAATCATAATACATATTGTAAGTGACCATGGATATAATATCCATATCTTCCGACGATACAATCTTTGAACCGGATCTGATATCAGCATCATCGATTATCATATCATCACCATTCATATTTATATAAATCGCTTTATAAGGCGGTATCCCAAGATCTGATAACTCTCTCCAATCAATTAATACCTCATTATGGAATGGATAGTTATCATATAGAATTGGGTTTATCTCTTTTCTGAACCACTTATTTCTGGAATAATCACCTACAAAATGTATAAGTTGTTTATCATCACCTTCACACTCATACTTTCCAAACCCCTCATTACCTGAAAACTCAGTTCCAAACGAACTCATCACTCCAAGAATAATAGGGTTTCTCCAATCTCTCTGTTTATTCAGAGATCTCATCTTCTGAATAAACGTGTCATAATAACTAACCCTGAATGCCATGTCGTATATCATCTTCTCTTCAACAAGTTCTACTGTTCCTTCAAGTTGCTTTGTGGTTACAGTAACACCTCCCTCTTGTGTATTCTCATTATTAGTTACATTTGAATCCACATTACGGTTTACACTCTTTGGCATCTTTACAAGGTTAAAGCTGTATATAGTATTATTTTTCAACTCTTTTGGAATATCAAAATATAGTGTTCTCTCTGCTTTATTGTAGTTAAAATTAGCTTTAACTACTCCTGCATTACTCACAAACCTCAGTTCATTTGTATACTCATCACTTGGTTCAAACAGTGTAGCCTGACCTTTAATAAGTTTTATATATCCTTGTGGATGCTCCTTTTTATAAAGGTTAATCATTCTGTCTATAGGATATGAGTATCTAACATTATTCTTTGGTATATTATCAGGATTCTCTCCGGTTGTAAATACAATCTCCTTCTCCTCAATCTGCTCTTTGCCATCAACAACAACACGCTTCCATCCTCCTCCTGTACTCTCCTCAAAATGGATCTTAACACGAGCTTTAACCTTTGATTTACCCGGCATTACTTCATCAGTTTCAAATGCCAATACCGTATTATCGGCATTCCATATATGTGTTCCTGTAAGTTTATTACCCTCATGAGTAACATCAAAATGATCAAGTACAGCTCTAAAACTCTTTTTCTTATCATCAACATCAATAAGCTCAAATGTTTTGTTTATCTCAAAATTGAATGACACCTGTGGCGATGAAAACACATTCACTCCGCTTGCACCACTACTTGGCGAGATATCTGAGATTACTGATATTCCACTCAATGCAGTTCCTCCAACTATCTCACACTGTTCTCCTATCTCTAACTCAAACTTACAGGTACCTTTAATAAGACCTCCAAGTATATTGTAGTAACCACCTACAACGCCTCTCATATAACTAGGATTTGGTAACTTAGCTTGTAACACTGCAGCCATACCCATCGATAATATTGAGTACTTCTTTTTTCTTCCAAATAGTCTTATTTTTATACCAATCTCTCCTTGTACATATACATACATCTGACCTGAAGCATACCAGCCATTCATACCAAGATTTTTGGCTCGACCTTTACACCGGACACCTTTTCCGTAATCTTTTAGCATTATATCAAATCCTACTCCGAGATCGAATGAACCATAGAACATCAGGAATGATTTTTCACCGGTACTTATTGATAAACTTGCACCAAATGCAAATCCACCACCTCCTTCAAGAGCACTCTCATCCCTCATAAGATCAAGATCCATTCCTCCGAGTATTTCAGATACTTTTGCCGGAGGAGGTGGCATATCGGGTATCTGTGTTCCCATACAGAAGTAGCTATCAAGGCGAACCATACCCAGAATCAGTATTGCAATTCTGTCATTAGGAGTTCCCATATAGATATGCCAGTCGTCAGGAGCAAAATACATTACTGCTGTACCAGCCCTGTTATTTTCATGTGCTCCCCGGACTATTCCTAGAACATTCAGATGAACAGTAAGAGTAGACATATATGTCTTATTTACGAAATCCATATCTATACGTACTCCTGCATATACAGTAGCAGTCTCCTTGGTAGCATCCATACCGGCAAGAATAAATGCTTCACCTTCAAAACCAATATAACCAATACCACCGCTCTCCATGAACTCTATTTTAAAGGTGACAGATCCGTGGAAAACATCTGGTTTAGGAACAGTTCCTATCACTACTGAGGCTTTAAGTCCTAATGATACTCGTTTATCCGGAACATACTTTACACCACTTAGCGACCGTCCTGGCTCAAGATCGGTACCTGTCTCCATACCAACATTACCAGCCATATCATTATTAAATACAATCTCTTCTGATACTACCTGTTTCATATGATAGTATGCTCCACCTCCAAAACCATAAAAACCTAATGCCGGACTCACAACTATTGGGAAAGGAAGTGTAACCATTGCATCGGCAAACCAGTAACGGAAACCATCAACAGACCCGAACTGTACCATTGCTGCCAATTTAAGACCAGGAGTAAATCTGGCATCAACCATTCCTTTAAAACCTGTACCATATACAGGGTCTTCTCTGTAGAATACTATTCCTCCTTTTAATGAGAATGCACTCTGGTTAATATCAATCCATATCTTATTCAACTCAACACCATCAAACAGATAGTCATTACCTCCGCTTAGTTTCTGTTCTACTTTTCCTACAATTGTAAAGGCTGTCTCTGCACCAAATCCACCATCGCTGTCGTTTACAAAGTTCAGTATTATATCAAAATACAATCCAAACCTGTTTCTTTGATATTTCTTAAATGCAATCTCTTTAATATTTATAGGGAACCCGGCCAACTGTCCCGGACGTACACCAAAATATTTAGCATCTATATTTGGTGCTACATTCTGTATTGTGAGTTCCTGGAATGCAATACCGCTAATTTTAACCTTGCTATCAGGTTTACCTGACTCCTTACTCTTTTTTGATGAGGAGATATTCATTGTTCCATTCAGAACAGCCTTTGCTGTAAACCTATCGCCAAGATCTTTTACCTCTATATATGAGTCTTTTGTAAGAATAAGCTCTGAAGCAAAAACGTCAAACTCTAGTTTATCATTTACCTCTGCAGCAAACTGATACCTATTATCGGCATCAACAAAAGCAGTATAACCAAGTATTGATTGCTTGTTCTCTCCAACAGGAAGTTTAACCTTTCCTGCAAATGAAAAGCTTGCAAAACTATTCTGTACAATCCTTACTGATATATTATCAATTGAGAAGTTCCATGATCCTAACCGCCCCTTATCAAGGGTAACAATATTGGTTGCTTCAAAACTACCCGAAACACCTGAGTCATCTATAATTAGGTTACGTGCAGATATACTTACTCGCTGCCCATCTGTTCTATCTCCAAGTTTTTTAGGAAGGATTATTGTAAATTGCGTAACATATATCCCACGCCATAAGGCATCTTCCGGACTCATCATTCCTCCTGAGATATAGTTCTCAGGAAACTGCATACCTATAGGATTTCTAAGATCACTGAAATCTATTGATGCCGTTGTTATTTTAAACCCAAAATCTTTTAATCCGTTAACAACAAATGGCGATATTGTTACATCTATCAGAAGATCATTAAAATCTACAAAATTTGCAGTAAACACACCCTGTACTTTTCTGTTTCCACCTATCTCTTTTCCATTACCATCAATAGGTATAAGCAGATTGCGTGAGAAAAGTACAGATGCACTTAAGGATGTTTGCTTATATCCTGCACAATCAAACTCAACAAATGTTCTATCGGCATATATTGCCATAGATTTGCTACTACCTAACGGAAGCACCTCATCTTTAAGCATCTTTAATTTAGCTGATGTAATACCTCCTATAGTAACTCTTACATCATCTGCCATAAGACCGATACTTTTACCTGTACCGGGTACATCAAGTTTCATATATGCAGAAAGAATCATTCCTGTAGGATCGGTAACCATATCATCTAGTACAATCATATAGTTTACTCCTCCAATACTCTTTACCAAACCAAGGGGTAATGTATATGTTTTATCTGGTAATAAATTCTCTACATAGTTTCCGCTTTTCTGAACTTCAATAGCTAATGAATCAATATATGAGACAAGTTCATTTGCTTTTTTAATAGTATTTTCCGGTGTACTCAGAGGTGTTGCTAATGGCACAAACTTTATTGCATATACAAATGGTACACTAATAAACAGCAATACAAACAGGGTTATATATCTAAGATTTTTATTCATTTTTGTCAGTCTTTTGTTCTCTCTTCTTAAAGATATTCTTCACAGAAAAATTGTATGCGTAACCAAATGTCAGTGTAAATTCATTTACTGATGAAGTTTCTGCTTTAAATCTATTTCGAATTGCAACAAGTGCATTAAGATTAAATGAGTGTGCCTCTTTAATTTTATATGAACATCCAAATCTGAACATTAACGCTCTGGATATAGCTTTGCTATCGGCAAATGATTTATTATATGATACAGAAAATCTAAGCTTCATTTTTTTCTTGAAGAATGGTCTGCTTAATGACAGACTGGGACCAAATGTAAATGAGGATCCTGAGGATAGATCACTATAATTCATATTAATGCCCAGAGTAGAGTTAAGTTTATACTTCTTATCTGCTATACTGTAGTACGCCCCGCCATTATAAAAGTTGCTGATATCATCATTTGAATGTTCTAACGAAGAAGCTTTTTGATAATCGAAACTTATTGATAGATTTTGGGTTAATTTCTTTCCACTAATATCACCAACCTTAAACGATGAATTAACACCTACCTGAGTAGTTATTTGGGTAAACTTTAATGTATCAATATTCTCGTATGGAGTAACCTGATTTATCTTGTCAAATACACTCCTGATATGCGTATAAGATTTGAAATTTGAGAAGTTAATTCCAACATTTATCCTATTATTGGGTACTACTATAACATTTGCCGATGTTACCAGTCTGTTTGACGTTGACTCACTCTCACTATTAAGATTATTGCGCTCGTAACCAACATTTCCGCTAACATTCAAAAGTCCTTTAAACAACTGTTTATTGAATGTTGCTGCAATATTCTCAAGGTCATTTGTAAAATAGTAAGCTCCCATAGTTGCATATCCTGGATCTATTCTCTCATACTGCAAACCAATACTTCCGCCCTTTATATTATAATCTGCACTTACACTACCTGCCCAATAGCTATCCATCGATTCACGATTGGTTATCCAGAAATTAAAGAACCGTATAAGCCCACTATTTTTCTTCTCTGGTAAAAATAGATCTCTTGCAATAATACTATATGCTATATCTGCCTTTAACTTTATATTCTTGGTTATTGATGTTTGACCATTTAATCCTATAACAAGATTCTCCTGAGGTTTGATATCAGATTTAATTATGACTTTCTCTAATGATCCAGTCACATCTTCAGCCTTAAATATAGTTAGATACACTTCATTTCCGCTCTTCTGCACACCAGCTTTAAAACCATATCCCATTCTTCTGTACGCTGGTGTATTAGAAACTGATAACGTATCTTCCTCTACTGCTTTTACAAACCTACCATATACAGAGCTAAACCTAAAAATAGATTTTGGTGGTGTAAGCTCAATACCAACACCCAGAAACTGATGACCATTCATTGTATACTTACCGAAAACCATACTATTATATCCAATATATGTTTTAACCCATTTGTATGATGGTTGCATTCCAAACTGATTAAAATTAAATGGCTGTGAGTAATTAAACTGTTCGTTACTGTAAGTAAAACTAAGCGGTACATTTATTATATCGTACAGAGAGGTATTTAAGCCTCCGGATATAACATAACTATAAGGCATCCTATTGTTATTCGGATCTGACGAAGATGTAAAAACATGATTCGTGCTTAATGATCCGGATAGTTTTATTGGGTCTCTCTCTATTAATCCAGATAGTTCTTGTGCATATGATATATAACTAAATACACATAAAGTTATAATACTAACTAATATCCTTAACATACAAACTTATGGCTATAAATAATCTGTTGGGTTATAGCTATCAACTAATATTTCATAGCTATCTCTTTTGTTCTCAATCCACTTACAACACTCTTTCAGTGCTGTTATGTAATCATCTGTATCTAATTCGCCTGAGTCATCTATTTTTATAGGAAAGTCAACAATAACAGAAGCCAGCATCTCCATAACACGGTATCCACAAAGTATTTTTGTATCTACCTCTGAGTTTGCACTGCTACAGTTTTTCTCTTTACTTAACATTATATCAACAACATAATCTATAAGCTGTCTGCTTCCTGTATATATTAGATCTGGAACAATTTCATAAATAAAGTCATCGTTAACTGATAATCTTTTTACTCTGGTAAGGCAGTAGTTTGCAGCTTCTGTATCTCCGCATCTTGATTTTGCAAGTTTTATATTCCATTTATCAATATTGGTGAGCAGTGTATCCTCTTTTGCTATTTTGTCAAGATATCTTTTAGCTCTCTCTCCTCCCAAATAACCAAAATATTTTATTATCTCTGATTTATTAATCCTTAAATTAAGCGTATTACCTTCTAAATCAGCAATTATATCTTCAGTAACTAAATCCCTGTCATACTCTGTTACAGATCTTACACATCTTGCAGATATCTCTGTTTCAGTATCATTAAGTCCTTCTACAAAGGTCTTCAAACATTCTTGTTTAATATCATCACTCTCTGTTTTTTTACCAACAATCTTTAACAGGATATAAGCTGATACTCTGCGCTCTGTTATAGTATCAGAACACACTCTTATAATATCATCTACCCCAGTTTTGTCAGCACCCTTTATAACCTTATCGAGTGATTTAAACGTTAATTCTCCATTACCTATTCTAGTAATAGCATCATCTATTAATCTCTGATTTTGAGCAAATAAAAAAGAAAATGATATAGCAAAGACAGATATAACACAGTAAATCTTTTTCATATTTAGCGGGGTTTTAAATTATTAAACAACTAAAACAATAGCATTATCAGAATAGTATACATTAATATAAAATTCAGATAATAGAGAGTGTTAACAATGTTGTTTTTCAAATATTGTCCAAAGTTAAATATTTTACAGAAAAGGTCAAAGCAAAATAATTTATGCTTTACCAATTGCTAACCTATTCCTCAACATTTTTTTTGTTATAGTTTACATATCTATTAAGTCATACTTATAAAGCAATGTTCTAATAGTTTAAAATATTATTTTTTAGACGCATCAAAATTATTTATCATGTGCATAATATTATATTATAATGCGTATGATAAATAATTTTGATGCTCATTAAAAAATATAATTATACTGATCATAGTATCTTTTTGTAGGTAATAAACGTATTATTGATAACTAATAAATTAAAAAATAGTTATGCCAATATATTACAAACCTGTAAAGATTTCTAAACCTGGTATAAAAAGTGGAGGTGAATATAAATACTATCCGCGCGTTAGTTCCCGCAATAAAATAGACTTAGATGGTATATCAACACGAATAGCAAAAAAATGTACTCTACATAAAGCTGATATTCATGCTACACTTCAAGCTCTTACTGATGAGTTATCTGATCTGATGCTTGATAATTACACTGTTAAACTCGGTGACATTGGTACTTTTTCTCTTCATATACAAGCGGAAGCTTCTGATAAGGTAGAGGAGGTAAACAATAAAAAGATAAAGAGTTGCAGGATAAGTTTCAGAGCTGGTATTGGTATCAAAAGCAGGTTAAATAGTGCCAAATTCAAACGTATTAAAGATTAATTGTAAGAGATATCAAGGTATTAAATCAAATATCAATCAATCTGTTAAAACAAAAAAGGTTGCCGTTAACAAGCAACCTTCTGATAATATTGTAGTTATTAATTAAACTGCAAATACAGCACTTTCGCAAGGCATTTTTCTATCAACCTTTTTAACAAGTCCCTGAAGAACTTTACCAGGACCAACTTCAGTATAAGATGTTACACCATCAGTAATCATATTCTTAACTGTTTGTGTCCATTTTACAGGAGCAGTTAGCTGTGCTACAAGATTTTTCTTTATCTCCTCAGCATCAGTAACAGCTGTTGCATTAACATTCTGATATACCGGACAAACAGGCGATTGAATATTTGTTTCGGTAATAGCTTTTTCAAGCTCAGCTCTTGCAGGCTCCATTAGTGGTGAATGGAAAGCTCCTCCAACAGGTAATTTAATTGCTCTTTTTGCACCTGCCTCTGTTAGTTTCTCAATAGCAAGATCAATTCCTTTGAATGATCCTGATATAACCAACTGTCCTATTGTATTATAGTTTGCAGGAACAACAACCTCATCAATCTCTCCACAAATTTTCTCAACAGTCTCGTCGTCCATACCTACAATAGCAGCCATTGTTGATGGTTCTGCTTCACAAGCTTTTTGCATTGCGTTTGCACGTTTTGCAACAAGTGTTAAACCATCTTCAAAGCTTAATGCTCCGGCAGCAACAAGTGCTGAAAATTCACCTAGTGAGTGACCTGCTACCATCTCTGGTTTAAAGTCATCACCTAATGTTTTTGCAAGGATTACTGAGTGAAGAAATATAGCAGGCTGAGTAACCTTAGTCTGCTTAAGATCTTCATCTGTTCCTTCAAACATAAGATCTGTTATACGAAATCCTAATATCTCGTTAGCTTTTTCAAAAAGTTCTTTCGCTAATGGAGAGTTGTCATAAAGATCTTTCCCCATACCAACAAACTGAGCACCCTGCCCAGGAAATACATATGCCTTCATAAAAAGTCTTTTATAATTCGGTCACAAAATTAACAATAATCTACACCTACGATATAGATTATTGTTAATTTTCTGATTATTTACACATTAATTCTAATGTAACCTAGTACCAATAAGGTTTATAAACTCTTCTCTAGTTTTTATATTATTTATAAAAGCACCTGTAAATGCCGATGTTGTTGTTACTGAATTCTGTTTCTGCACTCCTCTCATCTGCATACACATATGTTGTGCCTCTATTACTACTCCTACTCCCATAGGATTAAGTGTATCATGTATTGCATCGCGAATTTCATTTGTAAGTCTCTCCTGTACCTGAAGTTTACGAGAAGCTGCCTCTACTACTCTTGCAATTTTACTCAGTCCGGTGATATAACCATTTGGTATATAAGCTACATGTGCTTTTCCAAAAAATGGCAGCATATGGTGCTCACACATTGAGTATAGCTCAATATCTTTTACTAATACCATGTGTCTGTAGTCTTCTTTAAACATAGCCGATTTAAGAATCTTAACCGGATCCTGGCTGTATCCCTGAGTAAGAAACATCATTGCTTTGGCAACTCTTTCAGGCGTTTTAATCAATCCTTCTCTTGATGGATCTTCGCCCAATAGTTTAATTATCTCTTTATAGTGTGATGCTATCTCTGCAACCTTTGTATCATTCCATTTATCAGATCTGACATATCCAAAGTCTGTTGACTCATCAGATTCATTAAATAATATCTCCATAGTTATTATATTTATCCATAATACTCAACATAATTATTCTCTGTTTCCACAACCTTTACACAATGTAAATCAACACCCAGTATTTTTATATGGTCTTCAAGCTCTCTCCATATACTAATAGCCAGATTCTCTGTTGATGTTACCATATCTTTAAGGAAATCGACCTCCAAATTTAAGTTTTTATGATCAACTTTCTCTATTACCTGCTCTTTAATAATCTTACTAATTGACGAAAGATTTGCTGCATACCCTAATTTGGCATCTACTTCGCCTTTAACAGTCACAAATAATTCATAATTGTGCCCATGCCAATTGGGGTTTGAACACTTTCCGTATATTTCGTAATTTTCCTGATCGGTAAGCTCAGGACAAAATAGTCTGTGGGCTGAATTAAATCGTTCTCTTCTTGTTAAATAGATCATTCTTACTGAATTTTGCGTTTATTATAATTCTCATGATTTTTACCTATCTTCGAACTGTATTTAATTAAGCAAATGACAGATATTTTAATAATTGCTGCTACAGAACAAGAGGTTATACCGTTATTAAACAAACTGAATACAGAAAAAGTTTCCGATACAGTATATGTTTCTGAGCTAAATTCAAAAAGTATAAGAATAGTAATAGGTAATATGGGCACTCTATTTACCTCATATACTATTACTAAAGAAATAATTACATACAATCCGGACTTAATTATAAATATAGGTATTGCTGGCAGTTTTAATAGTGATATTTGTATTGGTGAGGTTGTAAAAGTATGCACTGAAGAGATTGGTGATCTGGGATATGAAAACAGAGATTTATATGTACCATTTATGAAATCTGGATTTATGAATCAGGATGCATTCCCATTCATTCAAGGAAAAATAGTTAATAAAACATCGGTTAAATCTGATACATATAATAATCTTAAGAATGCCTCTGGAGTGACAGTAAATATCGCACATGGTAATAGCGAATCTATAAACAAATTCAGATTAATACATAATGCAGACACAGAGAGTATGGAAGGTGCTGCTGTTGCATATGTTTCTGAGATGGAGAACCGAGATTACATACTTATAAGATCTATATCAAACTATGTTGAAAGCAGGGATAAAAGCAGATGGAATATTCCTATGGCTATTAACAATCTTTGTAAGATAGCATTTAAAATATTACAAGAGATTTCTGAATAATGAAGAATAGAAAGAAGAAATACAGATTAGGCATATCAACATGCCCTAATGACACTTTTATGTTTGATGCTCTAATTCATAATAAGATTGATACTCTTAATTATGAGTTTGACGTTATTATGGCCGATGTTGAGGAGTTAAACAAAATGGCTACAGAACAGATTCTGGATATATCAAAAATGAGTTATGGCTTATATCCTAAGATTTCACCTCACTATCAGTTATTAAGATCTGGTAGTGCATTAGGCAATAATAATGGTCCGTTACTTATAAGTAAACATAAGATATATCCTGATGAACTTTCAGACATAAATATTGCTATTCCGGGAGAGCATACTACCGCAAACCTTTTGCTTAATATCGCTTTTCCGCAAGTTAAGTCAAAAAAAGAGTATCTATTCTCTGACATAGAGGAGGCTATATTAAGTAATGAGGTTGATGCAGGTGTTATAATTCACGAAACCAGATTTACCTACGCTGATAGAGGGTTAAGACTTATTGCCGATTTAGGAGAGATTTGGGAACAAGAAACATCTTTACCTATTCCACTGGGAGGTATAGCAATAAAAAGAGAAACCCCTGATAAGGATAAGATAGAAATTAACAATTTGCTACAACAGAGCATTGAGTTTGCATTTAAAAAACCAGACGATAGTTACAATTTTGTAAAAAAATATGCACAGGACATGAATGATGATGTAATGTATAATCATATAAGGCTATATGTTAATGATTACTCTATAAATATTGGAGAGAATGGTATAAAAGCCGTTGAAAAGCTTTTTACAAGTTCAGACAATACAACCAATATTGTACAGCAGTCTATATTTATATAGATATCAAACAACATTATAAAAAAGATAAAAGGCTGCCAGATTCTGACAGCCTTTTATCTTTTTATCTAAAATATTATTACTCTAAAGAGTTCTTTAATATTGTATATTTCTGAAATTTACACTCCAATGCTCCATTGTACAGTGTATAACTCTTAAATGGTCTTAATCCTAAACTTTCAAGAGCATCATCGTTTGAACTGATAATCCAGGCATCGTACCCCTCAAAATTACGCTTAAGGTTAGATCCTATTCCATGGTAAAACCCATAGATATCCTCTTTCTGCAAACGCTCGCCATATGGAGGATTCATTATAATAATACCTTTCTTGCCTTCTGGTGCTTTATTCTTCTCAAATGCTTTACGCTTTAGTTTAACAAAATCTGTTAATCTAATATCTGCCAATGCACCTCTTGACATACTAATTGCACGCGCCGATACATCAAATGCTGATATATCGAATCCTGCCTTATCTATCTTTGATTTTGCAGTATCAAAAACATCTGTCCACAAATCTTTATCGTAATTTTTCCAGTTCATAAAACCGTACTTCTTACGTATTATTCCTGTTGGTATATTAGCAGCTCGCATAGCAGCCTCAATAGGTATAGTTCCAGAACCACACATAGGATCTATAAGTGGTGTTTTTTTATCCCAACCAGACAGTGCTATTAGTCCTGCTGCAAGCACCTCATTAATAGGAGCATCATGCATACTATTGCGGTAACCTCTCTTATGCAAAGAGTCACCAGAACTATCTAACGAAACAGTAAAACGTTTGTCTGACACTTGTATATTTATACTGATATCAGGATCTGTGGCATTTACAAACGGGCGACGTCCTGTTTTTTTACTAAACTGATCAACAATAGCATCTTTTGACTTAAGTGCTACATACTTTGAGTGCCTGAACACCTCTGAGCTTACTACAGAATCTATAGCAAACGTTTGACTAAGTGTAATATACTCTGACCAATCTACATCAGCTATATTATTATATAACTCTTGTTCATTCTTAGCTGTAAAGGTATGAATAGGCTTAAGCACCTTTATTCCTGTACGCAACTCCAGATTACACCTGTACATTAATCTTTTATCGCCATCGCAAGATACAGCTCTGTTAAGAACTGTAACATTTTCAGCACCTAATTCTCTCAATTCCTGAGCAAGTACCTCTTCAAGTCCATGAAAAGTTTTAACAATTAACTTCACACCTAATTTCCTTCCATTATTTATTAAGAAACCTAATCATATCAATTCCGGCACATAATTAATAATATATTTCTGATTTTCGTCTATTAATTTTACAAAATCAGTAAAAAATACATCAAAAAATTACATTTACATCTTATAACAGTAGGGTTTATCAACATCCATAATTAGAAACACACAGTATTAAACACATAATCAAGCATCTATACACAAACATAAATATTACCTTTATCTAACAAGTTTTTGACATTTTTTTGAGCTAAAAGTAAACCTAATTCAATTTTTCTCGTCTTATAAGATGAACTAAAAAAACAGAAAGATAAGATGAGACACCTATTTCGCATTACAATCCCCCTTATTGCACTTTTAATGTCATCGTGCATATTATCGTTAGGTCCTTCAATAAAAGGAGAAGGAGAGGTAATAACAAGAACCAGAAATGTTAAAGATTTCTCATCCATTAGCGTAAGCAATGGACTTGATCTATACATACAACAAGGAGCTAAAACATCAGTAATGGTTGAGACTCATGAGAATCTGCATGATATAATACGTACTGAAGTAGTTAACGGAGAGTTAAATATCTTTACTGATGAAAGAATTATTACAAAAGCTAAAAAGATTTATGTAACTGTAAATAATCTTTCAGCATTAAGTTGTGAGGCAGGATCTGATACGTATATAAAGGAGGTTTTTAAAACTGAGAGTATAGATATCAGTGTAAGTAGTGGTGCTGACGCAAGGCTTAATCTTGATGCAACAAAGGTTATGCTTGATGTAAGTAGTGGTGCTAGTGCTAAACTATTCGGAAAAACTCATGAATTTATTTGTGAATCGTCAAGCGGCAGTAATATTTATGCTTACGATTTTATATCTGACATATGTACAGCACATGCAAGTAGTGGTGGCGATGCAAAAGTCTTTGCAAAAGAGAGTATAAAAGCAAGGGCAAGCAGCGGTGGCGATGTTTCTTATATGGGTGATCCTCAAAATGTAGATGCTGGTGAATCTAGTGGTGGCGATGTATCTAAAAGATAATGTTACTATATTAAAAAATAAATCGAAGATTTTACAATCAATCTTCGATTTATTTTTATCTCTCTATAGAGAATAATATATTATCTGTGTTGAATAACTCTTCTGCCCGGTATCGTTTGAAGAGCTGAAAAATAGCAACAACATCTTTCTCACAATATTCAGCAATTCTTTTTATATCCCCATCTTCCCAATATACTTTACCAACCATGCTTCCATCAATATCATCTTTTGGCGAAGGGATACCAAGTGTATTGGTTAAGAGCTTTAATGATGTGTAGCTTTTATAATCACCAAAACGCCACATATCCATTGTATCAAGAAAAGGTACTTCCCAAGGTTTTCTGAACCGTACATCTAACAAAGGAGGAATTTTCATCCCATTTACAATCATTCTTCGTGCTATATACGGAAAATCAAACTCTTTACCATTATGTGCACATAATAACAGGTTATCTGCTATCATCTTCCCTATAACATCAGCAAAATCTTCCAGTATAACTCTCTCGTCAGATCCATAGAATGATTTAAGTTTAAAGGTATCAATACCATTAACCTTGGTAAGCATTCCTATAGATATACATACAATTTTTCCAAACTCAGCATATATTCCTGCTCTATTATACATCTTCTCTGGATGGTCGTTGTTGCTACTGTGCAAATGCTTTACCTTAATATTCCATAAAGCAGCTTTCTCTTCACTCAACTGCGAATAAGATTTTTCGTAACTCACAGTTTCAATATCCAGAAATAGAATCTTCCTTATGTCCAGGGAGTATATATCATGCATAATAAATTATTTGTAGAGTGCACACATGAGATTTTCCCACCTTATATACCAGTACTAATATTTATGTACCATTAAAGCCTTCTCAATACGGGTTGTAATCATCTCAATGGCAACCTTGTTTTTTCCTCCTTGTGGAACAATTATATCGGCAAACTGTTTAGTTGGTTCTATAAATTGAACATGCATTGGTTTAACAGTTTTCTCATAACGTTCCAATACTTTATTTACAGATCGTCCTCTTTCTACAATATCTCTGTTAATAACTCTGCTAAGTCTGTCGTCAGCATCTGCATGTACAAATATTTTTATATCCATTAAATCACGCAGTAACGGATCTGTGAGTACAAGAATACCTTCAACAATAACTACATGTTTAGGTTTAACGGGTATTGTCTCTTCTGCACGTGTACATGTAAGATACGAATATATAGGTTGGTTAATTACTTTGCCTCCCTTAAGTTTCGTTATATGATCTACCAATAGTTCAAACTCAATTGAATTTGGGTGGTCAAAGTTTATCTCCTGACGCTCCTCCATTGGGAGGTGACCACTATCTTTATAATATGAATCTTGCGGTATAACAGCAACCTCATTTGGAGGCAAACTTTCAATAATTTTCTTTACAACAGTAGTTTTACCGCTCCCGGTACCTCCGGCTATACCTATAACCAACATATCTTTATACATAATATTTATATTATCTTTGAGCTTTTGTAACAAATCAATTACTATTCTGATATGTTACAAAAATAAACATCATTAGTATAAATCATAGAAACTTAACAATAATAAATAATATGCAACTATATCCTATGAAGTTTTCGCCAATAACAAAAAACACCATATGGGGCGGAAACATACTTAATAAAACGTATGGAAAAGGAGATGCCAACAGTAAGATAGGCGAAAGCTGGGAGTTATCAGGTGTTCAGGGCAATATATCGGTTGTAAAGAATGGTTTTCTTGCAGATAACCCAATTGAGGATCTTATAGAGGTTTATATGGGTGATCTTGTTGGAGATAAAATATATAAACAGTTCGGAATTGAATTACCTCTGTTGTTTAAGCTTATTGATGCAAATGATCAGTTGAGTATACAGGTTCATCCGGACAATAAGATGGCCAAAGAGAGGCATAAAGCATACGGAAAAACAGAAATGTGGTATGTACTTGATGCTAAACCAGGAGCAACATTAATAAATGGGTTTAAAGAGAAAACAGATAGAGCCACATATTTAAAGCATCTTAATAATGGTACTCTTAATCAGTTAATGAATAATGTTGAGGTAAAAAGAGGTGATGTTTTATATATTCCAGCGGGAAGAGTTCACGCAATTGGATCAGGCATTATGTTAGCTGAGATACAGCAAACATCAGACATCACTTACCGAATATTTGACTGGAACAGAACAAATGACAAAGGCGAAAGCAGAGAGTTACATACTGATTTGGCTATTGATGCAATTGATTTTAATAAACCTACAATTGATAAAGAGAATATTACAATTGAGGAGAACAGGTCATCGGTATTAGTTAAAACTCCTTTCTTTACAACAAATATGCTTAAGCTAGATAGTACTGTTGAGAAAGACTATTATAAAACGGATTCATTTGTTGTGTATATGTGCACTGAAGGAGATGCCATAATACACACTATTGGTAATGATCCTGTAACAATAACAAAAGGAGAGACAGTACTTATACCAAACGAAATTAGTACAGTAAGATTACAACCTAAAAATAGCGTAGAGATACTTGAGGTGTATATTTAGTAGATTAAGGTTGTCTGGAAGTTATTACAGGCAACCTTAATTTAAATTTTATTGCAATAAGTCTGATAGATATAATTAGTACTATTGTTAACAGTAAGCTTGCATCTGCATTAACATTCAAAAATGATAGTAAAAGAAATAGTAGTGCTCCAACAATACATGCTGTTGCATATATCTCTTTTCTGAATATAAGAGGAATATCATTAACAAAGGTATCACGCAACACCCCACCCATAACAGCTGAAGCAACCCCCATCATTATACTAATTACCGGGTTAAATCCTAATGCCAAACTCTTTTGCATACCTATTATTGTAAAAACACCTATTCCGATGGTATCAAAAAGAAAGAGTGTTTTTTTTAGTCCCATTATATAATCTTTAAACAGAAATGTTAATGCAACAGCCGCTGTAATTATATAGAGGTAAGTCATATCTGTTGCCCATATAACAGGTGTGCACCCAAGAACCAAATCACGAATTGTACCTCCGCCAAGCGCAGTAATAAAGGCTGTAAACATGGCTCCAAAAAGATCAAATTGCTTATTTGATGCAGACAGTGTACCTGATATTGCAAATACAAAAACTCCTAATAGATCGAGTATATATATCATCTCCATAGCACTAACTTTTGTGCAAAGGTATTAGTTATTATAATAACTATTTATAGCCTTACTGTTTTTAACCTCTTAATTAATATAATTCATAAAAAATGTTAAAAAAAACATACCTTTGTAATACACAACTTGCTATATAATAAGTCAACTGAACAATATATGTAATTTTATGTTGTTCTTGCCTGTATTAAAAAACCGTAATAAATAACCAGTAAAATAAGGTTAGTTATTACTATTATTGATAGCATAACACAATAGAAAAATTATAAACAGATGACACAAAAAATTACTGTAACACTCTTGTTGTTCTTTATCATTTCACTAACAAACACATTTGCAGAGAAGAGAATATCCTATTACACTGAAAAGGTTGATACTGTTGAGATAAAATCAGATACAACAAAATTGAGCAAACCAAAATGGACTGCCGGCGGATCACAAAATATACTATTCACACAAGCTGCATTCTCTGAATGGCAATCCGGAGGAGAGAATTATCTAGGTGGATTAGGTACTTTAAACGTATTTATTAGTCGGTCATCAACAAAATCTGTATGGACAAATACTATTAATCTTGAATATGGTAGTAACCACACATTTAAGAATGATAAAAGAGCTGCTAAAACAGCCGATCTTATTGATTTTATTACAGATTATCAGATAAAATTTTCTGATAAATGGAGTTTTAGAACATCATTAAACCTTAAAACACAATTTGCTCCCGGATATAAAGATGATAAGGATACAATAATGAGATCCAGATTTATGGCACCAGGATATATTATAAATAATAATGGTATAAGTTATCAGCCTAAGAAGTGGATAAGTATTCAGGCTTCTCCCCTAACAAGTAAAATTGTTCTGGTTCTTGATCAGGATATTGCAGACAGAGGTGAGTATGGTGTTAAGAAAGCTAAAACAGATTCTAAAGGAGATCCAATAAAAGGAACTGGTGAGAATGTAAGGTATGAGTTTGGAGGTACTATAAAGGTTATGATGAATAAAGAGGTTGCTAAAAATATAACTGTTGTATCAGAATTGAACCTTTTCTCTAACTATCTTGAAGATGCTAAGAATGTAGATTTTGAGTGGAAAACCAAGGTTGATTTCAAAATAAATAAGTATTTCTCTACAACCTTGCTTGCGCATTTCTTATACGACGATAATATTGCCTCTGTACTACAATTTAAAGAGGTTTTAGGTGTTGGATTTAATTATAAATTCTAAAGAGAATCCATTGAGTCTTTTCCTGATTCAAAACGCATATGCTTTTCAGAAAGATATGACACCAATGCACTTATCTTTCTGATATCACTTTGCGTGCTGTCAGAGACATTTTCCCCTTTCAATCTCAACATCAAAAAGCCATACAAGGCAACAAAAAATAGTTCTACCTCATTTGCAGATTCTCCTTTATTCTTCTGGTTTAACATCTGAATTTGTTGCTGAGCATCAGTATATAATCTTATATAATCTGCATCTGATTCTTTATTCAACAGATATAGATGGGTATTATAGATATCGTTTACAGTATTTTTCATAAACTGTAAATGTCCTACTGTTTCTATCCTCTCATCCTTCATCATCTTTATCAGATGTGTATACCACAATCTGATTTCAGACATTATCTCTTCTGGTTGATTAAATTTATCAATAACACTTTTTTGAATTATCTCGATATCAAAATTACATGCACGTATTAAATCCTCAACCTGCCACATATATATTACATACTCCGCAATATTCTTCTGTTTCTTCTCTTTTGCAATAATCATATGATCCTATTCAAAAATATTTAAATTATCTATATCTCTACGATCCTTTTTTGTCGGTCTTCCTGCACCCTTTTCGCGATGCACAAACACAGACAGGTTTTGTTCTAGTTTAATAAGCTCTTCTTGTGGGGTTATATCTTCAATAAAATCAACAATATTCTTTGCTGACTGTCTACGGCAAAGTAAGCCTTTTACTCTATATTTATAAACAACAGGCATTCTTTTTACGGATACAATTTCGCCAACTTTTAATATACGCGAAGGCTTAACTTCAATATCGTTTACCAATATTTTACCCTTTCTACATGCCTCTGCTGCAATGCTTCTTGTTTTAAATATTCGTACAGCCCAAAGCCATTTATCAATCCGTAAATTATCATCTGTTAACGATGCCATATTATTTATTATTATACTGATTCATGGTACGTGCAAGTCCTATTGCACCGAACGATTTAATAATATCTATACACAAATCTTTATGTTCTGGTAAAGCGGTCTTCTCCTCATCACTCCACTCTCCTAATACATAATCTACCTGTCCTCCTCGTCTGAACTCGTCTCCAATACCAAATCTCAGACGTGCATATGAGGAGTGTCCTAGAATCTGATTAATATTTTTTAGTCCGTTATGCCCTCCATCGCTACCTTTTCCTCTGACACGCATTGTACCAAATGGCAGTGCTAAATCATCTACTAAAACCAACATATTTTCAACCGGAATATTCTCTTTTTGCAGCCAATAATTAACTGCTTTTCCGCTAAGATTCATATATGTATTAGGTTTAAGCAGGATAAAAGTTCTGCCCTTCCACTTATACTCAGTTACAGCTCCATAACGCAGGTCTTTAAACGAAATATTGGATGCATTAGCTAATGCATCCAATATTTTAAATCCTATGTTATGTCGGGTATTGATGTACTCGGCACCAATGTTTCCTAAACCAACAATAAGATACTTCAAGTCACTAAAATTTTAGTTCTTTATTAAGCATTTTTAGCAGCTTCAACAGCAGCAGCACGAGCAGCTCTTGTAAGTCTAACTGTTGCTACTACAGCGTTTTTAGCATGTAGAATTTCAAGGTTCTCGAAATCTAGCTCACCAATCTTAATTGATTTTCCAAGATCAAGATCATCAACCTTAATAGTCAAATCATCTGGTAAATTATCAACTAAACCAGAAACCTTAAGTCTTCTCATTGCAAGGTGTAGCTTACCACCTTTTTGAACTCCCTTAGCAAAACCTTCTAATTTTACAGGAACCTCAACCTTTACTTTCTCACCATCTTTAACCTCAAGGAAGTCGATGTGAGTTACCTCATCAGATACAGGATGAAACTGGATATCCTGAATAACAGCAACTATTTTTTTACCATCGATATCAAGATTCATGATATACACATCTGGAGTGTAAATTGCACCTTTAAGCTCTTTAGCTGAAGTTGAGAAGTGAACATTTTCTTTTCCACCATAAAGCACACATGGTACTCTCTCAGCTTTTCTTAAAGCTTTTGCATCTTTTTTTCCAATGCTCTCGCGTTTTACGCCTGTAATTTCGTAAGTCTTCATTTAATTAATTTTTTGTGTTACTCAGAATTAGATAAAATATTTATCTGATAATGTGCTAATTCCCCATCACACTATCACAAAACCAATTGGTTTTGAAGGCTGCAAATATACAACTAAAATATGAAATTTGAACTTATTGACTGATAATTATATACTTTATTAATTGTGTCAGCAAAAATTTCAGCCACCGACAGTACCTTAAATTTAGATAAATCTTTTGTTGAATCTAAAGGTATTGTGTCTGTAACTATAATCTCACTTATACTTGACTCATTAATACGTTCATAAGCAGGACCTGATAATACAGCATGAGTAGCCATTGCTCTTACACTCTTAGCTCCTTTTTCCATCATCATATCAGCAGCTTTTGTAATTGTTCCTGCTGTATCAATCATATCATCAAGAATTATCACGTTCTTTCCCTCAACATCGCCAATAGTTGTCATTGAATCAACAACGTTTGCTTTAGACCTTGATTTGTGGGCAATAACCACTGATGCATGAAGATGCTTTGAATATGCATTTGCTCTTTTTGCACCACCCATATCCGGAGCCGCAATAGCCAAATCTTCAAGATTCAGACTATTTATGTAAGGAACAAATATTGACGAAGCGAAAAGGTGGTCTACGGGGACATCAAAAAATCCTTGTATCTGATCAGCATGTAGATCCATTGTCATAACCCTGTCAACACCTGCTGACTGAAGCATATTAGCAACAACCTTTGCTCCTATTGATACACGTGGTTTATCTTTTCTGTCCTGGCGGGCAAACCCCATATATGGCATTACTGCAATAACCTTATAAGCTGAGGCTCTTTTTGCAGCATCAATCATAAGCATTAGCTCCATCAAATTATCTGTTGGCGGAAATGTAGACTGAATAATGAATACATGCGACCCACGTACCGACTCATCCAATGACGGAACAAATTCGCCATCGCTAAAACGTGAGATTGTAGATTTACCTAATTCCATGCCAAATTTTTCTGCTATATGCATAGCAAGGTCACGAGACTTCTCGCCACCAAATACCTTAATTGGAGTGTTTGCCTTCATATTGGAATAATATAATTATAAAGAAATAATAGTTGTACAAAATTAAAACAATTAATTCAAGATGTAAAACTTTTATTACCCTTGGGCAATAACCTTGTTTACATATCTTATATATTCTACCAGTTCATCTCTTCCTGTACTATTTAAAGATGATGTTACAAACATCTCTGGCAACTCTTCCCACTCAGTAAGAAGCTCTTTTTTATAATCTTCAACCTTCTGTTTTAATACTACCTTACCAAGTTTATCTGCCTTAGTAAGTACAATAGCAAAAGGTATTCCGCTTTCACCAAGCATTCGCATAAACTCAAGATCTATCTTTTGTGCATTATGTCTTATATCTACCAAAACAAAGAAACAAACAACATCGTGCCTATTAGTAACATAATCAGTAATTATTTTACTAAAACTCTCGCGCAGTGTTTTTGATTTTTTGGCAAATCCATATCCTGGTAAATCAACAAGATACCATTCATCATCAATTATAAAATGATTTATAAGTTGTGTTTTACCGGGAGTTGACGACACTTTAGCCAGATGTTTACGTTCTGTAATCATATTAATAAGTGATGATTTACCAACGTTTGATCGCCCTATAAATGCATACTCCGGTTTATCTACCTTAGGGCATTGTTCGCAATTCTGACTACTTTTTACAAACTCTGATTTCTTTATACTCATCTTTATTTAAATTCGTTATAACAGAAAAGGGTATCTGACGCAAAATTAATCAGACACCCTTTTCTTTCCAAAATTTTATCAACCCTATTCTTCTTGATGTTCAAAACGATCAAGAATAGATTTATCATTAATCTCTTTTGATAATGACAAAATAACACTCATTGGGACACTTAACAGGTCAAGAATTAGTAATCCGTCAAGTGCATTATTAAATTTAGGGTCAACATTAAATCCAATAATTTTTCCGCTAAGCTTTATATATTTCTTTAAAAGCACAGGCATTCTGTACCCTTTTGTCTCAATATCTTTTATAATCTTATCAAGCTCGCCAATCTCATTTGTATGCTCAAATAGAATCTCCTCTTCTACATTACTTGCCTGTACTTTAAACTGAGTACGTGGTGTGATATGTTTTGCTAAATCATAGTCATAATAATATGTTTTCATAAACTTAATTATTATGCTTTTTGACAATGTAGAGAACTCATTACTAATACTTACAGGACCTATAAGGTATCTGTACTCCGGATGTTTAAGAAGAAAGTATAATATACCTTTCCATAACAAGAACAATGGTAATGGCTTCCGTTGATAATCTTCAACAATAAATGATCTTCCTAGCTCAAGAGATTGCTCCAAATATGGAGTAAATCTTCGTTTCATCTTAAACAGACTCTGAATATAAAATCCGTTTATCCCATATTCTGAGATTATATCTTTCCCCTTACCAACACGATAAGCACCTACAATCTTATTCTTCTCTTCATCCCATATAAATAGCTGGTTAAAGTATATATCAAATTCATCAATATCAATAGATCTGTTTGTACCTTCGCCAACAGCTCTAAATGTAAGTTCTCTTAATCTACCAATTTCGTTAAGTATATTTGGCATCTTAAATGATGGAGCACATATAACTGCATAGTTATCTGATCTGAATAATAGGTATTCATCTATAAGATCTTTTACCTCAGATTGTATTATATTATCATCTATTGCCGGAACAATATCCTCAACCTTCTCTGATACATTTAATCCTGCTCTGAAATATTTCTGAACTTCAAGGGTTGTTGATAAAGCATAAGTTTTTGCTCTCAAAAAACGACCAAATCTAGATACATCAGCTATCTGTCCCTGATCTTTTACCGATATAGAATTACCAAACCTTATATGTATAAGTTTCTTTTTTTTGTTCAAAAACTCTGACGGTAACTTTGCTGTAGCTAACTTAGGGTGTATTAATCCTAATACCTGATACATTTTACTATTTGTACCTGTAAAATTAACTGGTACAATTGGCACTTTCAACGATTTTATAAACCTTATCGCCTCTTTATCCCATAGTTTATCTGAAACTCCATTCTGAGAATTTGCATACAACGATACCTCTCCAGCCGGAAATATTCCTACACATCCACCTTGGTGAAGCCAATCTCTAGTCTCTGAAAGACCCTTTTTAGAATCATCTTCCGTTTTATCAAAAGGGTTAGGTGTGATAAGCGAATCTTCAACAGCCGCAACCTTTTTTACAAGAAAATTAGGTAATATTTTAAAATCAGGACGTACAGTCTGAATAATCTTAATAAGCAATAGCCCATCAATACCACCAAAAGGATGATTAGCAACAACAACAAACGGTCCTTTTTTAGGAATACGCTTAATATCGCTCTCTTCAACCTGATACTTTATCTCTAAATCATCAAGAAAAGCATCAATAAACTCTATACCTTTCTTATCTGAATGGCAATTATAAACCTTATTAACACGATCAGCACGCATAAGCATCATTAAAAACTTAGCTGCACTCTGACCCCCTAACTTCTTAAATTTATTCTCGTTATATAACTCCCCCGGCTCTAATAACTTCATGTACTGGCATTAAAAAATAGACCTGCCAATATAGTTATTTTTGCTATTTTTTATACTAAAACATTATTCATTTTTACATTAACACTTACAACAGGTATAAAAGCTCTGTATTGTTTAGATTAATTAGACTTATTATTAGTAGAACATTTTTATTAATTTTGATATATATATTTAATATCTGTACCATATTTTTATATCAGATATTATTACTTAATTTGAAAACAATAATCTAAAAAAATAAAATTATGAGAAAGCTATTTCTTATTCTATTAGTCACTATTCCGTTGAGTGGTTTTTCAAAAAAATACATTCCAGAAAAAGATGTTTTTATGAGCTTCTTTAGCAGCCATACATATGTAGTCATGCAAGACAATCCTTTCTCTGAATACAACACAGCTATTAAATCTGCCGTGGAAAAACACTGGACTCTAACCAAATTCACTATAATTAAACCAGATGAGTTTGATGCGCTTAGAAAAGATCCTAAAAACTCATTTATTGTTTTAACAAGAGATTTACATGAAAATGATAAGATGCCAGCGGTATATGATTTTGTCAATATTATGATTGGTAAAAATGTAAACAAAATTGATAATATGCCATATATATTTTCATTTCCGCTTAAATACACAAAAGAAGAGAATGAAGAGTATGCAACTTATCTTGATATGATAATTCTATTTGCGCAGAAACATCTTGAAAGGGTAAAAGAGAATCCTGACAAACTTTTAAGAGCAAATATGTTTAAAATATATAATAAACAAACTAAAAAGATAAAGAATACAACACTTTATGTAAATGAGGATTGTTTATCAGAACAGGTAAAGCCTGAGAATATATTTAGACAATACTACAAACATCCTTTTATATTCTGCACTGATAAAGACATTAAAACAGCTTCTGAGAAAGATAACGTAACATTTTTATTTAAAGTTGGTCCTGAAAATACAAAATTTAAATCACAGGTATTTAAATTTATTTTAGACAATAAAGGAAATATGTACTATTATTCAAGACATGTATATAACAACGTAAAGAAACCGGACGGATTCTTAATAAGTGATATAAAAAAAATAAACAAATAGAAAACAGATATTTATGTCAGACGATAAAAAAATCATCTTTTCGATGGTTGGGGTGAGTAAAGTTTTTCCACCTCAAAAACAGGTATTAAAAGATATATACCTTTCATTTTTTTATGGAGCTAAAATCGGTATCATTGGACTCAATGGTTCAGGAAAATCTACACTCTTAAAAATAATTGCTGGTCTTGAGAAGTCATATACAGGAGATGTAGTATTCTCACCAGGATATTCTGTAGGGTACCTTGAGCAAGATCCTAAATTAGATCCTGAAAAAACTGTTAAGGAGATTGTTTCAGAAGGAACTCAAGATATGGTAGACTTGTTAAAGGAGTATGAGGAGATAAACCTTAAGTTCTCTGAACCAATGGACGATGATCAGATGACTAAACTGATCGAAAGACAAGGAGAACTTACGGAACTTATTGATCAGCATAATGGTTGGGGGCTTGATAACAAACTTGAGAGAGCAATGGATGCACTGCGTTGCCCTCCTGCAGATAGAAAAGCCGGTAATCTTTCAGGAGGAGAAGCTCGCCGTGTTGCTCTTTGCCGACTTCTTTTAAAGGAGCCAGATATATTACTACTTGATGAGCCAACAAACCACTTAGACGCGGAGTCGGTACAGTGGCTAGAGATGCATCTACAACAATATAAAGGAACTGTAATTGCAATTACTCACGATAGATATTTTCTTGATAATGTTGCAGGGTGGATTCTTGAGCTAGATCGTGGTGAAGGAATACCATGGAAAGGTAATTACTCATCATGGCTTGATCAGAAGACAAAACGTATGGAACAGGAAGAGAAAACTGCCAGTAAACGCAGAAAAACTCTTGAAAGAGAGCTGGAATGGGTAAAAATGGCTCCTAAAGCCCGTCACGCTAAATCTCAGGCTCGTCTTAAAGCATATGACAAGATGATGAATGAGGATATTAAGGAGAAAGAAGAGAAGCTTGAGATATTCATTCCGAACGGTCCAAGATTGGGAAATAAAGTAATTGAGGTTAATAACGTAACAAAAGCATTTGACGATAAAATATTATTCGAAAATCTAAACTTCACATTACCTCCGGCAGGTATTGTTGGAGTAATTGGTCCTAATGGAGCAGGAAAAACAACGCTGTTTAGAATGATTATGGGACTTGAGAAACCAAACAACGGAACTTTTGAGGTTGGTGATACTGTAAAAGTTGGATATGTTGATCAGAATCACGTTGATATTGATCCAGAGAGAAGTGTTTATCAGGTTATTTCCAGAGATTCAGATGAGATACAGCTAGGTAGTAGATCTATGAATTCGAGGGCATATGTTGCACGTTTTAATTTTGGTGGCGCTGATCAGGAGAAAAAATGTGGTGTTCTTTCTGGCGGAGAACGTAACCGTTTACATTTAGCGCTTACTCTTAAAGAGGAGGCTAATGTTCTTCTTCTGGATGAACCGACAAACGATATTGACGTAAACACTCTAAGAGCGCTGGAAGAAGGGCTTGAAGATTTTGCTGGATGTGCTGTTGTAATATCGCACGACCGCTGGTTTTTAGATAGAGTTGCAACACATATTCTCGCTTTTGAAGGAGATTCACAAGTATTCTTTTTTGAGGGAACATATTCAGAGTATGAAGAGAACAAAAAGAAACGCCTTGGTGATACCGGACCAACAAGAATAAAATATAAAAAGCTTATTGCAGACTAACCAAAACAATTATAGATATGGAAATTATTAACAGACCAACTCCAGAAGAGAAAAATATGGCACTATTTTGTCACTTGGCAGGCCTTATTCCATTTGTTGCATTTGCAAATATTATTGTACCGCTAATAATATGGTTAATAAAAAAAGATGAGTCTGAGTATATAAATAAACATGGAAAAGAGGTATTGAATTTCCAGATATCAATGAGTATATACTTCTTTGTTGCAGGGTTATTATTTCTTATTGTAATTGGTGTTTTCGTAATGCCTGCACTTGTTGTTCTATATTATGTATTTACGATTATTGGATCTGTAAAAGCTGGTAATGGTGAGTTATATAATTATCCTTTATCAATAAAATTTATCCAGTAGATAGATTACAATATTTTAAAATTCAGAAAGGCACTCAGGTCAAACTTGAGTGTCTTTTTTTGATATGATATATTACAAAATATGTTTATAAATATAGTCTTTACACACTGTAAAATTTTATTAACCGTTATATTTACATTTCTGAAATTTATTATTAACTACACCGGTACCAATACAGAAACCTACTGTTGATTAAAAACCGGTATAAATCAAATTCAATGAAAAAATTAATTATCTTATTTTGTACAACTCTGCTATTTGCAATGAACGCTGATAGCCTTTTCTCACAAGGAGCTGATTTCGCCACGGAATATTCTTCAGAAGTAATTGAGATGATAATAGAGGTTGCTGAGTTAGATGCAGAACTTGAAAAAGGATTGTTTAATGAATATTCTATTAAGCTAGACATTATACTTTTTGGTTACTATTCAAATGCATACAAACAAAAAAGAGCACATATAAATCAGAATAGTAGCTGCAGCAGCAATCATCCTTCCTGCAATAATCTGTCCGATTACGAGTCCCGATTAAAAGAGTCTATTGCTCTATGGTCTACAATCAAAAGGGCTATCTAAATCTTATTCATAGAATATAATAATATTTAAATAATAGCGAGACTAAAAATATTCTGTTATGTTATCTGTTGTTAGTTAGTACACAGTAATATTCATTTTAAATAATACATTAAAAATTATAAATATTGCATTGTGTAATAATGTTTTTACTATCTTCACATTGCTAAAAACAACAGATAACAAGTAGTAGTTTTCTACCATTTTAGTATACTGAAATTACTTAATAATAAGCTATAAACAAATATTATATTGTATTAATATAACGCATTGATAATAAATCAAAACTTAAAAAATAGATTAATTTAAATTTTTACACGTAATGATTAAAACATCGTTGAGAAAGCTGGCTTTACTGGCTTTTGCTGTAGGGATATCTGTGATGAGTTATGCACAGATGCCACAAAATTTACCGCTAGACCCTAGTATCAGAACAGGGGTTCTGGAAAATGGTATGACATATTATATTAAAGAGAATGCTAAACCAGAAGGTACAGCTGACTTTTTTATTGCACATGCTGTTGGATCTATGCAAGAGGATCAGGATCAGCATGGTTTAGCTCACTTTCTTGAGCATATGGCTTTTAATGGAACAAAACATTTTCCGGGAAAAGGTATTATAAATTATGTTGAAAGTCTTGGTGGGGCATTCGGTTTAAACGTAAATGCTTACACTTCATTTGATGAGACTGTATATAACCTTAAGAATATTCCTCTTAAAAGAGAGACTGTAATAGATTCATGTCTTCTTGTGTTACACGATTGGTCAAGTTACATCCTATTACAGGGTAAAGAGATTGATTCTGAGCGTGGTGTAATTCACGAAGAGTGGAGAACCCGTATGGGCGGTGGTCGTCGTGCTGGAATTGAAGCAAATGCAATTATTTATAACGACTCAAAGTACGGTAAGAGAACTGTAATTGGAGACCTAGAGGTTATTGATAACTTTAAGCACGAAAGAATTAGAGATCTTTACAAAGATTGGTATCGTCCAGATCTTCAAGCAGTAGTTGTTGTTGGTGATTTTGATGTTGATGTCGTTGAAGGTAAAGTTAAAGAACTATTCGCAAAAATTCCTAAGCGCGAGAATGCAAAAGAGAGAGTTGTTTACCCTGTTCCTGCTAATAAAGAGCCAAAAATTGCTATAGTTACTGATCCTGAAGCACAAGCTACATCAGTTAAGATAGATATTAAACATGAAAGAATGCCAAAAGAGGCAAGAAACTCAATGGCTGGTTTTGTTGTTGATATAATGACATCGCTAATGACTGACATGGCTAGTGACCGTTTAGATGAGCTTGTACAGAGTGAAAATCCTCCTTTCAGTTTTGGTTACTCTTTCTACTACAATATGACATTAGCAACCGAAGATTTAGTTTTTGCTGCAAACACTAAAGACAATGGTGCTCAAAAAGCTTTTAATGCTCTTTATACAGAGATTGAAAGAATTAAGCGTCACGGATTTACAGTTGGGGAGTTTGAAAGAGCTAAAAAGAATCTTCTTAATGCTTATGAGAAAGCATCAAAAGAGAAAGATAAAAGACAACACGAAAGAGTTGCAAGAGCAATTGTAAGTCATTACCTACAAAACACTCCTCTACCAGGTATTGAGAAAGAGTTTCAGATGGCTCAAAGCATACTTCCAATGATACCTGTTGAGCAGTTTAACCAAGCAGTTAAGCAACTTATCACTGATGATAATCTTCTTATCACAATAACTGGTCCTAAAAAAGATGGAGTTACGTACCCAACTAATGAAGATATTCTTGCATCTATCAAGACTGTTAAAGATTCAAAGATTAAAGCATATGTAGATAACACTGTTATTGAACCTCTTGTAAAAGACGCTCCTGCAGGATCAAAAGTTGTATCAACATCAACTGATGCTGAGTACGGTACAACTAAATGGACTCTTGATAATGGTGTAAAAGTTATTATCAAATCAACAGATTTCAAAGAGGATGAGATCCTTATGGCAGCAACAAGTAACGGTGGTACATCTATAGTTGCGACTGATGATCTTGTTTCGGCTGAGCTTGCAACAACTCTTGTTGAACAGAGTGGTCTTGGTAAATTTGACATGATAAATCTTAAGAAGCAGTTAACTGGAAAAACAGTAAAAGTAACACCGTTTATTGGTAATCTTACTGAAGGTTTCAGTGGTTCATCATCTGTTAAAGATTTTGAAACAATGCTTCAATTAGTATACTTAAATTTCACAGCTCCTCGTTTCGACGAAGGTAAGTTTAAGTCGTTCCTATCAAGAATTGAGGGATATGTAATAAATGCAGCTAATGATCCAAATAACAATTTCCGTGATACTCTTTCTGTAGTAATGAATGGAGGTATGAATCCTAGACGCCCGGTAATGAATGCTGAAACATTTAAGCAGGTTAATTACGAAAGTGCTAAGAGAGTATTTGAGCAGCGTTTTGCAGATGCAGGTGATTTTACATTTGTATTTGTTGGGAATATTGATGCAAATAAAGTTAAACCTCTAATTGAATCATACCTTGGAGCTTTACCTAATAAAGATGGTGAAGAGACATGGAAAGATGAAAAGGTGAGAACTCCATCAAAAGATATCAATAAAACATTTGATTTCAAGATGGAAACTCCAAAAACAACAATGAGAGTTACTTACGCATCTAAGTATAAGTATAATCTTAAGAATAATATCTATCTAAGTACATTATCACATATTCTTGATTTAAGATATACTACATCTATCCGTGAAGAGAGTGGTGGAGCCTATGGAGTTGGTGTTTGGGCTGCTAAAGATGAAGATCCTGTACAGGAGTTTAAGCTTAATGTACAATTTGATACAGATCCAGAGAAAGCTGCTGCAATGAAGAAAATCGTTCACGATGAGATTGCTAAGATTATTAAGAATGGTCCGACAGAAGAGGATCTTAAAAAGACAAAAGATTACTTCTTAAAAGAATTTAATGAGAATCATAAGAAAAACAGATTCTGGTTAAGTATAATCAGAAACAAAGAAGTTGATGGATACGATTATATTGGTGGAACAGAATACGAAGATATTATTAAGAGTATGTCTGTAAAATCATGTAAAAAGATGTTCAAGAAGCTTCTTAAGAAATCAAACACTATAGAGGTTATTATGAATCCAAAGAAATAAATATCATAATACTACATTATTAAAAGCTGTCTGCAAAGGCAGCTTTTTTTCTGACTGTTTCGGAGTGGTAGTATGCTCAAATCCTGTTCTGTCAACGGAAATGGTTGGTGTTGTATCTTTCTGGTCGCTTAGCCCTTATTAATACTGTCTCAGGGACAATCTTAAAGTCAAATTCATCCAGCTCACGATACCATGACAGATAGTTATGTAGATATTTTGTGGCTACACCCCTAAAACGCTCCATCCAAACCTGTAAGTCAAACTGATATCTCTCTACATTCTTTATATGTACAATATCCTTTCTT